>NZ_SOGH01000033.1:0-82934 GCF_004402305.1 Cryobacterium sp. TMB3-10 | reverse complement strand
AAAACGGCTCGACGCAGCCACCCCGCGAGAAGCCCTGCATCAGCTACTCTCAGACCAAGAAAACAGCGGTGTTGCATCGACCAGTTGAATCCACCCCCGGTACGCCGGGTGCAAATGTCCGATTCGGCAACAGTTGCCACCGAGGTCGGCGGGAGGTCGGCGGACGGGCGGCAGCAGCGGGGAGGTCGACGGTCAGTCGCCGATGCCTAGGATGCTGACGCCGGCGTCGCGCAGGCCGGCCAGAGTCGGATCGTCGGCCGCGGTGTCGGTGACGAGGCCCGCGATCTCGTCGAACGGCAGCACCCGGTAGGGCGACGCCACCCCGACCTTCTCGGCACTCGCCAGCACGAAGGTGTCGGCCGCCCGGCCCGCCAGCGCCCGCTTCATCGCGGCCTCCTCCACATCGCCGGTGGTCAGGCCGGCGGTGGGATGCACCCCGGTGACGCCGAGCAGGAACAGGTCGGCGGTGATCGCCTGGGCGGCCTCGACAGCGGCGGCGCCACAGGTCACCGCGGAGTGCTTGAACAGCCGGCCGCCGAGCAGGAAGACCTCGACGCCGTCGTGCGGCACCAGCGCGGCGGCGATGGTGGGGCTATGGGTGATGATCGTGCAGGTCAGGGTCGAAGGCAGCGCCTGCACCACCGCGAGGGTTGTCGTGCCGCCGTCGAGGATCACGGTGCTGCCCGGCATGATCAGCCGGGCCGCACGCGCGGCGACCCGGTCCTTGCTGTCGGGTTCCACGAGCCTGCGCTCGGCATACTGCGCCAGAGCGGGCGACACCGGCAGGGCACCGCCGTAGACCCGCTGGCATAAGCCCGCGGCGGCGAGTTCGCGCAGGTCGCGGCGCACGCTGTCGTCGGAGAGGCCCAATTCCGCGGCGATCTCCTTGGCCACGACCTTGCCGTCCCTGGCGAGGCGGTCGAGCAGGAGGGCCTGGCGTTCCGCAGCGAGCATTTCGCGTTCCTTCCGAGTTGTGCATGTTTCTGCACGTTGTATTACTGTAGCGGACATGACCAGCTCCCTGATGATCCTGATCGCCGGCCCCTACCGTTCGGGCACCGGCGACGACCCCGTGCTCCTTCGCCAGAACCTCGCCCGCCTCGAGGAGGCGGCCTGGCCGATCTTCCAGGCGGGCCACCTGCCGATGATCGGCGAGTGGGTGGCGCTGCCGGTTCTCGCCAGCGCCGGGGTGACGGATGTGGCCCATCCGCTGGCCGCCGACGTGATGTATCCAACGGCCGAGCGCCTGCTCGAGAGGTGCGACGGCGTACTGAGGCTGCCCGGCGACTCCCGCGGCGCCGACCAGGACGTCGCCATCGCCCGGCGCCGCGGCATCCCGGTGTACACCAGCATCACTGAGATCCCGGGCCTCGCCGAAGCATCGACGCACCGGTGACCCCGGTCGCACTCGGGCGGCTCGGCGTCGACCTGCCGGACGGTCGGGGGCGTACCGGCCTGGACCAGGCCGGTGCTGGCCTGCACGGCAACCCGGCCGTCACGGTCGAGCGGGTGGAGGTGACCTCCGACGGATGGCATGTGCTGCGGCGCACCACCTTCGGCTACCGGCGTCGCAATGGCCAGGTCGTCACCGAGCAGCGGGAAACGTACGACCGCGGCAACGGCGCCACCATCCTGCTCTGTGACCCGGACCGGCGCACCGTGCTGCTCACCCGGCAGTTCCGCTACGCCGCCTACGTCAACGGCCACGCCGACGGCATGCTCATCGAAACCGCGGCCGGGCTGCTCGACGACGACGCCCCCGAGGTGGCGATCCGCCGGGAGGCCGGCGAAGAGCTCGGCGTGAGGGTCGGCGCGGTGCGGCACCTCTTCGACCTGTACATGAGCCCGGGCTCGGTCACCGAGCTGGTGCATTTCTATCTGGCCTGGTACGGGCCGGCCGACCGGGTCGACTCCGGGGGCGGTCTCGCCGAGGAGGGCGAAGACATCGAGGTGCTCGAGGTGCCCATTGACGACGCCCTCGCCATGGTGGCCGACGGCCGCATCGTCGACGGCAAGACAGTCATCCTGCTGCAGTGGGCGGCACTGGCCGGCATCTTCCAGGCCTTCGCGAACCCGGTGTCCCGCACGGTGGCGAGGTCCGACTAGTCGGCCGGATGCTGACCGCGCGTGGCCACCTCGGCCTCGGCGAGCTGGGTGAGCTTCTCGAGGCTCAGGGGCCACTGTTCGCCGAACATACCGGCCCATTCATCGTCCACGTCCACATCCACCGTCAGGGTGGTGACCCCGTCGGCCTCGGTGAAGGTGTAGTTCTCGTGGGTGCCGATCAACCGTTTGGCGGCGTCACTGGTGGTGTCCTCGATGCCGTTCACGATCTGCCCGCGGTACTCGATGGAGAGGTACTCGTGCGGGCGGTGCTCGACGATCACCCCGACCATGCCGCCCTCGTCCCCGCCCTCGTCGCTGCCGAAAAACCGGATCTCGCTGCCGGGCAACCAGCTGCCGAGGAAATATGACCCCGGGTTGAACACGCTGGTCCACTGCCGGTAGGTGGCGTCGTCGAGCATCGTCTCCCAGACGATTTCGGCCGGGGCATTGATCTGGGTTGAGAAATGCATGGTTTCCATGGCGGGAGTGTAGCTCCGGTCTCGCGTCCGCGCAGCCGGTTCGGCTGCCCGCTGCGCCCAGGCTGCCTCGGCCAGACCCTTGAGCTTGGCCAGCCCCTTTGGCCACAGCTCACCGAACAGTTCGGCGTAGGTGTCCGCGGTGTCCACGTCGATCGTCACCGTCGTCACCCCATCGACCTCGCTGAAAGAGTAGGCCTCGCGCGCGCCGATCAGTTGCCTGGCCTCCCGGCTGGTGGTGTCATCGACGTCGTTCACGATCTGGCCCTGGTACTCGATCAGCACGAACTCGTACGGACGATGTTCGGTGATCACCCCGTACATGCCGTTCAGGCCGTTCAGTTCACCGCCGGGATTGCTGCCGAGAAACCGGATCTCGCTGCCGGGCAACCAGTCACCCTCGAAGTAGGAGTCCGGGTTGAACACGCTCGTCCACTGCCGGTAGGTGGAATCGTCGAACATCGTCTGCCAGACGATGGCGGCCGGTGCATTCACCACAATTGAGAAATGCTGCGTTTCCATGCGGTGAGTGTAGCTCCGGCCGCATCGCGCTCCTAGGGCTCGGCACCGGACCCGAATACTGGGAGTACGAGATTATTCGAAAGTACTTCCCCATTCCGACCTGTGGATAACCCTGTGGACAGGGTGTGGAAAACCCCGGAATCACCGCGCTGAGGCTGTGGATTGGGCTGTGGAAAAGCTGGGGAGAGAGCTGTGCACTTCTCTGAAACGGCCCGGCGCGGCGAAGTCCCCCACACGCCTCCCGCGTGCTAGCACTCTCGAAAGCGGATTCGTCTGCGCGCGGTTCGGGGGCCGCCCGGAATTCCGTGGTCACGGCCGGAGGCGTGGAAGGTCTAGCCTGATCCTCAGCGGCACTGTGGCCGCGGGGGGCACGCACCGGCGCGGAGGCCCCGGAAAGCGGCCAGTGAGTTCGACGGATATGACACGATCGGCGGAATTCGATGCCTTCGGCCCCTGGGTGGACCGGGTGCACGACGCCACAGAGGTCCCCGGCCTGTACCGGGACTACCCGGTGGATTTTGTCACCAGCCGGCTTGTGCTCAAGGTGCCCCGCAACATCAGCCGGCGGGATGCGCTGCCCACGATGGACCTCTACGACCACCTGATCATCGCGGCCCCGGAGGCGCTCGTCGTGCTGAGCCGTGCGAACGCCGACACCAGCGGGAGCCCCCGCGGCTACACCGAGAGGACCCTCGGCTACGGCGACGTCGCTGCGGTCACCGAAACCATCGACATGGTGGACGGCCGCCTCGACATCCTGGCCCGCACGGGCGAGACCCTCACCGTGCCGTACAACGGGTCGTCGCAACAGGTGATCACCCGCCTCATCGATGTGCTGAGCGAACTCACGCTGGCGGCGCTGCGGCCCACGCCCGCCGTGACGATCCCCGAAGCGGATGCCCCGCTCGCCGACCTCGATCTGCTCGACCTGGGCAAGGAAGATGTGGGCCTGGTCACCTCATATTTCGACGTGATGCGCCACGAGCTCGGGGCGATCCTGCTCGCCGCCCACGGCCGGATAGTCTTGCCGCCCCGCGGCGGCCTGGTCAATCGGGCCGTGCACGCCCTCTACCCGATGACCCTGCACGGAGCGGTGCTGTGCCGCACCGACCGTGAGCTGCACATCGTCGGCCGCAAGGGCTGGCTGGTGCGCGGAAGCACCCCCGATCTGTCGCGCTCGCACACGAGCATCCCGTTGGCCGCGATCGATGAGATCGTGCTGGCGCCGCACCCGACCTACCTGGACGCATCCGTCGTCACCGTCCGCCTGGGCGCGGCGCGGATCGACCTGGTGCTGCCCGAAGGATCGGCCGCCGTGCAGGCGCTCGTCGGGTAGCAGCTGCCCGGCCGAGGTCATTCCCAAGACGCCGCCGCGCGGTTATCGTCGGTGGCATGAAGCTCATCACCTACGCCGGTGGCACCATCCTCACCGGCGACGACGTCGCGGAAGCCTTACTCGACTACGTCACCGCGCACTCCCAGGGTGAGGAGAGCATTGCGGTGGAGATCCAGGTGCTCGAGCCCGACGGCAGTACCCGCACGCACACTCTCGTGCTCGGCCCGGCCACCGAACTGAACGTGGCCGATGTCGCGGAGGACTCGCTCGCGGGTGAGATCGCGCTCTTTCCCCTGCCGGTCTTCCCGCCCAGCCACATCCTCGCGGTGAAGGAGCCATCGGCCGAGACCGAGGCGGAGGCCGAGGAGCACGCCGCGGACTTCAACAGGGCGGTCGAGGAAATCGACCAGGGCAGCGACGGGTTGTTCGACCGGTGACGACCGGCGGGCGCCGAGTGTCATAGCCAGCGAAGCCACCTCGGCCTACACTCCGTCGTGAGACACCAGTCCGCGCCGGTCCTCGCATCGTGCGGGCCCTCCGGTCACAACGAGGAATGTGCAAAACGAGGAATGTGATGGGCAAGTTCATCTACGGGACGCCGGCGATCTCGGTAGAGATCGACGACCGCACACTCGCGCACCTCAAGGTCGTGATCGTGGCCAAGCTGCGCCGGGGCGAGAGTTTCGCATTCTCCTGGGAACGGTCCAAGGACTCGGGCAGTGGCCACAGCTCCATCTGGCTGAACCCCGCGGTACCCCTCGATTTCGAGTTCTCCGGCAAGCGGGAGCCCACGCTCAACCGCACCTGGATCGATGAACTCGTGCAGGTGGCGAACACCCCGGCCGGCCTGCGCATCCTCCCCGAACCGCCAGAGCGGACCCCGCGAGCCGAGTGACCCACGCGCCTCAGGTGAGGTCGTCGAAGTCGCCGCGCACCCAGCCCCAGTGCCGGTCGGCCGATCGGCGCACCACGGCGCGGGCATCCGCCGCGATCACGGTGTCGAAGTTGCCGTACAGCCGGTCGAAGGTCAACCGCTCGAGGGTTCGGGCGATCCGCTCCACCACCGGACCTGACAGCGGCAGCCGGTTGGGGTAGCTGCGCATGAAGCTCACCGAGGTGCGGTCGGGGTTGGCGAACACTGTGTCGCCGCTGAGCAGCACGCCGCGCCCAGCCGCGCCGGCCGCCCAGTGCAGTACCCCGCTGCCGGGGAAGTGGCCGCCCACCTGCATCAGCGTGACGCCGGGCAACAGGCGCACCTCGCCCGACCATGCCCGGATCACCGGGTCGGGTCGGGCCACCCAGGCCAGGTCGGCCTCGGCCACCAGCACGGGCACACCGCCGAGCGCCCTACTCCACTCCACCTGCAGGCCGAACATGTGCGGATGGCTGGCCACGATCGCGCGCACCGGCCCGCGTTCGAGCACCCGGCCGGCGATGTCGTCGTCCACGAAGCCGATCGGGTCCCAGAGCACGCTGCCCGTGGGGGTGCAGAGCAACTTGGTCTGCTGGCCGATGCCCACGGTCGGGGTGCTCTCGATGCCGAACAGGTCGGGTTCGAGCTCGAGGAGCTCGGCCCGGTAGCCCGCCTCGTACAGGTCGGCCAGCGTGGTCCACCGCTGGCCGTCGGCCGGCACCCACTGCCGTTCATCGGCGCAGATGGCGCAGACGCCGGTGTTCTCGGCGTGCTCGACGCCACAGGTGGCACAGATCCAGAAGCTCACGGGGTACCTTCCGCAGGTGTCACAGACGGATGTTGCCGTCAGTATGCCGCCGCGGCACCGGGTTGCCCACCCGCGGACGAGCAGCCCCGCCCCACCATGTTGCCGTCCGTCTGGCCGCTCAGCGCGGGGCGAACGCCGCGTGGAAGAGACCCCAAGCCCGCCGGGCCACATCCGGGCGGTCGGCGGCGTCGCTGCGGGCCAGCACCCCGGCCAGCATCGACACCGCGAGGATCACATCGGCGGTACCGACGTGTTCGCCGATCCGGCCGGCCGCCTGCTCGCGCACGAGGAGACGCGCCACGACGATGTCGAGCCGGTCGGCCAGATGCACCGCGCGGGGATCGTGGGCATTTGCCATCACCAGGTCGATGAGCGCCGTCGAGGCCAGCGTCTGTTCGATCACCCGGTCCAGCAGGTCGTCGAGCGTGCTCTCCGGCCGGTCCACGAAGGTCTCGAGCGCCGCGAGGTTCTCGTCGAAGATGGCGATCGCCAGGGCGGTGCGATCGGGGAAATGCCTGTAGAGACTGCCCTGGCCCACGCCGGCCCTGCGGGCCACTGCGCTCAGCGGCGCGGAGAAGCCGTCGGCGGCAAAGACCTCCCGCGCGGCGGCGAGGAGCGCCCGGCGGTTTTCGGGTCCGGCACTCGGCCCCCGATTCGCTTTGGAATTTGTGCCCACCGAGGTAGGTTACATCCGGACAGTGTTGTCCGGATCGAGGAGGAGTCATGACCGCCCACTGGGATCGCGAAGTTGACGTACTTGTAGCAGGATCGGGCGCCGCGGGATTGACCGCCGCCATCACCGCCGCCGACGCTGGACTCACCGCCCTCATCGTCGAGAGCACCGGCCGCTGGGGCGGCACGACCATGCTCAGCGGTGGCGGCCTGTGGATGCCGAACAACCCGTTGATGAAGAAGCTCGGCATCCAGGACTCCCGCGCCGACGCCCTCGCCTACATGGCAGCGGCAATCGGTGACGCCGGCCCGGCCAGTTCCATCGAGCGTCGAGAGGCCTTCGTGGATGCTGTGCCGCGCGTGTTCGGCCTGCTCGCCGGCCTCGGTGTGCGCTGGTGCGCGGCGAAGGACTACCCCGACTACTACCCGACCCGGCCCGGCGGCAGGGTCGGCCGTGGCATCGAGGTGCAACCCTTCGATGCCAAGCGCCTGGGTGACTGGGTGAAGTCCTCCCGCGCCGATGAGGGCATCCCGGCACCGTTGAAGACCGACGACGTCTGGCTGCTGTCCAGGGCCTGGTCCACGCCGACCGGCTTCGTGCGCGGCGCCCGCTTCGTCTTCCGCACTCTCGGCGGCATCGTCACCGGCAAGCGCCTGCACGGGCTCGGCGGCGCCCTGGTGATGTCGCTGATGGAGATCGTGCGCAGGCAGGGCACCGAGGTGCTCCTGGACTCCCCGGTCACCGAGCTGGTGCTCGAGGACGGCCGCGTGGTCGGCGCGATCGTCACCACCTGGGCCGGATCTGTGCGCATCCGGGTCCG
Organism: Cryobacterium sp. TMB3-10; assembly: GCF_004402305.1. Classification (NCBI taxonomy): domain Bacteria; kingdom Bacillati; phylum Actinomycetota; class Actinomycetes; order Micrococcales; family Microbacteriaceae; genus Cryobacterium; species Cryobacterium sp. TMB3-10. The sequence goes on along the minus strand of NZ_SOGH01000033.1, from coordinate 75,280 downwards.
GGCCGGCGTGGTTCTCGGCGCCGGCGGCTTCGCCCAGAACCAGGAGTGGCGCCAGAAGTACCACGACATGCCCGGCAACAGCTCGGCGGCCGCCGGCGACCAGGGCACCGCCATCGACGTGGGAGTCAAGGCCGGCGGTGCGCTGGCAATGATGGACGACGCCTGGTGGGGCTCCGCCGTGCCGATGGTCGACGGCACGGCCCAGTTCATGCTCTCCGAGCGGTCGATGCCGTTCGGCATCATCGTCGACCAGGCCGGCTCCCGGTACACCAACGAGTCCCAGAGCTACATCGACTTCGGCCACGACATGATCGAGCACCACCGGCAGACGCCGACGATCCCGTCCTGGTTGATCGTGGACGTGCGGCACCGCCGCCGGTACCTGTTCTCGCCGCTGCTGATGGGCGGCAAGGCCCTGCGGGCCAACGGCATCGTCGTCACCGCGGACACCCTCGAGGAACTCGCCGACCGGCTGAACATCGACCCGGGAGCATTGCGGACCACCGTCGAGAGGTTCAACGGCTTCGCCCGAAGCGGGGTGGACCTGGACTTCGGCCGCGGCCGAACCGTCTACGACAACTACTACGGCGACCCGAGCGTCAAACCCAACCCCAACCTCGGCCCGCTCGAAAAAGGCCCGTTCACGGCGGTCAAGGTGGTGCCGGGTGACCTCGGCACCAAGGGCGGCCTGCTCACCGACGAGAACGGCCAGGTGCTCACCGAGGCCGGCACCCCGATCCCGGGACTCTACGCCGCCGGCAACACCACGGCCTCCGTGATGGGCCACACCTACCCGGGTCCCGGCTCCACAATCGCCCCCGCGATGGTGTTCGGCTACCTCGCCGCCCTGCACGCGGCCGCAACTTCCGTCTCCGTCAACCCCGCGGAGACGGTCATCCCGAAAGAAAAGGAACCACTCGCATGACCCAGAGCATCCTCACCGCCGATTCCTCCGTAGGCTCCTGGCTCGACGACCCGATCGGCGGACCCATCCTGCGCGACCTGCTCGCCCAGGGCGGCCAGAGCGCCGACGCGCTGCGCCCGGTGCGCAAGCTCGCGATCAAGCGTCTGGTCAAGCTCAGCAAGGGTCAGTTCCCGCCCGAGCTGATCGACGACCTGGTGCGCCGGGTCGCGGCCGGTGACATGCCGGCCTCCGCCGCGGCATCGGATGCTCCGCCCGCCGCCCCGGCAGCCGCCGGCCCCGCCGCCGTCGAACGCCCCGAGTGGGTCGAACGCATCGACGCGGGCCGGTTCACCGGCAAGACCGTCATCGTCACCGGAGCCGGTTCCGGCATCGGCCGGGCCACCGCCGCCAGGGTCGCCCGGGAGGGCGGCCGGGTGATCGCCGTCGACATCTCGGAGGAACGCCTCGACGATTTCGTGGCCGAGCTCGCCGGCGCCGACATCGTTCCGGTGGTGGCGAACATCACCGACGACACCGCCATCGCCGCGATCGTCGAAGCCGCCGGCGGCCAGATCGACGCCCTCGCCAACGTCGCCGGCATCATGGACGACATGACCCCGGTGCACGAGGTGACCGACGCCGTCTGGCAGCGGGTGTTCGCGATCAACGTAGACGGCAGCATGAAGCTCATGCGCGCCGTGGTGCCCGGAATGCTCGAGCGCCAGTACGGCTCCATCGTCAACGTGGCCTCAGAGGCGGCACTCCGCGGCTCCGCGGCCGGCGTGGCCTACACGGCGTCCAAGCACGCCGTCGTGGGGCTGACCAAGAGCAGCGCGTACATGTACGGACCCAGCGGCATCCGGGTGAACGCGGTGGCCCCCGGCCCCGTCATCACCAACATCGAGGCGAAGTTCGCGTCTGAGCTCGGTGCCCAGCGGGTGCGCGCCGGCATGGCGGTGCTGACCGACGCCGTCGAGGCGGATGCGCTCGCCGCGTCGATCACCTTCCTGCTCAGCGACGATGGCGTGAACGTGAACGGCCAGGTGCTGGCCAGCGACGGCGGCTGGTCGGTCGCCTAGCCGCCAGGTCTCGGCAAACTCCACCAACGGACTGGTCGCGACCCCGGATACGTCGCCTGTGGGCGGTCAGGCGGACGCGACCAGCCCGGCGGACACGTCCCACAGCCGGCGGGCGGTGTCCGGGTCGAGCGCGTGGGGGAGCACCCCATGGATGCCGTCGACGATGGCGGGCACCACGGCCGCCGGGTGGCAGTCCTCGTAGTAGCCCGGCGTTCCCGCGCCGAGCGTCGCCCGGGTGGCCACGAACACCGAGGTCGCGGCTCCCTGCGCAGGGCTCTTGCCCGGATACCGGCTCTTCATCCCCGCCAGCACCTCGGGGTCCCAGTGCCGCTGCAGGTTCGTCCAGATGCCGCCCGGCATCAGGGCGGCTGCGGCGATGCCGTCATCCGCCCACCGCCGGGTGGCCTCGAGGGCGAACAGCACGTTCGCGGTCTTCGACTGCCCGTACGCCAGCGATGAGTCGTAGGCATCCCGCTCAAAGAACAGGTCGTCGAACCGGATGCCGCTCGAGCCGTGCCCGCTGGAGCTCACCGCCACGATCCGGGCCCCGTCGGCGGCGGCCAGCGCCGGGTGCAGCGCCGTCGCGAGAGCGAAGTGGCCCAGGTGGTTCACCGCGAACTGCATCTCCCACCCGGAGAGCGTCCGCAATTCCGGGGTGTGCATGATGCCGGCGTTGTTGACCAGGATGTGCAACGGGCCCGACCACCCCGCCGCCAACGCCCGCACCGTGCCCAGGTCGGCCAGGTCGAGGTGGGCCACCCGCACGGCACTGTTGCCGGTGCTCGAGCGGATCTCCTCCGCGGTGCGGGCGCCGGCCGCCAGATCCCGCACCGCGAGGGTGACGCTCGCGCCGGCAGCGGCCAACGCCCGCGCTGTCTCCACCCCGATGCCGGAACTGGCCCCGGTCACCAGGGCGGAGCGTCCGCCCAGGTCGAGGCCGCGCACCACGTCGAGTGCGGTCGATTCGGCCCCGAAGGGCGATCGGGAATCGGGGGACAGGGGCTGGGGCTGGGGCTGGAGTTCACTATTGGACTTCACGGTCCATTCGTACCACACCCTGGACCGTGCGGTCCAGTACGCTACGATCGACGCATGGAGGAGACGAAGATCACCGCGCGGGGCCGGGCCACCCGCCAGCGGATCATCGAGGCCACCGGAGAGCAGATCCTCGCCGCGGGCATCGGCGGCACCACCCTGGACACCGTTCGCGCCGCCACCCTCACCAGCAAGAGCCAGCTCTTCCACTACTTTCCCGGCGGCAAGACCGAACTGGTGCGCGAGGTCGCGACCTGGGAAGGCCGGCAGTTGCTCGCGGCGCAGGAGCCCTACATCCACGACCTGAGCACCTGGGAGTCTTGGAACGCGTGGCGCGCCGCGCTGGTGGATTACTACCTCGGCCTCGGCCGGTGGGCGTGCCCGATCGGGTCGTTGGCGACGCAGGCCGCGATGACCGACCCCGACCTCGAAGCCTTCTTCAGCGCCAGCATGGCCCAGTGGCGGGACACCCTGGCAGCGGGCGTGACGAAAATGCAGGCCGGCGGGCTTATCGACCAGGCGGTCGACCCCCAGCGCATCGCCGTGGTGATCCTCGCCGCGATCCAGGGTGGCCTCGTGCTCAGCCAGCCGATGCGCTCGGCCTGGCCGCTGGAAGCGGCCCTCGACTCCGCGCTCGCGCCGTTGCATCAGGCGGCAACCTAGTCCGGCCTCCCGGTGCCGCGTCGACGCCGAGTGGCCGCACAGTGTCGCACGGCAAGCGTCCAAGGGGCGCTTCGCCCGAAGTCGCCGAGCGGAATCTTCGCCAGTTGCCGAAAACACCTCGTCGGGCGTCCCGAACGGGGGATGTGAAGCAACTCGGGGTGGCGCGCGAACCGGCAGCGCTACCTCGCTGAGCCGGCACCGACGGTGCTCGAGCGGCGGAGCCGGTACCGGCCCGAGAGCACGCCGATCAGCCACTCGACCGGGCCCTTTCCCACAAACCGCCACCAAAGGATCCCCACGATCGGCACGCCGATCACGAGCACGAGCCAGGCGACCGGGTCGGTGCTGCCGTAGCTGATCCCGTTGCCGGCCATCCACCCCACCACGGCCACCTGGAACACGTACAGCGACAGCGAGATCGAGCCGATCGCCTCGAACGGCAGGAACACTGCACGCACCACGGCCGCGGTTCGCCGCCCCCGCAGCGACGCGAGCAGCATGATCACGCCCAGCACCCCGAGCACCAGCCCGGCGTCGTGCAGGGTGTCGAGGTAGCTGCCCGACGGGCTGAACTCCGCCCCGGTCGCGCCGCGCCAGAGCGGCCCGAGCCACCAGGCGGGCACGGCGACCGCCATCAGAATCCAGCCCGCCCGGCGGCCACCGAAACGGATGCGGAACAGCAGGGCCCCGAACAGGAACCAGGGCAGCAGATTGGTCACCCGGTAGTGCGGGCTGAGGAAGAGCCACTCGAGGAGGAAGCTCGCCGGGGTGCGCTCACCCACGGTGAGCAGCGGACCGGTGGCGGCCAGCATCAGCTCATTGAGCGGGGCGCCGAGCACCAGCACCGCCGCCAACACGGCGACCAGCGCCCGGGTGCCCAGCAGCACCAGCGGGGTGCCGATTGCGAGCACGATGCCCAGGAAGGAGAGCACTATCGCGATCCAGCTGCCCCAGGTGGACAACAACAACCCGAGCAGCACCAGGATGGCGCCCCGGATGACGTTCTGCAGGATCACCGTTCGTTGGGCGGATGCGGTGCCCGCCTTGGCCAGCACGATCGCCGCGGCAGCGCCCATGGTCGTGGCGAACAGCGGGGAGGCCACGTCGTTGAGCTGGCCCTGCAGGAAGGCCGTTGCCTCGGGCTGGTCGACCATGATGGGGCCGGCATGGGCGATGAGCATGGCCATGATGGCCACGCCGCGTGCCACATCCGGCACCAGGAACCGGTCCCGCTGCAGACGGGGCGCGACCGGGATGACTACGGCGGAACCGGCCATCCGTTCACCTCTCGAGTGTGGTCGTTCGGGAGAACACGCCAACGCGGTCCCTGATTGCATGTGCGTTCACCGTACTGCAGGTTGTGGCCCGTGGCCCGAGGTCGCTGGCAGGACCCGAGAGTACCTGCTCCGACAGAGCCTGCACCGATGCCGCACGCGGGCTGTGGCTGGAGACACCCCGGCCACCTCGACGGCGTAGTGATCGCTCCGCCGCGGCTGTTCGCGGCACGATTCATGCCCGGCGGCACGGTCCATGCCCGGCGGCAGGGTTCATGCCCGGCGGCACCCGCTACAGCGCGTGCCGCGGGGACGAGCGCGTGCCGCGGGGACGAGCGCGGGCCGGGCCGGGCCGCCCGAGCGGGCCCGGTCAGCCCAGCGCGACGAGCACCGTGAGGCCGGCCAGCACCGCGCAGAGGGGCGCCATGGTCCACCGCTCCGGCCGCGACCGTGAGGCGGCATTGAGCACGATGCCGAGCAGGAAGTAGCCGGCCAGGAACCAGGTCGCAACGATGACGAACCCGGGCCACGGGATGATGTCGGCCAGTCCGGCGCGCTGCACAACGAGCACCCCGAAGACCAGGTAGAGACCGATCGACGTGGCACTGCCCAGGCGCTTCCGGATGGGCAGCACCCGGTCCTGCCCGCCCCAGGCGAACTGCCCCAGTGGCGCCCCGGCGATGAGTGCGGCCTGGAAGACAATCAGACCGGCCATGAGCACACAGAACAGCACGGCCGCGCCGGTAACCACCCCGCTCACCGGGGCACCCCCGTCGGCCCGGCCGGTGGGCCTTCTCGCTCACTGAGCGCCAGAAGCAGCGTCAGACCGAATAGCACGGCCGTGAACGGGGCCCAGCCGAACCGTTCCCAGGGGCTGGATGAGGCCAGGTTCATGAGCACGCCCAGCGCGAGATACCCCACCAGCACCCAGGTGCCCCAACGGCTCAGCGCGGGTGGCACGCGCATCCCGAACCCACCCCGAGCGAGCACGATGACCGCGGCGACAACCCAGATCACCGCGCTCACGGCGCTGACCATCCGCAGCTCGGCCGGCAGGGTGCCCGCATTCGCGCCACCGAGCGCGGCGGCGCCGAACGGTGCACCGAGCAGCAGGCTGATCTGGAAGATCACGACAACGAGGAACCCGAGTGCGACGGCAATCGCGGTTCGCCGCCGTGGGAAAAGACGGCGCGAGACGGTCGAACCGGCGCTCATGAGTGCTCCCGGGCGGGGGTGGCGGCGGAGTTGGCAGCGGGCGGGGCCGCCGACGCCAAGCCGTCGAGAACACCCAGCGCCTCATCCGCCCAGGCGAGCGAGGCACGCGCGGCATGCTCGCCGGCCAGCACGGTGAGGAGAATATACGGCGCATCCGGTCCGGTGTCGGCCTCCAACTCCTCGCGGATGCGGCACATCTCGGCGAGTTCGGCGTCGGCGGTGGCCCGAGTGTCCGCCACCAGTTTCCGGCAGGCCTCCTGACCGAGTTGGCGCCCGAAGAACAGCCGCAGCAGCACACCGTTTCGCGGCTTCACCGGCTGAGGGGCCTCGGCGAGCAACTCGCGCAGGCGCTCAGTGCCCAGCGGGGTGAGGGCGAACGTGGACGAGCCGGCGCGGAGGGCCGCCTGGCGCTCGATGAGCCCGTCGCGCTCGAGTGCGCTGAGCGCGGGGTAGATCTGCCCGAAGCTCTCCGCCCAGAAATGCCCGAGGGCATCCCGGATCTGCTCACGCAGGGCGTACCCGGTCATCGGCGCGATGCTCAGGCCGCCGAGGACGGCCATCCGGGTCTGGTCTGTCGTAGCCATCAATAAACTCCTTATATCTTCTAGATATATTTATCAGATAGACGAGCCGAAAGCCAGCTTTCGGTCCTCAATCGCTAGACTTGCCATAACGTTACGAACAGTAACGATATTGGGCGCAACAATATTGGGGGAGTGACGATGGCACCGGGCGACCTGGCTGCACGACCGCAACGAGGGTCGGCGCGGGAGCGCGGGCGTCCGCGGCATCCCGATGTCGACGCGGCCATCATCGCCGCGGCCCTCGATCTGCTCGGTGAGGTCGGCTACGCCGGCTTCACCATCGCCGGGGTAGCCAGGCGGGCCGGGGTGGGCAAGCCGACCGTGTACCGACGATGGCCGCACAAGTCCCAGCTCGTCGTCGAGGCGATGGCCACGCAGATGCCGGGGGAGACCGGCGTGCGCGTCGGCAGCGTCGCCGAACAGCTGCTCGATTACGCCACCCGGCTGTCGGTGACGCTCACACACACGCCGCTCGGTCGGGTGCTGCCCGGACTCGTCGCCGAGATGGCGACCGACCCTCAGCTCGCAACGAGCTATCGCACCCTGATCATCGAGCCCACCCGACGGCTGTGGCGGGATGCCGTGCAGCGCGGCATAGCCACCGCTGAACTACTGCCGGACACCGATGTCGAGTTCGTGCTCGACGCGCTGGCCGGCCCGCTGTACGTGCGGGCGCTCATCACCGGGGCACCCGCGAACCCCGATGCGCCACGGCTAGCCGTTCAGCTTGTACTTGCCCGCTACGGGATGGCGCCGGCCCACGGCGCGCCACGGCACCCGTTCCGCACCGCGAACACCGGGGCCACGCCGTGACGGCCAACCACGTGCCGAGCGAAGCCCGGCAGGTGAGCGAGGCGTGGCGCCAGCTGGCCGCCCGCTCCGCCCCGACCGAGGCCTTCGCGCCTGAGCTCGTGGCGCAGCTGCCCGAGCCCGCACGGCGCTGGCTCACTCACGCCATCCCCACGGGAACGCCCCTCTCCAGCTCGGTGCAGCTGACCATGCGCGGCGAGATCAGGCTCGGCGTCTGGCGGAGGTTCTCCGCCCGTCAGATCCTCGCTCCCGGCATCGGCTACATCTGGGCGGCCACGGCCTGGGTGGCCGGGCTGCCCGTGCGCGGCTTCGACCGGTTCACCACCGGCGCCGGGGAGATGCGCTGGCGGATGCTCGGGCTCTTTCCCGTGGTCACCGCCGTCGGCGCCGACGTGGCCCGCAGCGCCGCCGGGCGACTGGCCAGCGAGATTGTGCTCGCCCCCGTCGGCTTCCGCACGGCGGTCTGGACGGCCGGCCGTTCGGCAGATCACGTCATCGGAACGTGGCAGGTCGACGGCGAAGCGGAATCCGCCGAACTGTGCATCGGGCCGCGCGGTGAGGTGCAGTCCGTGTCCCTGTGGCGCTGGGGGAACCCGGGCGGGGAGCCTTTCGGACGATATCCCTTCGGCTGCACCGTGCACAGCGAGCAGGAGTACGCGGGTCTGACGCTGCCGGCTACGTTCACCGCCGGGTGGTGGTGGGGCACCGCTCGGCAGGGTGAGGGTGAGTTCTTCCGCGCCCGCATCACCGCGGTGGAGCTGGGCTGACGCCTGGACCCGCGGACGTGTCACCGGGTTTCGACAGGCTCAACCAGCGAATGGCGGTCTGGGCCCGACGCCGAAGACGGTGGACCAGTCGTCAGCGCGCCGCATCCAGGCCGAACTGTCCGAACTGTTCGAGATTGTCTTCCAGGCCTCCGGCCTCGTCTCGTTCAAGACCGCCCTGGCGCACCTGGACATCATCTCGACCAACCGGATGTCGCCGCCGGTGCCCGCCCTTGCCGGCCAGACCGTCGAGCGCATCCAGGCGATCGTCGACCGCACGGGCCTTGTGGTGCGATGACCTCCTCACTCGGCGTCGACCTCGGCGGCACCAAAATCGCGGCGGGACTCGTCGCCCCCCCCCGGCGGATGCCTGCATCGATGCCGGCGCGTTCGCGGTCGTCGTCGGCACCGCCATCACGCATCCGACGACCATCACCACCTGGTTCGCGGATGCCGTTGCGCGGTAGCGCGACATAAACGGGTGCCGGGCCTACAAGGGTGCCGGGTCGGCGTCGGCCGTGGGTTCCGCGAGGCTCGTGGGCGAGTCGGTGAGGTAGCTCATGCCGCAGCCCGCGAGCAGCGCGCCGGCGCCTCCCCAGACCAGGTCGCCTATCGAGTCGTTGTAGCCGACGAAGATCTCCGGATCGAGGTAGGTGTGCCCGAACCACTCGAAGACCTCCCAGAGCACGCCCAGCGCCAGCCCCAGCGTCGTCGTCACCACGGCTGCCGAGAGCATCGGCCGGGGCAGGGTGTCGGCGTCGGCCAACACCCTGAACTGCACGAGCACGATGTAGAGCAGCGCGGCGCAGAGTCCGTTGGTGAGGAAGTGCACTGGCAGGTCCCACCAACGGGTGGTGAGGTAGATCCCCAGCACGCTGCTCCAGACCGCCACGAGCACCACCACGCCGAACGCGATGTCGACGCTCGGTCGCAGTCTCAGCAGCCGGGGGAGCAGCATCCCGCCGGCCACGAGCGCCAGGCTGATCCCGGACAGCGGGCCCCAGCCGACGCCGGCGACCACGATGCCGACCAGTGCCAACGCCCGCAGCGCGTCGGCGGTCGCCTCCGCGAGGCCGGACGGCCGCCGCAGCAATGTGTGGATCATGGCCAGCACACTAGCCGGATCGGCCGCCGGCAGTAGAGCCTGCCGGGCGCAGAACTGCCTGCACGGGCTCGTGGTCGGAGCCGGACCGACCGTCGAACCGTGCCGCGTTGATGCCCGTGCTCGCCACCTCGACGCCCGGCCCCACCAGGACGAAGTCGATGCGCGCCCCGCCCCGGCGCAGGCGCCGATAGCCCGAGAAGGTGCCCCACTGCGGGGTCAACCGTTCGGCGGCCGCCAGCCAGGAATCCCGGAGCGCACCCTCGCCGGTCAGCCGGCGGTAGACGGCGGAATCCACGGTGGCGTTGAGGTCGCCGGTGACCACGATTACGGCGTCGGGTTCCGCGGCGTGGGCGGAATCCACCAGGGTGATGATGAACCCCGCCGAGGTGAGCCGGGACCGCCAAGAGAGATGGTCGAAGTGGGTGTTGAAGGCCAGCAGTCGGGCGCCGGTGGCGAGGTCGGTGAAATCGGCGGACACCACCACCCTGCTGGTGAGATTGCCCCAGGAGCGCGACCCGTGCACGTGCGGCGTGGCCGACAGCGCCCGTTGCTGCCAGGCGGTGAGCTGCAGGCGCCGGCTGTCGTAGAAGATCGGGTTGTGCTCGTCGCGCCCGGTGGCGTGCCGACCGCGGCCCACCCAGCGGTAGTGCGGGCCGAGGGCGGTGGCCACAAAATGCACCTGGTCCACCAGCGCCTCCTGCGCGCCGAGCAGTGTCGGCTGCTCGGCGACAAGCAGGCGCTTCAACAACAGCTTGCGGGTGTCCCACCGGTCGGCGCTGCCTCGCCGCAGGGTGGGCACCCGGCGACGGATGTTGTAGGTCATCACGTGCAGGTCGGGCGCACTCACCGTACCGATCAGCGCCGCATCCGTCATGGGGCCCACGGTACCCGCGCGGTGGGGAAAGTGCGCCAGAAGAGGTGGCTGTCCGGTGGTTATCTCGCGGCTATTTGGCTGCTATTTGGCGGCCAGCAGCCGGGCCACGCGGGGCTTCACCTCGGTGGCCAGCAGGGTGAGCGACTCGTGTAGGTGCTCCGGCGGCAGACCGCCGAAGTCGCCCTGCAGGAAGTGCCGCATGTGGCCCAGGTAGCCGTGCAGGTGCACGATGCGCTCGGCGACGTCATCGGGATCGCCCACGTAGTAGGCGCCGGGCGCCGCGACCTGGGTGTCGAACTGTCGGCGGTCGGGGGCGCCCCAACCGCGCAGTCGGCCCATCTCCACGTTGAGGCTGTGCCAACCAGGGTAGAACCGCTCCAGGGCTTCCGCCTTCGAGGGGGCGACCAGACCGAACGTGGCCACCGAAACCTTCACGTTCTCGGTGTGCCCGGCCTGCGCGGCCGATCGGCGGTAGAGCTCCGTCAGCGGTGCGAACCGGTGCGGTTCGCCGCCGATGATGCCGTAGGAGACGGGCAGGCCCAGCCGTCCGGCCCGGGCTGATGACGCCGCGTTGCCTCCGGTGGCCAGCCAGATCGGCAGCCGGCCGTTCACCGGGCGGGGCACCACGGCCAGGGCGTCGATCGCCGGGCGTACGCTGCCCGACCAGTTCACCGTCTCGGTGGGGCTGTTGTTGATGGTCATCAGCAGGTCGAGCTTCTCGGCGTAGAGCCTGTCGTAGTCGGCCAGGTCGTGTCCGAACAGCGGGAAGGTCTCGACGGAGGATCCTCGCCCCGCGGTGATCTCCACCCGGCCGCCGCCGGAGACGGCATCGGCGGTGGCGAGCTGCTGGAACACCCGCACCGGGTCATCCGTGCTGATGATGCTCGCCGCGCTGCCGAGGATGATCCGGTCGGTCGCGGCGGCAGCGGCGGCGATGAGAGCACCGGGGGAGGATGCGGGCATGCTCACGGTGTGGTGTTCGCCGATGCCGAAGTAGTCCAGCCCCACCCGGTCGGCCAGGACGATGGCGTCGAAGAGGGTGCGGATGCCCTCCGCGGTGTTGCGGAAGCTGCCGTCGGGGTTCAGTGGGGTGTCGCCGAAGCTGTATGCGCCGATTTGCATGGGTCTGTCCGATGTCTGGTGGGGCGGGGTGGCTGGTGGGGCGCGGGGTGGTGGAACGGGAGCCTGCGGAACTGTGCCCGAAACGGACATCTGCGCCCGGTGTGCCGGATTCAGATGTCCGCACGGGGGACAGTTAGGCGGCGGCGTCCGCTTCGGCGGCGGCGAACTCCAGCTCGGCCATCAGTTCGGTCGCGGTGTGCCGGCCGCCGAACACCGCCGAGCCCGGCTCGAACGCCGCCCCGGCCGCGAGCGGGCCGGCGTAGACGGCGTCGAAGCCGAACCGCTCGATGACCTCGGCCACGACGGATGCGGCCTGCGGCTCGCCCGCGACGGCCAAGGCGTGCCGGTCGGGATGCCCGGCCGGCCGGGCGTCGGTCTCCAGGTCGTGATAGCCGATGTGGTTGAGGGTCTTCACCAGCCGGGCCGTGGCGAAGTGGCCGGCGACGACCTCGCTGCTGCCGCGGGGGTCGGTGGCGACCTCGGGGAGTTCGCCGTCGATGGGCTGCCAGTAGTTCATGGTGTCGATCACGATGGCGCCGGCCAGGGTGGCCGGGTCGACCGAGCGAAACTTATGCATCGGCACGGCGAGCACCACGAGGTCGGCGGATGCGGCCACCTCCGCCGCCGACATCGCTGAGGCACCGGGGATGACGATGTCAACGATGAGCTGGATGTCGGCCGCGGCCCCGGATCCGGCGATGGTGACCGCGTAACCGGCCTTGAGCGCGGTGCGGGCGATGGCGGAGCCGACGCGGCCCGCCCCGAGGATGCCGATCGTGGTAACCATTGAGGGCCTTTCTGCGGGTGTTCGCGGCGCCCGAATTCGCGCCGACATCCCACGATGCCAAACTCCGTCACCATTCGCCATCCGGAGGTAAGCTGCTAATCAATAGTTAGTGAGTCGGTCAGTAAGGAAGCGCAGCCAGTGAAACAAGACGTCGGCGAATCGACCTTCGCCCTCGATGAGGAAGAGTGCCGTCGGTTCCAGATCTCGGTGGAGTTGGCGGGCCGCAAGTGGAGCGCCGCGATACTGATGGCCGGCGCCCGGGGCGCTCGCCGCTTCTCCGAGTACCGTGCCCTCGTCGAAGGCATCTCAGACCGGGTGCTCGCCGCCCGGCTCAAGGAGCTCGAGCAGGAGGGCCTGATCGAGCGTGACGTGCAGCCCACGACGCCGGTGTCGATCAGCTACAGCCTGACGACGTCCGGCCGGCAGCTGATCTCGCTGCTGCATCCGCTGGTCACCTGGAGCCGCACCCGCCAGGGCACGGACACGCCCTAGCCGCCTCGCTGCCGCAACTACTTTGCGCGGCGCACCAACGCGGCCGTCGACCAGAGTGCCCAGGCGATCAGCAGCGGCTGTCCGAAGAGGCGACCGATCCGCTTGGCGTCGGTGTCCAGCCCGAAGGCATCCTTGTGATGCACGGCCTGGGCGATGTTGCCGGGGAAGATCGCGGTGAAGAAGGCGGCGGCCAGCAGCCCGACCTTGCCGCGCAGGCCGGCCGGGGCGAACAGCAGCGCGCTGCCGAGCGAGATCTCGGCCACTCCCGAGAGCAGCACCGTGGTGTCCTCGGGGAGCGGCACGAACTCCGGCACCTGTGCCCGAAAGTCGTCCCGCGCAAAGGTGAGGTGGCTGGTGCCGGCCAGGACCAGGATCGCGCCGAGCGCGATCCTGCCAGCGGTACGGCCGGTGGATGCGGGTGTGCTGGTCATGCGTGCTCCTTGTCGATACGTCATGGCCCGGTTCCGGGCTAGCGAATCCCGGCGATCCGCTCCAGGCCGGCGCGCAGGATGAGTTCTTCGGGGTCGGCGAGCAGGTGGTGGTTGAGGTAGAGCCCTTCCAGCCACTCGAGCACCTCTGCTTCGGGCAGGCCCACAGCGTCCCAGTCCACCTGGGGGCGGGCCGAGACGGCCGGCTGGCCGCTGGCCGGGTCGGTCCAGGCGGTGGCCAGGGGCAGGTCGGGCTCCTCGTGCTGCGCGTTCCAGAGCAGTGCGATCGGGTGGTTGGGCCCGTCGATGTGGTCGTGGCCCACGTGGCCGGCGCCCAGCCAGGGCAGCATCATCTGTTCGCCCTCGAGTTCGAGGTCGACGACCTCCAGCTGTGTCGGTTCGGGCGGGCTGGTGGCGTAGACGGTGAGGCCCAGCGCGCTCCACTCGGCAGCTTCGGCGGCATCCATGGTCAGTTCCTCGAGCAGCTCGCTGACATGACGCACGAACGGGCCGGCCCAGGCCAGCAGCTGCGCGGTATCGGCAGCCGGCCACGGGCTGATGTCACTGTCGACGCCGTCGACGTTGTGGAAGTGGTGCTCAATGCCCCGTTCCGACACGTCGAAGTGCAGCTCGCCCTCCTCGAAGCCGATGTAGATCGCGGCCCCGTCCTCGAGCCACTGCGCATCCAGCACCGGCAGGGCGAATCGCGTCGGCAGAGGGGGCGCCACCAGGGGCAGAACGCCGAGGTTGAGCACCGCGCAGAACTGCGTGTTGGGCAGGCGAAGGCTGGGGTCTGACACCGGTCTCATCTCCGTGGATCGTGGCGGGCGGGTGCCCATATCCAAGTATGGGGCAGGCTGCCGACTCCGGGCGATGCCCTCACGGCTGAGCCGGCGAGGTGCCGGCGCGCAACACCGCCTGCACAGGCTCGTGGTCGGAGGCCGCCAGGCCGTTGAACCGCACCGCGTTGATGCCGGTGCGCAGCACGGTCACAGCGGGCCCGGCCAGGATGAAGTCGATGCGCTTGCCGCCGGGTGTCGGTCGTTTGTAGTGGCCGAAGGTGCCCCACTGCGGGGTGAGCCGATCGGCCGCCGCGAGCCAGGCGTCGCGCAGGGTGCCATCGAGGGTCAGCCGCCGGTGCAGCGCCGAGTCCGCGTCGGCGTTGAAGTCGCCGGTGACCACGATCGCGGCGGCCGGCTCCGCACTCTGCGCCGCGCGCACCAGCCCCAACAGGGCGTCTGCGGCGCGCAGCCGGGAGCGCCAGGAGTGGTGGTCCAAGTGGGTGTTGAACGCGAGCACCCGGCCATTGGTAGCGAGATCGGTGAACTCGGCCGACACCAGCACCCTGCGCACCCGATTGCCCCAGGACCGGGAGCCGGGCACGTCCGGCGTGTCGGACAGCGCGCGCTGGCTCCAGTCGGTGAGTTCGAGGCGGCGGGAGTCGTAGAAGATGGTGCAGCGTTCGTCTCCTCCGTCGGCGTTGCGCCCCCGACCGACGCCGCGGTAATGCGGCCCGAGGGCGCCGGCCAGCCATTCCACCTGGTCTGCCAGAGCCTCCTGCACGCCGAGCAGCGTGGGCTGCTCGGCGACCAGGATGCGCCGCACGAGCGGCTTGCGGCTCTCCCAGCGGTCAGGATTGCCGGGCAACAGATGGGCGAACCGCCGGCGGATGTTGAAGGTCATGACGTGCAGCTCGGGTGCGGCCACCGGGCCGATCAGTGCAACATCCGTCATCAGGCCAGCGTACGTCGTGCCCGACCCGCCAGTGCCGCGACCTGCGGCCCCGCACCTTCAACCACAGTCTCTAACGCGCAGCCTCTACCCCGTGATCTCGACCTTCCCGGCCCCGCCCACCACGGTGCGGTCCCCAAGCGGCTGGGTCGGCCGGGCGTTGTGGTTATGCGCGCCCGCGAGCGTGCCGATCTGCTCCGCCGACATCGAAATCGGTGTACCCATCACCACCCACTGCACGTCCTCGGTGCACGGCGGGGTGGTCAGGCTGCCCGAGTACTCGTAGTTCTCCAGCGACGCCGGCAGCACGGCGGCGAGATCCAGCGTCACCTCTTCGTCGTCGGCCAGGTGGCTGGCCGCCTCGATGAACGGCGTCAACGCGTCGGATGCCGCCCCCTCGGTCACCAGGACCCCGAGCACCAGCAGGTTTCCGTCCGCATCCGCATGCACCAGGTGCAGCTCGGCCGCGGCGGGCTGTCCCGCCACGGTGTGCTCCGACGGCACATGCGCGTGCAGTTGCTGCAGGCTGTAGTCATCGTCGGCGAACGTGAGCGTCTCGCCCTGCCCGTCGGTCTCGATCTCCACGGCGTGGCCGCTGTCGAAGACGTCCCCCTCCGCTTCTTCGGCGCTCAGCTCGATGCTGGTGCTCGGTGCCGGAACGGCCGCCGGCAGGTCGATCGGGGACTGATCCGTGCCGGCCTCGCAGGCCTGGAAAGCGTCGTCCAAGCCGGCCCAGGATTCCGGGCCACTGTCTCCGTCGTACGACCAGTGGGCCGGCTCGGCCACTGGCCTCTCGGTCGGCGCAGTCTCGGCCGGAGCGGCCTGTGCGCAGCCGATAAGGGTGACGGCGGCCACCGTGAGAGCTGAAGCGGTGAGCCAGGATCGTGCGGACATGGGAACTCCTCGTACTGCGTAGAGAACGCCACACCGAACATGTGGCGTGGCCGCTCTCCTGCGAGAGCCGCCTTCCCGAATCATCCTCTCGACCCGCACCCCTGCTGCCGCCGGCGTAGGGCCTTCCGACCTACCGCGCCGGGTTCCTTCCTCGTCGTTGCACCAGGTATGGCCCACCGCGCCCCCTATAGCGGGCGCAATGGGCCATACGAGGTGCAGTGAGCGCGCTGCTCGGGCTTTCGCCGCCGTGATCTACACCAAGGCGAACTACACCCCGGCGAGCTCGGCGCGGGTGGGCGGGTCGGCCCCGGGGCGGGACACCGTGACGGCGGCCGCCGCGGCGCTTCGCCGCATGATGCTCTCCAGCACCCCCAGCGGCACGTCGCGGAGCGCCTGGCGACGGTCGGCCCCGATCAGGTCCGCGTCGATCAGCCCGTCGATGAGAGCGCCCATGAAGGTGTCGCCCGCACCGACGGTGTCGACCACCGTCACCCGGGGCGCCGACGTCCACACCCGTCCCTGAGCGGTGAGCGCGAACGCGCCCTGCCCGCCCTGGGTGACCACCACCACGGCGGGCCCAGCGGCCAGCCAGGAGGCGGCAGCGTCGGCGAGTTCGCGGTCGGGGTGCAGCCAGAGCAGGTCTTCGTCGCTGACCTTCACGACGTCGGCGAGGCGCACAAGCTGCTCCACCCGCGACCGGGCGGCCGCGGCATCGTCGATCAGGGCCGGACGGATGTTCGGATCGAACGTGATGGTCGCCGTCGCGCGGCGGGCCTCCACCAGGTGCGCCACGTCGGACGCGCCCGGCTCGAGCACCGTGGCGATCGACCCGATGTGCAGCACATCGGCCGGGCCCGCCAGCGCCACATCCACGGCCCAGGCCAGGTCGAACTCGTAGGTGGCCGCCCCCGCGTCATCGAGCAGTGCCGTCGCGGTGGAGGTGTGCGCCCCTGTCGCGCTCCCCGCAGACACCTGTACCCCCGAGTCCTCGAGCCAGGTCCGCACCGCGTGGCCGCGGTCGTCCTCGCCCAGGCTGGTGAGCAGCTGCGGATGCCGGCCCAGCCGCCCCAGCGTCAGCGCCACGTTGGCGGGGCTGCCGCCGGGCGCCTCGTCCCGGGAGCCGTCGGCCCGTTGCACCAGGTCGATCAGTGCCTCGCCGACCACCAGCACTCGGCGCTCGGCCCGGTAGGTGCCGGTTACCGCACCGCCGCTCACAGCACCGCGGCGGCGAAGGCCGGCGCCTCGGCCGAGTCCAGAACCGGCCGGTGCACAAGCCCCCGCACCGGGTCGGCCGTGACCGGGATCGGGTCGCTGAGGGTGCCGACGAACTCGCCGTCGACGATGTTGATGAAGCCGAGCAGCACCCAGCCCCCGTCGGCATCCTGCAGCAGCCGGGCGGCGTAGAGATCGGTGCGGTCGAACAGCATCGAGCCTGTGAAGTCCACCTGCTCCAGCCGCGCATCCACGGCCACGCTGTAGACGCCGCCCACCTCACCGGCCGCCTGGCGCTCGGGCGAGAGCTCGGAGACACCGCAGCAGAACAGCAAGATCGGCACCCCGTCGACGATCTCGAACTGGAACACCTCGAGCTGGCCGAAGCCCTGGCCGGGCTGGCTGAGTGGCGGCTGCACCGTCCAATGGAGCAGGTCGGAGCTGGTGGCGTGGCCGAGCACGCCGCGTACCCGCGGGTCGCCGGATGCGGCACGGGCGGTGATCAGCATCTGCCAGGTGCTCTCGCCGGGGAAGCGGAACACCCAGGGGTCGCGCCAGGCCTGGTCGTGCCAGACCGACAGGTCGAGCGTCTCGTAGAACGCCGGGTCGGCCTCCACGAGCGGCTCGGTCGACACCTTGGTCCAGGTGAGCAGATCGGGGGAGGTGGCCGCGCCGACGCGCTGCACCATGGTGTTCTCGGTGCGGGAGGTGCCGGTGTAGAACATCCACCAGAGGCCGTCGTCGGCCTGGATCACGGAGCCGGTCCAGGTGGTGGCGTCGTCGAACGCGGGAGCATCCGAGATGATCAGGGCGTCCTCAACGACGGTCCAGTTGGTGAGGTCGGTGCTGACGGCGTGGCCCACGATGGGGTGCCGGTGCCGGCGTTCGGGGTCTCCCAGGGCCTTGCTGGCGTGCAGGTAGTAGGCGTGCGTGACACCGTCGAACTGAACGTACCAGGAGTCCCAGATCCACTTATCGGGCAGTTGGAGCGACATGAAAACCGGCCTAACCTTTCACACCGCTGGACGCGATGCTGTTGACGAATGAGCGTTGGAAAGCGATGAACAGGGCCACCACGGGCAGCGTGATCAGCGTGGAGTACGCCATCACCTCGCCCCAGGAGACGTTGAGCTGGAAGAAGTACTGCACGCCCACCATCACCGGGCGCAGCTCCTCGGTTTGCACCACCATCAGCGGCCAGAGGTAGGAGTTCCAGGCGGGCAGGAAAGTGAGGATGGCGACGGTGGCGATTGCGGGGCCGGAGAGCGGCATCACCACCTGCCGGTAGATGCGGAACCAGCCGGCGCCGTCCATGCGGGCGGCCTCGTCGAGTTCCTTGGGGATCGATTCGAAGTACTGGTGGAACAGGTAGATCGAGAAGGCGTTGGCCACGAACGGGATGATCTGCACCTGGTAGGTGTCGATCCAGCCCTTGCTGAACATGAAGCCCAGCTCGGTCAGCTCGAACGAGGGCAGCTGGTTCACCCACCACACCAGCGGCAGCGCGAGGGTCTCGAACGGCACGATCAGGGTGGCGATGATCAGGGTGAGGATGACGGTCTTGCCGCGTACCCGCATCCGGCTCAGCGCGAATGCGGCCAGGCTGTTCACCAGGATGCCGGCGACCACGGTGATCGCCGAGATGCCGATCGAGTTGACCAGGAACCGGGCGGCGGGCACCCGGTCGAAGACGGCGGCGTAATTGTCCATCGAGATGTTGCCGATGGGCAGGAACGCGGCGATCGACGAGAGGTCGCCGAAGATCTGCTGGTCGGGCTTCAGCGACGAGACGAACATGAACAGGATCGGGAAGAGGAACAAGACGGCCAGCCCGATCCGGAGGATCCAACCGCCGAGGCCGATCACGCGCTTCTTGCGGGCCGTCTTTTGGCCGAGCACCACGTGCGGGGCGGATGCCGGCGCGACGTCTGCGATGGCCGCTGGTGCTGTAGAGATGTGGGGAATCGCCATGATCAGGCCTTCTCTCTGCTGAGGAAGCGCTGCACGACGGAGATCAGCAGCACGATGACGAAGAACACGAGGGAGATCGCCGAGGCGTAGCCGGTCTCCTGCTGGGCGAAGCCGGATTCGACGGCTTCGTAGACCACCGTGGTGGTGGAGTTGAGCGGGCCGCCCTGGGTCATCACGCTGATCTGGGTGAACAGGCTAAGCGCCTGGATGGTGATGGTCACCAGGATCAGGCTGCGGGTGGCGGACAGGCCCGGCCAGGTGATGTACCTGAACCGTTGCCAGGGTGAGACGCCGTCGAGGTCGGCCGCTTCGTAGAGGTCGGCGGGGATGGTCTGCAGCCCGGAGAGCCAGATGATCATGTGGAAGCCCACGCCCTGCCAGACCGACATCAGGATGATCGCCGGCATCGAGGTGGCGGTGTCGTTCAGCCAATCGGGCCCGGTGACCAGTCCCATCGTGACCCGGTCGATGATCACGTTGATCAGGCCGTCCTGGCGGTACATGAACAGCCAGAGCAGCGACACGACGACCATGGAGGTGACTACCGGCAGGAAGTACACCGTGCGGAAGAACGTGGTGCCGCGCACCTTCTTGTTCACCAGGATCGCCATCACCAGGGCGAGGCCGGCCTGCAGCGGAACGACGACCAGGGCGAAGTAGCCGACGTTGATCAGCGCCCGGAAGAACGCGGCATCCGCGAACAGCCGGACGAAGTTGTCGAGGCCCACGAAGGTGGCCGGGTAGGGCGAGATGAGCCGGGCGTTGGTGAAGGCGAGCCCGAACGCGAGGATCGCGGGGACGAAGATGAACAGGGCCAGCAGCAGCACCGCGGGCGTGAGCATGGCCAGTCCGGCGAGGTTTTCGGTCTTGCTGGTGCGGTCCCGTTTAGGCCGGCTGGGCCGGGCCGGGCGGCCGGCGGCGGGGGCCGCCGGGGGTCGTTCGATCGTGCTGGTCATGAGAGTCTCCCTGAGCGAGAGCGGGGGCGCAGCGTGGCTGCGCCCCCGCGGTCGACTACTTCTGCGTGTAACCGCCGTTGGACTTGATGTTGGCGTCGATGGCCGTGACCGCCGCGTCGAGGGTGTCTTGCGGGTCGCCGCCGTTGATGATGTCCTGGGTGGCCTTGGTGAACTCCGTCGCGATGAACGGGTACGCCGGGGTCTCGGGGCGGAGCACCGCGCTCTTCGCGGAGAACTCACGGAAGATGGCGAGGTTGCCGCCCTCTTCGAAGCCGGGCACCAGGGCGGCGGCGGCATCCGTGGCGGGGATGGTGGCGGTGGCCACCGCGACCGCGGCAATGTTCTCGGGGGAGAGCGAGTAGGAGAGGTAGTCCATGGCCGCCTCGGTGTCGGCGCAACCGGTGGTCACGCCCCACTGCCAGGAGCCGCCGCCGATCTTGGTGCCTTCGCCGAGGTCGACGGAGGGCATCACGGCCAGGTCGTCGCCGACAGCGGCGGCGTTGTTGGCGGCCGCCCAGCTGCCGCCGTACTGGATGGCGGTGACGTTGTTCTGGAAGTCGAGGGCGGAGTCGGCGCCGCTCTTGGTGGCGATGTAACCGTCGGTGGCGAGGGACTGCATCCACTCGGCCCACTCGAGGGCCTCGGGGCCGTTGAGAACGCCCTCGGCCGACTGGTACTCGTCACGCTCGATGAGGTCGCCGCCGAAGGACTGCAGCAGCGGGGAGAACGCGTAGGGGTACCACTCGCCGACATCGCCGGTGCCGATGTCGAGCGGGTTGGTCCAGGTGCCGGTGGCCTTGAGCTTCTCCAGGGCGTCACCGAACTCGGCCTGGGTCCACGGCTGGTCGATGGTGGCCTGGCGGATGCCGTTCTCGGCGAGCACCGACTTGCGGGCGAACATCGCCAGCGCCACGTCGTAGTAGCCCACCGAGTAGGTCTCGCCGTTCCAGATGCCCAGGGTGCTGGGCAGGTTCTCGTCCAGATCCACGCTCAGGTCCAGCGGTGTGAGGTACTTGGCCCAGGCCCAGTTGGGCACGTTGGGGCCGTCGATGTCGACGATGCAGGGCAGCTTGCCGGATGCCGCGGCCGCGATGACCGAGTCGTTGTAGGAGGCCTGCGGGAACGCCTGCAGCTTCACCGTGGTCTTGTCCTGGCTCTCGTTGTAGCCGTCGACGATGGCCTGCACGGCGGCGAGCTCTTCAACGTTGCCGCCGTTGTGGGTCCAGACGGTCAGTTCGCCGTTGTTGCCATCGGAGCCGCCGCCAGCGGCGCCGCTGGCGCAGCCGGCCATCGTGGCAACGAGACTCGTGGCGACTAAACTCGCTACGATCAGGCGCTTCTTTGCGTGTCGCATCTTCATTCCTTCTTATCGGTTGGGTTGGGGGTGTTTCGGCGGAGGCGCCGATCGTCGCGGCCGTTCCAGCGGTCGCGAAGTAGAGGAGGTCGGCTCGTCGCCGCGTTATCGCGGGGGCGGGCCGACTGACTGCCGCTGAACCAGTGGGCAGTGCATGCGAATCTGCTGCGGTGCCGACTCGGCGTCGCCGGCGATCTCGGCCGCGAGCCGCTCGATGGCCCAGCGGCCCATCTCGTAGTGCGGCAGCGCGATGGAGGTCAGTCCGGGCAACAGTGCGTCGGCCAGGACCTCGAAGTTGTCGATGCTCACGATGCTCAGGTCGTTTGGGATCGCCAGGCCGGCCAGTTGCGCCGCCTGGTACGCGCCCATGGCGATGCGGTCGTTGAAGCAGAACAGCGCGGTGGGGCGGTCGGGCAGGGTGAGCATCCGGCTGGCGGCGTCGCGGCCCGGTGCGGTCATCGACTCGCTCACGGTGACGAGGGTCTCGTCGAAGGCGATGCCGTGTTCGGCCAGGGCGGCGCGGTACCCGGCCAGGCGGCCGCGGGTGGCGGGGATGTCGTCGACGTTGCCCAGGTAGCCGATGCGGCGGTGCCCGGCTTCGATGAGGTGCTCCATGGCCGTGCGGGCGGCGCCCTCCTCGTCGGGCACCACCGAGGACAGGTCGGTGCGGTCGCTGGATGCGTCGAGGAGCACGGTGGGAATCCCGCTCAGTGCCGCCGGCAGCTCTACCGCCTGGTGGTACATGCGGGCGTAGATGATGCCGTCGACCCGGTGCTGCAGTAGTGCTTCGATGCCGAGGTCTTCGACCTTGGAGTTGCGGTTGGAGTTGACCACCATGAGCACCTGGTCGTTGGCGGCGGCGGCCTCTTGAGCGCCGAGCAGAACGTTGCCGGCGTATGGCGTGGTGGAGATCTCGTCGCTGACGAAGCCGATGATCTGCGAGCGCTTGCTGCGGAGTCCGCTGGCGAGCCGGTTGGGTGCGTAGTTGAGGCCCTCGGCCACCGACTTGACGCGTTCGCGGGTGGCGTCGCTGAGCTGTCCGCCGCCGCTGAGCGAGTGCGACACGGTCGTCACGGAGACGCCGGCCGCGGCTGCGACCTCTCGAATACCCACACGCTTGCTCATCGTTGAACCCATTCCCAAAAACGTTTTTGTTGATGTGGGTGAGAGCTTACATAAACGTTTTTGTGGATGTCAAGCGCCTGTGAACTAATTCGCTGCCGGAATCCGGGCCGGGTGATTCGTTCAAGGAACGCGTACCAATATGGGCGCTGCGAAGCTGGGGTGTCGACGCGCTGAATTGGTGTCTGTACGAAGTTATGGACAATGTCTTTCAGCAAAGTCGAGCGTCAAGCGGGTTCGTGATGATGCAAATCCACCGAACCAGTCGCATGTGCGTGATAACGGTCGGTGATACTGGGATTGGGATCCAACGGCCGTTGCTGGACGGGTCCCATCACGGCAAGACCGATCGATCAAAGTTCGCGCAGGCGCACAGTGCCATGGATCTTGCCGTTCAGCAGGGTGTCACCAGTAAGGGGACGTTGAACCAGGGGATCGGACTGTTCGGCGTGAAGCGCAAGGCCGAGATCAACGGCGGTGAGCTGCGGATCATTTCCGGTCGAGGCGTGTGGAGTATTCACCCCAGTGCGGAGACAGGAACAGATCTATTCCGGCCTGTGCTCGACCTGGAGTGGAACCAAGCCACGACGGCCGACTGGCAGCTTGATTGTTCGCGGCCAGTGCGAATCCAGGATGCCCCTGGCGCTCCTCACGCGGGAGGCGACTTTCTCGAAGCGATCGAGACGCCCGACGGTCACCATCGCGTCGCGGTCATAGATTTGGAACAGTCGCTGGGTTCCCGCGCCAAGGGGGCTGAAGTGCGCACGCGACTATTGAACTACTTGCAGGCAGGCGCCCGTTTTATCGTCTTTGACTTTGCAGGAGTCGGTGGTGTGTCGTCAAGTCTTGCCGACCAGGTTCTGGGAAAGCTCGCCATTGAGATGGGCGAGCTGGAATTCAGACGAAGAATATTTGTCGATGGGGCATCGCCGACCAATCGCAGTCTTATCGAGACGGCTATATCGAGGCGACTCAGTACTGATGCCTGACGAGTCACCGCGACCGGCGTAGCCGCCCAGGGATTAATGATGCTCAAATCGCCCGGCTTCGATGCGAGTTAGTTCGCCTGGCTCAACAGCAGAATTCGCTCTTCGACATCCGGCCTCAGGTAACGGAAACTTTGGGAGGGTTCCAAACCGATCTTCGATCGCAGCAAGTTGAGGCTGACGGGCGTAGTGAAGCGGCTTGGGTGAGAGGCCTCCACCGCGAAGCCACTGGTGTTGCCCTCGAAGTATGCGAAGAATTCGCTCTCGACCAAACCAAGTCCCATTTTCAACGACGACCAGATGTCGGCAATAGCGTCGTAGCGTACAGCCGAACAGACGAATGATCCCACAATCGCTTTGGTCGGGCTGCTCGCGTACAGGTAGACGAGTGTGCCAGCCTCAATTGTCGGAAATCGCCGCCTGAGTTCATGAGTCTTCGAACCTTCGAGGATCGCGTCTGCGAAGCGCGGGCGGATTGATAGCAGGACGGCGTCCGTCACACAGTTCCATTCGTTGCTCGATAGATCTCGCGCAGGAGGGCGGTAGGGATTCGGCGCGGAGAGGGAGAAATGCTTGTGATGCCATGCGGTGATCCAGCCGCGAGGAATTCGTCCAGCGAAGCCGGCCGTTCCAGAAGCTCGGTGTCCTCAAATTCGAGGACATGCACTTCATTCGCACTGCCTGCGGCCGCTCGAACATCTCCAAGCTTATAGACGCCCATGTGGTTGAATCGCGCATGGGCCTCCTGCGCGGCAAGAACATATGACCCAACAATTCGCGAGTATGCGAAGACTGTGTGAACGCCCATTCGCTTATCCTGCGAGCAGTACCACAGGACTCGTACGGGCACCGACGTCAAGGGATTGTTCCTTATCGAACGGTAATAAACGTGTTGCCGAGCGAGCCCGAGGGACGGGCGTTGGTCGATGAGGTTCTGGGGATAGCCGAATAGATTCATGGCATTCTCTGGGCGGATGGGAATCATCACGCAGGTTGTGTCATCCCAAATCTTGATTGGCCAATACCGCCTCTCGATCTCGGCAATCAAGTCCGGGGTGAGCCTTGACGTGAGTCCGTGAGGCTCAACGCCCATCCGCCCCGCGAGGGATGCAACTTGTGTCGCATCCGAAACGTCGATATCGCCACCGATGACTTCTGCCAGATACCCCAAGGTCGACGCGGCGTACCCGTCGCCTGATAGCGCGGACTTGGTCATTGGGTGCATGCACGGGTCTGAAACCAGTACTTGTTGAACACCAGCTGCTAGAGCCAATTGGCGCAGGTGGCGAGCAAGTTGAAAGGCGAGCGTCTGAGCCATTGCGCCGCGCCGAATGCGCAGTAGTGGCACCAGCAGTTGGTCGCCAGCCGTGTACGAAGAGACGAGCCCCAGAAGCGTTGACCCATCATCTTTCAGTACATGAGTGGCGTGGCTTGAACGCTGGGCGAGAACGTTTCGGAGGCGTGATTGAAACTTGTTTCTCTTCTCGTGGACCGGATAGTTAAGGAAGGACTCCTCAAGATCCGTGAACGGTATGGAGGCAGCTTCGGACCAGGTGAACAACCGGTCGAGGTGGCGAGGCTGATAAGTGGCGGCGACACTCGGGCTGTCGATCTCGGCCACCAATTCATGCGGCATTAAAACTCGGATGTCGTACTCGGCGGTGATCCAGTCTTGGGTTACGCGAATGAGGCCCTCGTCATGGGTTACGAAATAGCGTCCGCCAGCACTAATCGCGTCGGCGATATGGTTCACGTCGTGTTTCAAGCTTGCGTCCTTCGACCAATCGGACTCTCCGATTCTGGACCTCAACGCGTCCTCGAGGGTTGTGTCCTTCGGTCGGTTGGTCGGCAGCCGTGTGAGGTTCTGGGAACCTTTAAATTGGTGGATTCGTTCTGCCTGATCTTCAAGGTCACCAAGTTCATGATCGAGTTCCGAGGAGACCGCAATCGTCAGGTGCGATTCGACCCAATCCCCGGTGAGCTGCTCTGAAGAGATTCGGTGGACTCGCTCTACGCTGTCGCTCGCAACCAGATCGATGACAACATTCGTGTCCAGAACAGCAAGTGGTAGGGACGATTCAAGAATGAGGTGATCGAAGAGATCTGGTCCCCCCATCGGCCGCCACCATATGGTCAGCGGCTCCTTCAGCAGGCCTCGGCCAGGGCGCTCTCCCCTGGGGCTCATGCCCAATGAACGCCAGAAATCATTTATTGCATAGCTGCGCCGGCAATGTGCCTCGTACCCGGTGCTGTGCGGGTTGTCTCGCACCATCCGACCGATCATTCCCGATGCGATTCCTGAATGGCGTTCGGTGGAGTCGACGCAGACATGCACGAGTTTCAAATGAGATCGGGGGCGGTCGTAGAGCAAATAGCCGACGACTTGACCACCGCGCTCTGAAATGACCAGCGAACCTGCATTGGCACGATCGGTGAAGGCCGCGTCCGGAAGAAACCCCAACGTCTTTTTGCTCTTCTTGTAGAGGGCGAAAACACCCGTAAGTAGCTCGGCGCTATTGGGTCGCGTCGCTGACCATACGTCCACGTTCGCCATTGAAACCCCCGACTATAGGCGTTTCATCATTCAACCACTCAAGGTCAACGGGTGCGGTCGATTGGCTGAGGATCACACACCCCCAATTGGCCCCAGTCGCATCACACAGAACAGTCAGCAACAATGCCCGTTGTAGTGCCCGTGGATCTGGCGCGTCCGCTGTAATTGACTGATAAATGTCACGGGTGCGCGATACACTTGCGACTCGCACACCTGGGGAGGTACACAATGGCTTTGGTGACAGCAACCGGGACCGCCGTGCACGCCCCAGCTGACTGGCGTCGGGGCGTTACCGCGCTTCTGGATTTCCTACCGGCCCTTTACCCGGACGGAGACGCTTGGCTCGCGAAGCGTCTCGACGCTATCGAGCGGGGAGACGCCTGGTGCGCACTCCTGGAAGAGCATGGTGAGATAGCTGGCGTTTCCATCGGCGTTTTGAAAGTTGGGCGTCGCTTTAAAATCTGCACGCTCTACGTGCGGCCGGAATCACGTGGCCGTGGTGGAGGCAGCGCGCTTCTTGACACCATGATGCAAACCGCAAAAGAGTGCGGCGCAGCGTCTTCATACATCACGGCTGCCCACACCGTCGGTGAAGAAATACGAAGAACAGTAGAACCTAAGGGGTTTTTGCCGCTAGTAACTCAGCTCAACCGCTACGGCTTGGGTCGGCACGAAACAGTTTTTGCGACTAATGCTGATGGTCGGTCGATTTAGGAAGCGCTAAACATGCGGAACATCTTTGCTTCGGCCTTCAGAAACCGTGCGCGAAGTTGAATTGCAAAGAGCCGTGACGATCGCGCTGTTTGAACAAACGCGATGAAGCCTGCACCGGCTAGGACCACGAAGTTGATTGGGTTCGCCGCCGACCACCCGGTGAAATAAGTGTTGAATGATTCAGCGATCCAACCGCCTAACACGGACACCCATTCCTGAGTCGGTAGCGAATAGACCGCGCCAAGCCCGATAACGCTTGCTGCGGCCGAGGCGAGAATGGTGGTAATCCTAGATGGATGACTGTCGATTCCGAAGTCGCTGAAGACTTGAAACGGATTGTCTGGTCCGATGGCCTCGTGTTCTCCTCCGGCTAACTGTTTCCCATTGTTCTTCCAGTAATAGACGATGAGGCGTGAACGCGTTCGCAACTCCGGATTCCGATCGAGATACTGCTTCCAAAGGTTGCCCTCAAGTAGTCGGATATAGTGTGGCGCTGGGCTGACTGACCTGTTGTGCATCCAGGCGGGCACCATCACGAATACGGCCGCCCTGGAAATCGGTCTAACGCGTTCAAGTAGCCTGCTGCCATCGCGAATTAGCGCCGCACTCCGCCCGTCTGACACTCGAAGGTCAACAGTTGCACCAGACCGAAACAGGCGCTGACGCTGCCACTGCCATGTCTTTCCTGCTCCGGTGACGGGGAAGCGAACGCGAAAATAGCCAGTCGCATGTGCCTCGATAGGACTGGATAACTCCATATCCCACAGAGAGAAATAGTTGTCTGAGTATGCACCCGACTTGGACGAACCTACGGACGAGACCTTGTGAACGTTCAACGGAGTGTTGTCGAGGGTTATCACTGACTGCTGCACCGATACTTCGGTGTTAAAGATCAGACCTGCTGTTTGCGGGTTGATGAGCTTAGGGTGCAGACATTCGAACTCAACGGTGCCAAACGGAATCGCGAGTGTGACGTGTGAGACGGGCACAGCGTCGGCCTTGATGCGCACGCCAACGTCGAGTAAGAAGCTGCGGCGGCGACCGCCGAATGCGGCAAGGCTCCACAAATTAACATGAAATTCCGTGACGGAAAAAGCTGAGCGCGCGGCTGCTGCTTCAACGTCAAGGACAGCAAGCAGCGTCACGTCGGCCCTTTCTCTACGGCATGACGAACTTAGCGGCTATCGGCGGGTGTCGTTGCCTCCGACGCGCGTGTGCTTGCCAGCAGGGTAGATCGGCCTCGCACTGATCTTTTTGGAGGAGTAAGGGGGGGCGTACGGCAGGTCGGAGGTCGACCTGACCTGATCGTTTCGATCGGTTTGGAACTCCGCCTCGCCTTCAGCGTGCAGCCACTCGCTCTGGAGGTGGGCTAACACGGTAGCCGGGAACCGAGAATCACCCGAAATCGAGCAATGTAGCAAACACTTGCACACGCCGTCGTTAAGGCGGTCCGCGGGCTCCTAGAGGCAAGACTCTGGTCTCAGGATGAACTTGGAGCCGCGCAGTGCGGCTGAGCCCCTTCAGGCTGCTGCTGCCCTCGGCCCATGACAACTGCCGCGCGCGCTGAGGCGAGTCGCTCGTTTGTATTGACGGGCCCGCCCGCGGCAGACGTACTGATCGGGCAGGCTCAATCCGCTAACCCTTCCGCTGCCCCCGGTACCCGAATGGCGTCACCCCGTGCACCTTCTTGAACTGGCGAGCAAAGTAGAAAGAGTCGGGGTAGCCGGAGGAGGCGGCGACCGCGGCGATGGATTGGTCGGTGGTGTCCAGGAGTTCGCGGACCCGGGCCATCCGTAGCTGGGTTTGGTTTTGCAGGGCGGGGTAGCCGATGCGGCTCTTGAAGAGGGCGGCGAAGTGGGAGCTGCTCAGGCGTGACATGGCGGCCAGCTCGGCGACGCTCACGTGGCCGTCGCCGGTGGAGCGGTCGGAGGCGAGCAGGGCCATCAGGTGCCAGGCGGCGCCGGCGGCGGCGAGCAGGCTGGCGGTGGTGGTGTCGCGCTCCATCGGCTGCAGGACCTCGGCGATCAGCGCCCACCCGGTACACGTCGGACGGCGTGCGGATCGGGGCGCCCGGGGTCATGCCGGCGGCGGTGAGAAACTCGGGCAGGTCGCGGCCGGGCCGTCGTGACGATCTGCGGTGCTTTGGTGGACGCGTCGCCAACGCGATATTTGGTGTGTTCTCGCACCGCACGCCGGGAGGATGGGGACGCCGCAGCCCCCGGCTTCTGGGGGCCCAGGCGAAGGAAAAACCCTCGTACAATGATTCGCTATGGGGGATTCGTCGTTTGAAGAAGAGCTGCGTGCTGCGCTGAGCGAGCAGGCGTGGTCCGCCGCGATCGACTCAGTCGAGACAAACTGGGTAGCTCTCACACAGACGAATCAGGCCCTCCTCTTGGAAGTGATTAATGCGCTCCCGGCCGAGGTTCTTGCCGATAACCCGCGGCTCGTTGCGGCGAAGACCTACGTGAATTACCTGCCGGTGAGCGGCGATCGCCGCCCGCTTCGGTTCCAGCATCGGGTAGCACCCGTTCCCCGTGGCCTGCTCGATATCCTCGTCGACCTCACGAGCCGGAGCGTGTCCGCACGGTTCCAGGGCAACATGGCCGAAGCGGTGGCTTTGGTGCGCGAGGCGCACGGGATGATCGCCGACGTCTCCGACGAAGCGATCGCATCCATCCGACCGGTGCTCCCTGACATTCGGCTGCAATGGGCGATCACTCTCGAACTGGGAGGCGAGCTGATCGATGCGAACCGTGCCTACGAACGCACCTTCGATGAAGCGTTGACCTTCGACAACGAACGGATCGTCACGGAGGCGGCGGGTTCGTTGGCGCTCAACTACGCGCTCTCCGGCAACCGAGGTGTCGCTGAACAGTGGTTGAGCCGCCAGCCGGGAGCCGGGCGTGAGACTCAAGATGGTCCAGCGGAAGCGACGGCCGTTGACACTGTATTGACGGCGGGCGCACTCGCGCGCGCCCTTCTGGCCGTAAATGATCTGCGTTTCGAAGATGCGCAAGAGGCACTGGATGCCGCGCCATCGGCCGACATCGACCGGGAGTCTTGGGCGTTCAGGCTCTTTGTCGAATCCGCATTGGCCAGAGCCTCCGGTCAAACTCAGCAGCAGCTCGCCCGCGTCGGCGCGACACTGTCAACTCAGCCAGAGCGCCTGCGTTCGAGCGGCCTGAACGGGTGGCTGTCCACGATGGCGGTCGCTGAGTTGCAATTGGCGCTTGGCGATGTCGGCTCGGCGACTCAGACGATCGCGCAACTCGACGGTGTCACCCTTCCCGCCGCGGTCGATCCGGTGCGCCTCGTTCGTGCGTGGGCTGCTCTCCGGCGGGGAGACGCCCGGGGGGCTCTCGTGCTCGCAACGCCGGGACTGTCCCAGACTCTGATCAGTCCTCGCGTCACCGTCGAACTGTTGGTGCTCGTCGCCGCGGCGAAGCTCGAGCTCGGCCAGATCGAGCAGGCACGGGGGCACTTCGCGGCGGCAATCGACCTCGTGGCCTCTGAGAAACTCGGCATCGTGCTGCTGCGCCTGACCGCTTCCGAACAAGCGACACTGCTTTCCAATCACCGGGCGGCGCTCGAACCGCGCATGCTCCGCGAACTCCACGCTCGTACAAGCGCGGTAACCGCACCCCCGACCGTGCAACTCAGCGAACGCGAACGAGTCGTGTTCCGCCACCTTGTGCAACGGCGAAGCGTCGCGGCGATCGCTGCCGCGGAGCACCTGTCACCCAACACGATCAAGTCCCAATTGAAGTCGATCTATCGAAAACTCGAAGTGAACGACCGAGACGGTGCCATTCGAGTCGCTACGTCGGCACCTCACCTGCTCGCCTGACCACAAACCGTCAACCGCGCCGAAGAAGGCAAGCGCAGCCAAGCCGAATCTCTCGGTTTTGGGCATCGACAGCGCCATGATTCCGAGCTCAGCCGCTGGGGCGACGAGTCGATGAAGGCCACCCCGCCCGGTTCGCAATGGCCGCTTTGCCGCCTGTCGGCACCTGTTCTGGCCTGGGATGCGATAATTGCCGCCTCATCAGCCAGATTGCAGATTCCTGTCCCCCAAGGGGAGGGTGTCCGGCCGCGACGCGCGCCACAGATCGCCCACCGGGAAAAGGGTGAAGTGGCGGGTGAAATTCGCAGAATCCGAGCTGGTGCGGGCGTGGGAGAGGCGAGCATTGGGCGGCAGTAACCCAGCTGCCGGGCATGGCCGTTCTCCGTATGTGCTGTGCCATCCGATCGACCATGGAGACCCGATCACGTGAGACGACTACGTCCTGATTCATCCGCACGACACAGAAATACGCGACATGTCGCGCGCGGGGCGGTGGCGGCAACCCTCGCCTCGGTGCTGGCGATCAGCGGTGCCTCGGCAGCATTCGCAGTACAGTCCGCAGTGCCTGCGGCCCCGAACCCGGCCATGGCGGCACAGTGCGAAGTGGATTTCGCCATCAGCCTGGACCTGTCCAACTCGGTAACCGACCCGCAGCTTCAGCAGGCACGAGAAGAGCTCGCCGAGCTCGCGAACGCGCTCGAGGGCTACCCGGTTCGCTTTGCGGTCAGCAACTTCGCGTCGAACGCGCCGGCCACCAACGGTGGAGCCAACGCGCCGCTGCCGCTGACGTCGGTGGCCGACGCCGCCGGCGTCGACGCGATCGTGTCGTACGTCAACGGCCTGCAGCGTCCGGTTCCCGCCCAGGGCGGCACGAACTGGGACCGCGGTCTCGCAGCCATTGCCGGGTCGACCGAGAACTACGACGCGCTCTTCTTCCTCACCGACGGCAATCCCACCCAGTATGCCGACCCCGTCCAGGGCCCGGGAAACAGCACCAATCAGGCGACCATCGACGCTGCTGTCAGCAGCGCAAACGTGGTCAAGGGCGAGGGCACCCGGATCGTTCCAATCGGTGTGAACGACAACATCGCGGGCGGTCAGCTGGCGATGTTCCGTGAGCACATTACTCAGATCTCCGGACCGGCCGAGGGCGACGACTACCACCTTGCCGGATTCGCTGCGCTGGCGAGCACTCTCATCGGCATCGTGAACACGAACTGTGCGTCGATCGATCTGGAGAAGACCGGAACCCTCGCGGACGGCGCGACCGGAACGGCCGGCGACGTCGTGGACTATGAGTTCACCGTCACCAATACGGGGACCGTTGCCCTCACCGACGTCACGCTCGCCGACCCGAAGCCGGGCCTGTCTTCCATCGAGTTCGGTATCTGGCCCGGCGCTCCGGGCGTTCTTGAACCGACACAATCGGTGACCGCGACCGCGAGTTACACCCTTACAGAAGCCGATGTCACGGCCGGAGAAGTGTCGAATACTGCGACGACCTCGGGCATCCCACCGGCCGGAACGGCCGTGACCGATGAGGCTCCGGCCCTCGTCACTTTGCCTGAACTCACTCCGGGAATCTCCCTGGAGAAGACCGGTGTGCTCGCTGGCGACACGATCGCCTACTCGTTCACTGCGACGAATACCGGCAATGTGACGTTGTCGGCGGTGACAATTGCTGATGAGCTCGAGGGACTCTCGGAGATCTCGTATGGCACGTGGCCGGCCGCGAAGGGCGTTCTTGCCCCGGGCCAGTCGGTGACCGCAACTGCTTCGTATGCGATCACCCAGGCTGACCGTGATGCGGGCACCGTGGCCAACACCGCGACGACGACGGGAACACCGCCGAGCGGTCCGCCGGTTTCTGATGAGGACGACTTCGACCAGCCTCTGGACGGCACACCTGCGCTGAATCTGGTGAAGACCGGTGTGCTCGCTGGCGACACGATCGCCTACTCGTTCACTGCGACGAACACCGGCAGCGTGACGCTGTCCTCGGTGACAATTGCTGATGAGCTCGAGGGACTCTCGGAGATCTCGTATGGCACGTGGCCGGCCGCGAAGGGCGTTCTTGCCCCGGGCCAGTCGGTGACCGCAACTGCTTCATACCTGGTGACCCAAGCCGACCGTGATGCGGGCACCGTGGACAACACCGCGACGACGACGGGAACACCGCCGAGCGGCCCGCCGGTTTCTGATGAGGACGACTTCGACCAGCCCCTGGACGGCACACCTGCGCTGAATCTGGTGAAGACCGGTGTGCTGGATGGAAACACGATCGCCTACTCGTTCACTGCGACGAACACGGGCGACGTGACGCTGACGGCGGTGTCGATCGCTGACGAGCTCAAGGGCCTGTCGGAGCTTCAGTACGGTGAGTGGCCGGCCGTGACGGGCGTACTCGCCCCGGGCCAGTCGGTTACCGCAACGGCGACGTATGCGGTGACTCAGGCGGATCGTGATGCCGGCACCGTGCACAACACGGCGACGACCACGGGAACCCCGCCCGGTGGCGGCATCGTCACCGACGAGGACGAGTTCGACCAGCCCCTCGGCGGGACTCCGTCGGTGTCTCTGGTCAAGACTGGTGTGCTGAGTGGAAACACGATTGCCTACACGTTCGTCGCGACGAACTCGGGCACCGTCACCCTGACCTCGGTATCCATCGAGGACGCCCTCGACGGGCTGTCGGATGTGTCGTACGGCGCCTGGCCGGCTGGCGCCGGTGTGCTTGCACCAGGGCAGTCGGTGACGGCCACGGCCAGCTACACCCTGACGCAGGCAGACCTTGACGCCGGCCTCGTGTCCAACACGGCCACTGTGACGGGAACGCCGCCGCATGGGCCGGTGGTCTCCGACAAGGACACGTTCGAGCTGCCGCTCGTCGACGGCCCGGCGATCTCGTTGGTGAAGACCGGTGTGGTTCACGGTGACACGATCACCTTCACCTTCGTCGTGACGAATACGGGCAACGTGTCGCTGACATCCGTCTCGATCGCTGATGAACTGCGCGGCCTGTCGGCGATCACATACGGTGCGTGGCCGAACGCCCAGGGTGAGCTTGCTCCGGGTGCGTCCGTGACGGCGACCGCTACCTACGCCGTTACGGATGCGGACAAGTCGGCGGGCTTCGTGAGCAACAAGGCGAGCGTCACCGCGACGCCTCCCACGGGGCCGGAGATCACCGACCGTGACGACGTGAGAGTGACCCTGAAGTCGGTGGGTGCACTCGCGCACACCGGGGTGGACTCAGACCTTCTGCGCGGGGCTGCACTCTTCAGCCTGTTGACCATACTTGTCGGTGCCGCCGCCATGTTCATGGTGCGTCGCAAGCACACCTAATCTGACGACACAGAAGCGCCCCCGCAGCCAGCTCCCCAACTGGCTGCGGGGGCGCCTCCGCGTGTGCTGCGGATGTGAGCGACGTGCGATCACCGAGCGCGAGCCGGCGCCATGACTGAAGGCGTGACCCTCTGCGTATACCTAAGTGCTGGAACCGAATCGACCGTAGATCGACGCCTCCGACACTGTGAGGGTGGCGATCGTGATGCCCTTGCCCTGTGGCCGGCTGGCCGGTTTGGCCTGTCCCAGGCTGCTGCTTC
Organism: Cryobacterium sp. TMB3-10; assembly: GCF_004402305.1. Taxonomy (NCBI): domain Bacteria; kingdom Bacillati; phylum Actinomycetota; class Actinomycetes; order Micrococcales; family Microbacteriaceae; genus Cryobacterium; species Cryobacterium sp. TMB3-10. The sequence continues at coordinate 41,201 of NZ_SOGH01000033.1, read as the reverse complement.
CGGATAACCGAGCTCGCCGGGGGCTGCCGGCTTGAACCGGCGGATGCCGTGACCTCCCGCGCGGCCTCGGAGGAGATCGGCCCGGACCTGGTGGCGAGTGCGCCTAGACCCGAACCTGACGCCCACTACGTTGCCACGGAGCCGTGCTCGATGCGGGCGCGAGAACGATAACTCAACGGGGATTCACCGACCCGACGCTTGAAGGCGGTGCTGAACGCGCTTTCGGATGAATAGCCGAGCTGAAGAGCGAGCGCCCGAATCTGCGTGTCCGAGGTGCGGAGTTCACGCTGAGCGAGCAGCATCCGCCAGTTGATCAGGTACGACAGGGGTGGCGTGCCCGCAGCGTCGCGGAACCGCCCTGCGAAAGTGGTGCGAGACATGGAGGCGGCCCGGGCCAGGTCCTCCAGGCTCCAGCCCTTGGCGGGTTGCTCGTGAATGAGCGCGAGAGCCGGCCGCAGACGTTCGTCGGTGAGCACCTTCAACCAGCCGGCCGGCATATCGGGGTCGTGCAGGTATCCACGGATGACATCGAGCACGAGCAGTTGGCCGTATTGGCGGATTGCGAAGTCAGACCCGACGCGGTCGGCCACGATCTCTTCGAACAATCGTTGGATGTGGCCGCGCAGCGCAGCGCCGACCGGGCTCGCCAGACCGATGTGCACAACCGGCGGCAACGTGCGCAGGAGCAACTCCCGGCCGGTGGGGTTCAAATCCACCCGCCCGCCGATGAGCACGTCCGCACCATCCGCATTCGCGTCTTCGGCAGACATCACGGAGCCCGCCGACGGCGGTCGCACCTGGATGGGTTCGCCGTCGCCGACCCCGCCCTCGAGCGCCAGCCACGATCGCCCGTTCAGGATCACGACATCGCCCGCGTTCAGTTCGAGCGGCTCGAGCAGGCCGTTGGTCGTCAACCGGGCCTGGCCCCGCACCACCGCGATGAACTTGAGGTCGTCGTCGATGTTGTTGCGGGTCTGCCAGCGACCGCGCACGGCCGAGCCACCCGACACCACACTTCTCACCTCGATGAGATCGAGGATGTCTGAGAGCCGGTCGGTCGCCATATCCGAACTATAGGGCAATTAAAACGGACATTGCGTTATTCCGAATCCCGGCCACGGTCGTCAGGCTGAGCTGTGCCGCACAAATCGTTTCGGCACTGAAGGAGCACCTATGACCACCCCCAGGACCAACCCCATGATCACCCTCGTCACCGGCGGCAACAAAGGAATCGGGCGCGAAATCGCCGCCCAGCTCGCCCACCTCGGCCACACCGTGGTCATCGGCGCCCGGAGCCTCGAGCGAGGCGAAGCGACCGCTGCCCAGCTGCGTGCAACCGGCGGCGATGTCACCGCGGTTGCCCTCGACGTCACCGACCCGACATCGGTGCAGGCGGCAGCCGAGACCATCCAGACCAGGTTCGGGCGCCTCGACGCCCTGATCAACAACGCCGGCATCAGCCACCGGCCCGGCGCTGATTTCGCTGGCCAGATGCCCCAAACCGCCGATGTCGACCACGTGCGCTACGTCTTCGAGACGAACGTGTTCGGGGTAATCACCGTCACCAGCGCGTTCCTGCCGATGTTGCGCCGGTCGGCGGCCCCGCGAATCGTAAACGTATCCAGCAGCGCGGGCTCACTGGCGGCGATCTCCGACTTCGCGAACACCGACCCGATCGCCCTCGGCTACGTACCCTCGAAGACCGCACTGACCGCCGTAACCATGATGTATGCCCGGGCCCTCGTCGCCGAGCGCATCCTGGTCAACGCCGTCTGCCCCGGCTTCGTCGCGACCGACCTGAACAACCACCGCGGCGTACTCACCCCGGCCGAGGGCGCACGATCGGCCGTGCGCATGGCCACGATCGATGCGGATGGCCCCACCGGCACGTTCACCGACGTTCAGGGACCCGTCGCCTGGTAGCCCCCCCCTCGGGCTGGATGCGGACCCGGGCGCGGCTGCCCGGGTCCTCATCCGCTTGCTCGCACCCGCACCGCCGCGCCGCGACCGGTTTGCCTGACGTACACCGTGCCGTCGCCTGCGAGACTCCCGCGGGTCATCCCCAGGTCGCCCGCCGCCGTCACGCTCGGTGGGTACATGTGAAGACGTACAGACCACGTTCGTGATCCAGGGGAAGCCATGCCACTCTCGAAAACCGCCCGCCGCGCCACCCTGATCGTGGGGGCCACACTGATGGCCAGCTGCGTGGTCGTCGCCCCGGCGCTCGCCGCGACGCCGGCCCCGACTTCCTCGGCGTTTCACCGCACCGCCACCTACCCGGTCTACCTCAACGCACCCGCGGGAGCCGACGCGGCCGACACCACCGCCGCGGAGATCTCCGGCGTCACCGATGACGGCAAGACCGTGATCTACACGGATGCCCCGGGCAAGCGCATCGGCTTCCTCGACATCACCGACGTGAACAACCCCGTCGGCGCCGGCAGCATCTCCCTGGCCGACCTCGGCCACGCTGATGACCAGCCCACCTCCGTTGCCGTGTACGGCGACTACGTGCTCGTAGTCGTCGACGAGAGCGGCGGAGACTTCGTCTCGCCCTCCGGCCGGCTCGACGTGATCCGCATCAGCGACCGCAGCCTGGTCACCAGCATCGACCTGGGCGGCCAGCCCGACTCCATCGCCATCGGCGCCGACAAAAAATACGCGGCCATCGCGATCGAGAACCAGCGCGACGAGGATTTCACTCCCACAGCCGGTAAAAAGGGCGACCTGCCCCAGCTGCCCGCGGGGTTCGTTCAGGTGATCGACCTGAACGCCGACCCCACCAGCTGGGTGACCACCCCGGTGCCGTTGGTTGCCGCCGACGGCGCCGCCCTGCCCTCGTTCGTGGCCGCGGGCCTGGACTCGCCCACCGACCCCGAGCCCGAATATGTGACCATCAACAGCGCCAACCAGCTGGCGGTCACCCTGCAGGAGAACAACGGCATCGCGCTCATCGACCTGCCGACCAGGGCGATCACCAAGGTCTTCAGCGCCGGCACCGCCACGGTCACCGGCATCGACACGAAAAAAGACAAGGTGATCAACCTCACCGGTCAGATCACGAATGTCCCGCGCGAGCCCGACTCGATCGCCTGGGTCGACGACACCCACCTGGCCACCGCCAACGAGGGTGATTGGAAGGGCGGCACTCGCGGCTGGACGATCTTCGACGCCAGCACGGGCGACGTCTCCTGGGACGCCGGAAACTCCTTCGAGCACCTCGCTGTGGCCAATGGCGTGTACGCCGACAGCCGCGCCGACAAAAAGGGCAGCGAGCCCGAGGGACTGATGGTCTCCACCATCGACGGCACCAGGTACGGCTTCGTCGCCTCCGAGCGCAGCAACTTCGTGGCTGTCTACGACCTCTCCGACCCTGTGAAGCCGGTCTATCAGCAGATGGTGTTCGCCACCAACGGGCCAGAGGGCCTGCTGGCCGTGCCCAGCCGCAACCTGCTCGTCGCCTCGAGCGAGACCGACGACGCCAGCGTCGGCGTGCGCGCCTCGGTGGCCCTGTACCAGCTCGGGGATGGCACGCTCGGTAACGCTTCGGCGGGCCAGCCGAGCATCGTCTCCGACGACGTCGACGGCCTGCCGATCGGCTGGCAGGCGCTCGGCGCGCTCAGCGCCAAGCCCGGCGACACCGCCCACATCTACACGGCGAGTGACTCCGCCGTCTCGCCGAGCACGATCTTCACGATCGACGTGACCACCGCGCCCGCGCGCATCGACGACAGCCTGGTGGTCACCGAGAACGGCAAGCCGGCCGTGCTCGACATCGAGGGCCTGCACGCGCGTGAACAGGGTGGTTTCTGGCTCGCCGCCGAGGGTGCCACCGGCGATGGCAATGCGCTGTACCGAACGGATGCCGCGGGTGGGGTGCAGGAGAAGGTGTCGCTGCCCACGGAGATCTCCGACCACATCTCCAAATGGGGCTTCGAGGGCGTGACCGCGACCACCGACGCGGCCGGAAACGAACAGCTCTACGTTGCCGTGCAGCGTCCGCTCTGGGCAGACCCGGCCGAGCCCACCACGACCGTGGACGGCGAGGGCGTCACCCGGATCGGTCGTTACGACGTAACCGAGCAGAGCTGGACCTGGTTCGGCTACCAGCTGGAGGCAGCCGCCGGCGGCGGCGACTGGATGGGCCTGTCCGAGATCGTCGCGGTCGACGAGAGCACCCTTGCCGTCATCGAGCGAGACAAGCTCAACGGCCCTGCCGCCGCGGTGAAGCGCATCTACACCGTGACCGTTCCAGAGGCAGACCCGGCCGCAGGTACGCTGCCTGTTCTGCCCAAAACGCTCGCCCACGACGTGCTGCCTGACCTTGCGGCCACCAACGGCTGGACCCAGGAGAAGCTCGAGGGCCTCACCATCGGCGCCGACGGCAACGTATACGCGGTCACCGACAACGACGGCCTCAAGGACGCCACCGGCGAAACGGTCTTCCTCAACCTCGGAACTGCGACCGAGGTCTTCGGCCTCGTCACGCCAACACCGACGCCCACCGCCACCCCGGTTCCGACGGCGACGGCGACGGCGACACCGACCCCGGCTCCGACCGGCACCACCACACGCAAGCCATCCGTCGCCCTCGCAGACGCCGACCTGCGGGTGGCCGCGGGCAGCACCGTTGGCGTCTCCGGTCGCGACTTCGCCGCGAACGCCGAGCTCAACGTCGTGCTGCACTCGGCGCCGGTGCGCCTCGGTGCCGTCACTGCGGATGCTGCGGGCGCCTTCAGTAGAACCGTCACCATCCCGGCCAACACCGAAGCGGGCGCGCACCGCATTATCGTGACGGCCGCGAACGGAGAGGCCGCCGAGATCGTCTTCACCGTGGTGACGGCCAAGAGCGCGGCCGCGGCCCTGGCCGACACGGGGGTCAGCTCGCTGGCCGCAATGGTAGGCGGCGCGCTCGCTCTACTGGCCGCCGGAGCCGGCGCTCTGCTCATCCGCCGCCGTCAGCGGGCCTGAGCCGCACCGGTCGCCCCGCGGCCAGATCGTCGAGGAGGTGCCCCGATACGTCGGGGCGCCTCCTCTGCCTCGTTGTGGGTCGTGCGGGGAACCCGAGAGAATGGCCCCATGACTGAAGCCGTTTCAACCCGTGAGGTGTACCGCAACGCCTGGATGACCGTGCGCGAAGACATCGTGCGCCGCCCGGACGGGTCGCAGGGCATTTATGGCGTCATCGACAAGCCCGATTTTGCCATCGTGGTGCCGTATGTCGACGGCGGGTTCTGGCTGGTCGAGCAGTTCCGGTACACCGTCGGGCGGCGGGCCTGGGAGTTCCCGCAAGGCTCCTGGCCGGGTGAGAACGACGGCAGCCAGGAGGACCTGGCCCGCGCCGAGCTTCAGGAGGAGACCGGGATGCGCGCCGGCGAGGTGCGACACCTGGCGCACTTCTACAGCGCCTACGGGCACAGCAGCCAGGGCTGCGACCTATATCTGGCCACCGAGCTGACGCCCGGCCCGCCGGAGCGGGAGATCACCGAGCAGGACATGGTGCACCGCTGGTTCAGCGAAGACGACTTCCGGCGCATGATCCGCGCGGGCGACATCGTGGATGCGGCGACCATCGCGGCCTATACCTACGTGCTGCTTGACCGGCAGGCGTGACCCGCTAGAAGTGCGTCAGGCAGTGGGCGGGCCGCTCGACGGCGAAGAGCCTGGCGGCCAGGAACGCTGCACCCGACGTGTTTTCGCGCACCTTGTTCGCCGCCGCCAGCGACACGGGGTTCACCGCGCCCAGGTAGATCGAGGAGAGCGCGGCGATGTCCAGGTCCAGGTCGGGCGCCGAGGCTGATTCGGTGACCTGCGCCGTGCCGCCCTGCACCTTCAGTGAGAAGGTGCCCGCCGTGAGACTCAGCCCGTCGGTGACTCCCAGCACCACGGCGCCGTCGGTGGCGAATTGGCGCGCTTCGAGTGCCTGGCGCACATCGAGGATGCGCAACCAGAGCAGGTCCCGCGGGTTCGTCGCGGACACACATCGCGGATCAGTCAAGGCCCAAGTGAGCGGGTTGTCCGCCGGCGCCTCGTTCCAGGTGACGCGCTCCACCAGATCGATGGCCGCCAGATACTGCCAGAGCTCCAGGTAGGCCGCCGGGGTGGCGGCCACCAGGTCCACAATCTCCATCGTCGCGGGCGTCTTGTCCCAGCCGCCGAATCTGTACGAGACATAGCCGTCGACCGAACCGTCGGGCGCGTAGTGCAGGGCCGCCTTCACCTTGGCATCGGGGCCGCCCTCGCGGCTCGACGCCCCGGCGGCCAGCTGGCGGTAGAACTCCTGACGGCCGATGGACCCCGGTTGTTCGCCGTGCAGCCGGGCGAAGACCTGTGGTGCCAGCTCGAGAAGGACCTTGGGGTCGGCGACCTCCACAGAGCCCACTGGCAGGTGGTCGAGCCGGAACTTGGCGCTGGTATCCACCGTGATGCTCTGCTCCGAAGTGGCCACACCGAAACCGAAACGGCCATAGATCGACGCCTCAGACGCGGTGAGGGCGGCGATCGCGATGCCGTTGCCCTTGGCCAGGGTGAGGTCTTCGGTCATCATGCGGCGGAGCAGCCCGCGACGACGGTGGGAGGTGCGCACTGTCACGCCGGTGATCAGATGCGCATCCAGCAACCTGCCGAACCCGATGTTGAGCGTGCTCGGCTGGGTGCCGAACGTGGCCACCGGCACGTCGCTGCCCAGCGAATGCGGGGCCGGCTGGCCGGTTTGGTAGGCGCCCGTGTAGACGGCGCCGTCCACACGGCTCCTGGCGATGGACTCCTGAACCCGCTCGTCGCTGCTGCGCTCCTCATGGAACCCGAACGAGACTGCGCTGTCCCAGGCTGTCGCTTCGGGGTATCCGGGCTCGCCTGGGGCTGCCGGCTCAAACCGACGGATCTCGTAATCTGCGTTGATCAAGGACATGGATCCGAGTCTAGGGATACCAGCCTTGGGCCACTCGGTGACCGCTTAGAACGGTGGGTTCTCGGGCACCGGTGGGGTCGGCTTCAGGGTCGGCCGCTGCCGGGGCATCAGGTAGGTCTCGTCGGCGGGCCGCCTCCGGGTCTTCGGCCCCACGACCGGTGGTCGGGGTCGGGGTGGTCCGACTGGGTTGGCGGGGTCGGTGCGGTAGCTGCGTTTGCCCGGTGAGGTCCAGTGCAGGATCCCACCTGGTTCCTGCGTGACTCGCCACTGGGAGAGGTGTTTGAGTCGGTGGTGGGGTTCGCAGAGGTGGGCGAGGTTGTCACTGTCGGTGTTGCCGCCGCCGGCCCAGGGGTCGGTGTGGTCGACGTCGCTGGTCACCGCGGGTCGGGAGCAGCCCGGGAACCGGCAGGTTTCGTCGCGCACCCGCAGGTATTTCTTCATGGCCTCGGTGTTCTTGTGCTGGGTTTTACCGAGCGAGAGCACCACCCCGGTCTCCGGGTGGGTCAGCAGCCGGGTGAAGCTCGGTGCGTGCCCGGCGATCTCCCGCGCGGCCTCGGGGGAGATGGGCCCGTAGCCTTCGAGGGTGCCGGGTTCCTCGTCCAAGCCCAGCAGGGTGAGCACGGGCACGGTGACCATGACGGTGCCGCGGATGCCGGCACCCATCCCGTCGGGCGTGATGCCGTCCAGCAGCAGGGCGGCGGTGATGTCGGCGCGGAGCTGGTCGAGGGTGCGGGTCGGGGAGTCGTCGGCCGGGTCCTGCGCGATGCCGAAGGCGGCACCGTTGCTGCTGGCGTCATCCGTTTGGTCGGCCGGGCTCGGGTCGCCGAGGTGCTTGAGCTTCACGGCCATGCCGTTGATGCGGTCGTAGGCGGCCTTGGTGTCGTGGGCGGTGCCGTACCAGTGCAACCAGCCCATCCCGTCCGGGGCGGCCTCCCAGCGGCTGTGCCGTTCGGTCAGGGCGTTCGTGCTGCGGGTCACGATCGACTCCGGGTGCAGCCGCTCCCGTAGCCGGCGGGCCTTGTCGATGAATCGGCCCACCGGCAGGCGCTTGGCCTCGGGCAGCACCTTCTCTTCGAATGCCGCCTGGTCCTCCATCGGCAGGGTGCGCATCTGGTCGACGAGCGCGGTGGCGTGCCGGTAACTGATCTCTCCGGTCGAGAGGGCCTCGAAGGTCGCCGGGGCGGCCAGGAGCCAGAGGGACTGATCCATCAGGTGCTCCACGGTGCGTTCAGACAGGCGCAGCAGGCAGGCGGTCTCACTGACAATCGTGCGGCGGGCCACGTCCCGGTCGTCCCACCGGTTGTAGGCGGCCGCGCGGGCTTGGTCCTCGGTCAGGGTGGCCGCGTTCACGTCGGCCAGCCGGATGCTCTCCGGGTTGCCGTGCAGGCGCGAGGAAACGAGCGGGTCCTCACTCCAGCCCTGCAGAGCGACGAGGAACTCGGCCTGCCGGGCCTGCGCCTGCGCAATGGCGCGGGCCTCGACCGCGATCAGCTCAGTGCGGCGGGCCAGCTCCGAGCAGACCAACTCGTACAGCGCCGGGTTGGGGACGTACGGCCCGAAAGCGGTCGGGTCGACGGGGGAGGGGGTGGAGCCAGGTGGAGCGGACTCCGGAGAGTGGTGGTCATCATCCGGAGCGGGCGGTACTGCCTGGTCGGGGTTACTCATGATGAGATCGTCTCACCAACCACTGACACTGCAGAAGGTTCCGCGAGCTGTGAGAAAAGCCCCAGAAATCGCGAGATTCTGGGGCTTGACTCACAGTTCGCGAGAGGGAATCAGGGGGTCAGGACGACCTTGATGCAGCCGTCGTCCTTGGCGCTGAAGGTCTCGTACATCTCCGGGGCGCGACCCAGCGGCACCCGGTGGGTGACGAGGTCCATCACGCCGAGCGGGTCGGTGGGGTCCTCCACCAGGGGCAGCAGATCGCCGACCCAGCGCTGCACGTTGCACTGGCCCATCCGCAGCTGGATCTGCTTGTCGAACATGTTCATCAGCGGCATCGGGTCGGCCACACCGGAGTACACGCCGCTCACCGAGACCGTGCCGCCGCGACGTACAAGGTCCAGCGCCATGTGCAGCGCGGCCAGGCGATCAACACCCACCGTGGTGAAGACCTTTTTGGCCACCGCATCCGGCAGCAGCCCTGCGGCGTACTGGGTGAACGCGGCGGCGGGGTTGCCGTGCGCCTCCATTCCCACGGCGTCAACGACGGAGTCCGGGCCGCGACCGTCGGTCGTCGCCCGCAGCATCGCGACGATGTCGTCGTCGAGGCCGAACACCTCCACACCGTGCCGGGCGGCCATCTCGCGGCGCTCCGGCACCGGGTCCACGCCGAGCACCCGGAAGCCCAGGTGGCGTCCGATGCGGCTGGCGAACTGGCCCACGGGGCCCAGGCCGATCACGGCGAGGGTGCCGCCGGCGGGCACATCCGCGTACTGCACACCCTGCCAGGCGGTGGGCAGGATGTCGCTGAGGAACAGGTAGCGCTCGTCGGGCAGGTCCGCGCCGACCTTGACCGCATTGAAGTCCGCGAACGGAACCCGCAGGCGCTCGGCCTGGCCGCCGGGAACCGATCCGTAGAGCTCGCTGAAGCCGTAGAGGCTGGCGCCGGTGCCGGAGTCGCGATTCTGGGTGGTCTCGCACTGGGTGGTGAGGCCCTGGTTGCACATGAAGCAGTCACCGCAGGCGATGACGAACGGGATGACGACCCGATCGCCCACCGAGAGGGTGGTTACCGCGGCGCCGACCTGCTCCACGATGCCCATGTTCTCGTGGCCGAGAACGTCGTTCTTGGCCAGGAACGGCCCCATCACGTTGTACAGGTGCAGGTCTGAACCGCAGATGGCCGCTGACGTGATGCGGATGACCACATCCGTGGGCTTTTCGATGACCGGATCGGGGACTTCGATGACCTCTACCTTTTTGGTGTTCTGCCAGGTGAGTGCTTTCACGGTGTCCTCTTCTTTGTACGATCGGGCCGCGGTTGCGGTGCCGCCCGGGTGGGGCGAATCTGACCAGCCTTGTTCAGGCAGAGGAGAAACTCAAGGAAGCTGGACGTATCTCCAGGCTTGGCGCCGAGGCGTGACGAATCGGGAAATTCACCGTCGCACCAACGGGTGTGCGCGGCCGCAGCCGGGCAGTGGTCGCTTCCATCCCTATACCTAGAACTGCTAGGGTTCATGCATTGCAGCTTTAGGTATAGGAGGCGCCATGCGCATCGAGAAAGACCTGGTCGCCGCCGCGGCCACCCCGCTGGTGCTGGGGATTCTGATGGACGGCGACCTCTACGGTTACGCCATCCTCAAGCGGGTGAGCGATCTCAGCGGCGGCAGCATGCAGTGGACCGACGGGATGCTCTACCCGTTGCTGCACCGCCTCGAACGGCTTGGCTACGTGACCTCGCTCTGGGGCACCTCCGACGTGGGCCGCCGGCGCAAGCACTACGCCATCACCGACCTCGGCCGGGAACAGCTGGCCGAGCGGCAGGAGCAGTGGACCGTCGTGGCGGATGCCCTCCGCCAGGTCTGGCAGGACCGGCCCCGACCGACGGCCGTGACGGAGGGGTGGGCCTGATGGACCTCGACGCCGACCTGGAAGCCCAGATCGATAGCTGGCGCGGCTACGTGCAGCGACGCCAGGCCATCGCCACCGCCGACGTGGAGGAGCTGGAAGATCACCTGCGCGAGCAGATCGAAGACCTGCTGGCCACCGGGCTCGACCATGACGAGGCCTTCCTCGTGGCGATCAAGCGGCTGGGCAACCTCGACGCCGTGTCCCGCGAATTCGCCAGGGAGCACTCCGACAGGCTCTGGAAACAACTCGTGCTCCTGCCCGACGCCGCCGGCGACAGCCGCGCGCCGGCCTGGCGGGAACTCGCCGTGGTGGTCGGTTTCGCCCTCGGCGCGGGCCTGGCCGTCAAGGCCGGCCTCACATGGTCCGACGGCGGCACGGGCCTGGTCCGAAACCTCGGCCTGCTGGTGTTCCCGTTCCTCGCCGCCTACTTCGGCTGGAAGCGTCGGCTCACCGTGCCCGTCGCGGCAACCCTCATCGTCTCGTTCGCCGCCCTCGCGGTGCTGCTCAACGTCTACCCGTTTGCCGCCGGCGGCTCCACCGAGTTGCTCGCCGCGCTGCACGCCCCGGTGCTGCTCTGGATGCTGGTCGGGATCGCCTACGTCGGCGGCCGCTGGCGCTCCGACGCCCGACGGATGGACTTCGTGCGGTTCACCGGCGAGCTCGCGATCTACTACACGCTGCTCGCCCTCGGCGGAGCCGTGCTCATCGGGCTCACCGTCGCGGTGCTGTCCGCCGTGCGCGTCGATCCCGGTCCGGTGCTGACCGGCTGGATCCTGCCGCTCGCGATACCCGGCGCCCTCGTCGTGGCCGCCTGGCTGGTCGAGGCCAAGCAGAACGTGGTCGAGAACATCGCCCCGGTGCTCACCCGGGTGTTCACCCCGCTGACGATCATCATGCTCCTGGCCGTGCTCGCGGTGCTGGCCGCCGCCGGCGGGCTGGGCACCGTCGACCGCTACCTGCTCATCCTGATGAACGCCATCCTGGTGCTCGTGCTCAGCCTGCTGCTCTACTCGATCTCCGCCCGCGATTCCCTCGCCCGGCCCGGCGTCTTCGACGTGCTCCAGCTGGTGCTGGTGATCGTGGCCCTGGCTGTCGACGCCGTGATGCTCACCGCGATGCTCACGCGCATCACCGAGTTCGGCTTCAGCCCCAACAAGATCGCCGCGCTGGGCCTCAACCTGCTGCTCCTCGTGCACCTGGTGCGTGCGGCCTGGCTCGCCATCGGGTTCCTGCGAGGGCGACACCCGTTCGCGGCGCTCGAACACTGGCAGACCAGGTACCTGCCGATATACGGGCTCTGGGCGCTCGTCGTGGTCGCGGTCTTCCCGCTGGTCTTCGGTTTCGCCTGATTCCGCGCTAGGCGGTGCGGGTGACCGGGCCGGATGACCAGCCGGAGACATGGAGGCGCTCGAAGCCGTCCAGGAGCAGGTCGAGGGCGAATTCGAACTCGAACCTGTCGTCACAGCCGTGCGCCACGACCGAATCGTCGTGGGCCGCCGCAGTGCTGATCTGCAGGATGTGGGGATACCGCTCCGCCATCGCCTGCATTCGGGCAGCCTGCACGGCGGGGTCGACGGGTGGCCGGGCCGGGTCGGCGGATGCGTCGAAGAGCTCCTGGGTGTACCCCCACATGCGGCTGCCCAGGGCGTGCATCACGTGGTGGGTGAGGTCCGCCGAGAACCCGCCGGCCAGGAACATCCCGATCGTCGACTCCAGGTAGTCCAGCACCGCCGGGGTGTGCGTGGTGCGCGACTCGAGCACCGACCGGGCCCACGGATGCCGTAACAACATCTGGCGGGCCGAGAGCACCCGCAGTCGCACCGCGGCCTTCCACTCGGTGTCCGGGGCCGGCGGGTCGATCTCGGCGACGATCACCTCGACCATGCCGTCGAGCAGCTCGTCCTTGTTCGCCACGTGCTTGTACAGAGCCATCGGCACAACGCCGAGCTCCTCGGCCAGCCGGCGCATGCTCAGCGCCTCGATACCGGCCTGATCGGCAAGCCCGACGGCGGCCTGCAGCACCCGATCACGGTTGAGGCGCACCCGCGGGACCACCAGAACTTGAGCCATGTGAGCTCCCTATGAACGAGATCAGTCCTGCCCATTGACAGGAGTACAGCGTACACCTTAGAGTCGCTGCATCCGAGTGTACGCCGTACACCTCAACCTTGAAGGAGCTCTCATGTCTCCCATCCGCCGAACCGCAATTCTCGCCGGTGTACTCTTTCTCCTGACCGAAGTCGGCGCGATCGTCGGTCGTCTGCTCTATGCCCCGGTGCTCAACACGCCCGGTTATGTCCTCGGTGCCGGCCGCGACCCGATGGTGGCCGTCGGCGTGCTGTTCGAGGTCGTGCTGGTGATCGCCGTGGTCGGCACCGGGGTGGTCCTTTATCCGGTGCTCCGCCGCCAGAGTCCGACGCTGGCGCTGGCCTACGCTGCCGCGCGCATCCTCGAGGCCGCGATCATCCTGGTGGGCACCCTCAGCCTGCTCACGGTGCTGATGCTGCGGCAGCAGCCGCCCAGTGTTGATGACAGCGCGCTTGAGGCCGTCGCCGCCGCGTTGCTGGCCCTGCAAGACGGCACCCTGCTGTTCGGCCCGGGCTTCGCACTCGGCGTCGGCTCGATCCTGCTGGCCTCCCTGATGTTCACCTCCCGCCTCGTGCCTCGCGCCATCGCGGTACTCGGCCTGGTGGGCGGGGCCATCATCTCCATCTCGACGGTGCTGGTGATCTTCGGCCTGTACGGCCAGTTCTCGCCGACCGGGCTGCTCGTTGCGCTGCCCGTGTTCGCTTGGGAGGTGTCGCTCGCACTCTGGCTGATCCTCAAGGGCTTCAACACCGCCGCCGTCGAACGGATGCCGCAGCGCCGAGTCGGCGCCGACCCGGTTGGGGCGACCTCGTGAGGGCCGCGGTCTACGGACGGTTCGGCCCCGCCGACGTTGTCTCGGTTGAGGAGATCCCCACTCCGGCGCCCGGGCCGGAGGAGGTGCTCATCCGGGTGCTCGCCAGCACCGTGAGCGCCGCCGACCACCGGGCCCGCTCCCACGACGTGCCGAAGGGACTCGGCCTCCTGGCCGGGGCCGGCCTGGGGTTCTTCAGGCCCCGCCGGCGGGTGCTCGGCATGGACGCCGCCGGGGTCGTCGCAGCGGTGGGGGAGAAGGTCACCAGATTCGCGCCCGGCGACGAGGTCATCGCCATGCTCGGCGCGAAGTTCGGCGGCCACGCCGAGTATGCCCGGATCGGGCAGGACGGACCGATCACCGCCAAGCCGGCCGGCCTGGGCTTCGACGAATCCGTCGCCCTCGTCTTCGGCGGCATCACCGCGAGGGTCTTCCTGAACCGCGCCGACATCCAGCCGGGCGCGCGGGTACTGGTCAACGGGGCATCCGGAGCCGTCGGCACCGCGGCCGTGCAACTGGCCAAGAACCTCGGTGCGCACGTGACCGCGGTCTGCGCGGCGCGGAACGCCGCCCTGGTCACCGACCTGGGCGCCGACAGGGTGATCGACTACGAGAGCTCGGACTTCACGACCGGATCCGACACCTACGACGTGATCATGGACTGCGTCGGTAACGCGTCTTTCGACAGAGTGCAGCGGCTGATCACCCCCGGCGGAGCCCTGTTGGCCGTCATCACCGACCTCACCGGTCTCCTGCGCGCGAGGTCCCGCACTCGCAGGAGCGGCAAGCTGGTCAGCGCCAGCGGCGTCGACTACCGGGCCGAGGACCTTCGGTTTCTCGTGGGCCTCGCGGAGCAGGGCAAACTGCGACCGGTCATCGACCGCAGTTACGACCTCGACGAGATCGTGGCCGCGCACCGCTTCGTCGACGCCGGCCACAAGCGGGGCAGTGTTGTGCTGCGCATCGCCGGATCGAGCTAGACCGGCCTCAGGCGAACTGGCTCAGGCCAACGCGCTCAGGCCACGCGCTCAGACCAATGCGGCCAGGGCCTCGCGGGCGCGTTGCATCGACGAACTGAGCCCCCACGTGGCCGACAACTGCTCCAGCTCGGCATTCTGCTCGGGTGTGCTGGGGCGGATGCGGGCGTCGAAGTCCGGCAGGTCCAGGTCACGCACGACGTTCACCACGGTCGGGGCCACCGTGAGGTAGTCCGCGGCGGCGAGGATCCTCGCGCGCACGGAGGCGCCCAACTTCACATCGGGGTCGGCCGCCGCCGCCACGATCCCGTCGAGGTCGCCGTACTCGGCCAGCAGCGTGGCCGCGGTCTTCTCGCCCACCCCGGCCACGCCGGGCAGGCCGTCGGAGGCGTCGCCGCGCATGGCGGCGAAGTCGGCGTACTGCGCCGGAGTGACGCCGGTCTTGGCCGTCAGCGTCGCGTCGGTCAGAAGCTCCAGCCGGGCCATGCCGCGGCCGGTGTAGATCACCCGAACGTCCCGGGTGTCGTCGACGAGCTGGAAGAGGTCCCGGTCGCCCGTGATGATGTCCACCGGGATCGACGAGTGCGAGGCGAGGGTGCCGATCACATCGTCTGCCTCGTGCTGGGCGGCGCCGATGATCGGGATGCCGAGCGCGGTGAGCACCTCGCGGATGATCGGCACCTGCGGGGTGAGCAGGTCGGGCACAACCTCGATTGCGGGGTCGGCAGCCACCGAAGACTCGGCGGCGACCCGATGGGTCTTGTAGGTGGGGATGAGATCGACCCGCCACTGCGGCCGCCAGTCGTCGTCCCAGCAGGCCACGATCTCGGTGGGCTGGAACTCGGTGGCGAGTCGGGCGATCATGTCGAGCAACCCGCGCACGGCGTTCACCGGTTCACCGGTCGGTGCGCGCACCAAGTCCGGCACGCCGTAGAACGCGCGGAAATACAGGGAAGCGGTGTCAAGGAGCATCCGGCGCTCGGGTTGAGTGGTCACGGCCGCATCTTGCCACACCTGAGGAACCGGCGCAGTGGCCGGCCGCGCCGCTAGCGTGCCTGGGCCACCAGTGCCTCGGCGGAGATGCTGCGGTTCACCACACCGGCCGCCGCAGCGCGCAGGGTGACCGCGTGTGTGCGGGCGTAGTCGCGGAGGGCGTCGAAGGCCTCGCTCATGGTGCAGGAGCGCACCTCGGCGAGAACCCCCTTTGCCTGCTCCACCAGAATCCGGGTGTCCAGAGCGAGGTGGAGCTGCGCGGCCACAACCTCGGGCTGCCGGAAACTGCGCTCGTGCAGGATGCCGACTGTCGCGACATCCGCCAAGGCCTGGGCGAGCTGGGCGTCTCGGTCGCTGAGCGCGCCGGCCTCCGTACTGAGCAGGTTCATCGCGCCGATGACCTCGCCGTGCAGCCGGAGTGGGGTGGCGTGGGCGGCCCGAAAGCCCTGGTCGAGGGCGGTGCGGCGGAACCGCGGCCAGTCGCGGGGGTCGGTTTCGATGTCGGGAACGCTCACCACCGCCCCGGTCTGGTAGCAGTCGATGCATGGGCCGGCGCCGGCGGCGACGATCATGACCTCGACGATTTCAGCCTCTTCGCTGGTCGAGGCCACCAATTCGAGCATCCCCGTGCCATCGGCCAGGAGGATGCCGCCTGCCTGTACGTCGAGAAGCTGGGTGCAGGTGTAGACGAGGGTGGACAGCAGATCGACGATGTCGTAGTCGGCGACCAAGCTGCCGGCCACGCGCACAAACGCGTCGTTGATTCTTTCTTCACGGGTGTTGTCAGCCGCGTGGTCTATGGCGTGCATGTCATACCTACTCTGGGAGCTCTGCGAAATTGAGGCGCCGGCTGACGACGGCGTGGGCAATCTCTTGGACGGTATATCCGCTAGAAAAAGCGTAGGCCCGGATTCGTGAGAAAGCATCCGTTGCGTTGATATCCAGCTGGCCGAGAACCATCCCGGTGGCCTGGTGGATCTCCCGCCGGGATTCGATCGGTGCCTCATCGTCGGATGATTCGTGTTCGGCGAGGACTATCGCACGGCGGAAGGCGGGCCCGGCGATGGCGCGACACAGGGAGGTGCCCAGTGCGGCGGCCTGGTCATCGAGGGCCCCGGGGGTGGTGCGGTAACAGGTGACAGTGCCGGTGCAGGCCGCTCCCAGCATGAGGGGAAAGGTGAAGACGGCGCCCACGGTCAGCTCGGCAGCGCTCCGCAGGAATGCCGGCCACCGGTCGGTCAGCGCGAGGTCGGGAACCGATATGAGCGATGCGGTCCGAAACGCATCGAACTGGGGACCTTCACCCAGATCGAATTGCATCTCCTCCAACCGGGCGGCCGTGGGGTCGGTGGCGTGGATCAGCGAGGCGCGGCGGTCCTGATCCATCACCGAAATGGCCGCACCCGTGATCGGCAGGAGTTCCAGGAACGGGGAGGCCAGCTGCCCGCCCGTCATTCGGGGTGTCCCCGAGACTTCACTCATCAGCACCGCCAGCCGTGTCCATAGTGTCAAAAGGGCACGTGTCATCGAAACGAGTCCGAACCTAAGGTCAACGTTAGTCCTGTCTGGCCCGGCTCGACCAGTCCGAACCGGCTGCGATCCCGGATGCCCGGCGGTACTCTCGTGAGTCCCGACCCGCGGCGGCCGATGCTGCCGGTTCTCTTCACGGAAGGTTCAGCCCATGTCGCACTCCTCTCCGGTTCCGGACGTACCCGGCGGCGCCACCCGTGACGGTCGCGGCGAAACCCCGAATGAGCGTCTGGACCGCAACTGGAATGAGCTGCTCCAGGAGCTCAGGGTCATCCAAACTGGAACCCAGATTCTCACCGGCTTCCTCCTGGCCGCGGTCTTCCAGTCCCGGTTCGAGGACCTCGATGCGTTTCAGCGCGACATCTATCTGGTCCTGGTCGCAACCTCGGTTCTGACGACCCTGGTGGGCCTGGCTCCGGTGAGCCTGCATCGAGTGCTGTTCCGCAAGCACGCGAAGAGCCGCATCATCCGGTACACCGACTATTTCGTGCAGGCCACGCTCGCCGGGGTCGCCATCACGGTCGCCGGTATCGGGCTGCTCATCTTCGATCTGGTGCTCGGCCGGGCGTGGGGTGTGGCCTTCGCGGTGTTCATCCTCGTCGTTGTCGCGCTGCTCTGGATTGTGGTGCCGCGCATCATCCGTCGTTCGGCTTGACATCCTGGCCGATCGGCGTCACGAGCGGTACGGTCGAGCCATCATGAGACTAGGACCGCACCTTCACCGCATCGGCAACGACATCGTGGCCGCCTACCTCGTCGACACTCCCGAGGGGGTGACCGTGATCGATGCCGGACTCGCCGGCCAGTGGCGGGACCTCCTCGCCGAGCTGACCGGTATGAGGCGCACCCTCAGCGACGTCAAAGGCGTCATTCTCACGCACGGTGACGGCGATCACGTCGGCTTTGCCGAACGGCTCCGGCGCGATCACGGCGTGCCGGTCTACGTTCACCCGGGCGACGCGGCTCGCGCGAAGGGCGGCCCCAAGCCGGCGAACGGCCCCCAGTCGATGAAGCTGGGCGCCACTCTGGGTTTCGCGGCGTACTCCCTGCGCAAGGGCGGGATGCGCACCACCTACCTGACCGAGACCGTGGACGCGAACGACGGAGACACGCTGAACCTGCCCGGTGCGCCCCGAATCATCGGCCTGCCCGGGCATTCCGAGGGCAGCATCGCGATCCATGTGCCGATCGCCGACGCCGTTTTCGTTGGCGATGGGCTCACGACCCGTCACGTACTCACGGGCAAGACGGGGCCTCAGCCGGCGCCGTTCACGGATGAGCCGGAGCAGGCGATCGCATCGCTTCGCGCCATTCTCCCCACGGGGGCCACCTGGGTGCTGCCCGGACACGGCACCCCGTGGAACGCCGGCGTTGCGGCGGCCGTCACCGCCGTAGAGAAGGCCGCCCGGGTCTGACGCCAACTCTGACACCATCAATGCTTGACATGACACCATCGTGGTGTCATGATGGTGGCATGGAACTTGGACCGTACGTCAATGACCTTCAGCGTCAGCTGGTGGATGCCGCGGAGAACGGTGCGGAGGACACTCGCGCCGTCGCCGGGCGCCTCGCCGCCGGGCTGGATGCAGCGGCGCGGCTCGTGCTCCTCGACGTGCTGTCGGCCGCGGTGGGCGAAATCACCCGCGACCTCGCCCCCGGCTCCGTCGACCTGCGGCTGCGCGGTCGTGAGATCGAGTTCGTCGTCACCGCGCCGAACACCGAGCCGGAGAGCGACGAGCGGCCCGCAGCATCCGTCGACCTCGACGAAGCGAGCACCTCACGCACCACCCTCCGTCTGCCGGACGCCCTCAAGGCGCGGGTGGACGAAGCGGCGGCGGCCGATGGTCTGTCGGTGAACACCTGGCTGGTGCGTGCGACGGCGGCCGCTCTGCAACCCAAGCAACGCCGTTCCGTGCAGCGCACCCTGCGCACCGGCGACAACTTCGCGGGCTGGGCGCGCTAACCCGCCCAGCACGCTGAACACTCCAACCACGCGCACCCGCGGGGTCGGTCCGTCGTACCCACATTGCACAGCACCACATTGCACAGCCCCGAATTGCACAGCCCTGAATTGCATAGCCCTGAATTGCATAGCCCACAGAGAGGGACGCATCAGCATGCCCACCTACGACACCCCCAACCCCATCGACCTCGCCATCCACCTGCCGGTCGGCGCAATCGACGTCGTCGCCAGCGACCGAACCGACACCGTCGTGACGGTGTCACCCACCAGCCCGGCCAGGGCAGTCGACCGCCGCGGTGCCGAGGAGACCAGAGTGGTCTTCGACGGCCAGCGCCTCACCGTCACCGGCCCGAAGCCCCGCTTCAGCATCATCGGCCCCAGCGAGTCGGTGGACGTGCTCATCGAGCTGCCGACGGGATCGCGGCTCACGGCCGAGATTTCATCGGGCAATGTGCGCGCAACCGGACGCCTCGGCGCCACCCGGATCAAGTGCTCGAACGGTGCGGCGGAGGTCGATACCACCGGCGACCTGTGGCTGCGCGCCGGCAACGGCAACGCCACCGTCGGCGCCGCCGAGGGAGACATCGAGATCACCGCCGATCACGGTCAGCTCCGGATCGGCACTGTCACCGGCAACGCGATCCTCAAGGCCTCGCACGGCAACATCTCGGTGGGGGAGTCCGGCGGCGATCTCGACGCGAAGCTCTCCTACGGCGACCTCGAGATCACCCGGGCGCTCGCCGCCGTGTCGGCGAAAACCGCCTATGGCAGTATCCAGCTCGGAGAGATCTCGAGCGGGTCGGTGCAGGTCGAGAGCGGCTTCGGCCAGGTCAGCATCGGTGTGCGTCCCGGCGTTCCCGCCTGGCTCGATCTGGCCTCCAAGAACGGCCGCCTGCGCAACGAGCTCGACGGCGACAGTGCCCCAGACCCGTCCGAGCAGACCGTGGCAGTGCGTGCGCGCACCGCGTTCGGCGACATCGGCATCCACCGCGCGCGCTGAGTGCGCGCACCGAAGCGAAGGGTAGAACATCATGACCACCACCGCGATCGCCGTGCAGGGATTGCGTAAGTCCTACGGCAGCAAGACCGTTCTCGACGACGTCGACCTCACCGTGAAGGCGGGCACCGTGACCGCGCTGCTCGGCCCGAACGGCGCCGGCAAGACCACCACCGTGCACATCCTCTCCACGCTCGTGCGGGCGGATGCCGGCACCCTCACCGTCGCGGGATGCGACGTTTCGCGCGACCCCGACGGTGTGCGCGCGGCGATCGGTCTCACCGGCCAGTTCTCCGCTGTCGACGGCCTGCTCACCGGCGAGGAGAACCTCCTGCTGATGGCCCGGCTGCGTCACCTCGGCGCGAAACGCTCGAAGTCGCGGGTGGCCGAACTGCTCGAGGAGTTCGACCTCGTCGAGGCCGCGCGCAAGCCACTCGCCACCTACTCCGGCGGCATGCGCCGCCGCCTCGACCTCGCGATGACCCTGGTCCAGGCGCCGAGCGTGATCTTCCTTGACGAGCCCACCACGGGCCTGGACCCGCGCAGCAGGCACACCATGTGGGACATCGTGCGTGGCCTGGTGTCGGAGGGCACCACGGTCTTGCTCACCACCCAGCACCTCGAGGAGGCGGACCAGCTCGCGGACCACATCGCGGTGCTCGACGGCGGTCGCATCGTCGCCGACGGCACGCCCGACGAGCTCAAGAGCCTCGTACCGGGCGGTCACATCCGGCTTCGCTTTGCGGATGCCGCGGCGCTGGACACCGCCGCCCGCCTGCTCAATCAGTCGGCTCGCGATGGCTCTGCTCGCGATGGCTCTGCTCGTGACGGCTCTGCTCGTGATGACGCCGGACTGGTGCTCACCGTGCCCAGCGCCGGCGGCGTCGGCGCGCTGCGCGCCGTGCTCGACCGCCTCGACGCGGCCCATCTCGAGGTCGACGACCTCAGCATCCACACCCCGGACCTTGATGACGTGTTCTTCGCGCTGACCGGCACGAAGGAATCGTCCGGCCGGGCCGATTCGAAGGGAACAGACTCATGACCACCATCACCGCCCCGCGCCCGACCGTGCAGGGCAGCCGTCATCGGTCCTATGTCGTGACCGACGCGATCACAATGCTGCGCCGCAACCTGCTGCACATGATTCGCTACCCGGGCCTGTCAGTGTTCACCATCGTGGGTCCGGTGGTGATCCTGCTCATGTTCGTGTTCGTCTTCGGCGGCACCCTCGGGGCCGGCCTGCCGGGCGTGGACCCGGCCGGCGGGAGGGCGGCGTACCTCGCCTACGTGATGCCGGGCATCCTGGCGATCACCATAGCCGGCACCGCCGGCGGCACTGCCACGACGGTCTCGATGGACATGACCGAGGGCATCACCGCGAGGTTTCGCACCATGGCGATCTCCCGCGCGGCGGTGCTCGCCGGGCACGTGCTCGGCAACACCATCCAGGCGATAATCGCCGTCGCGCTGGTGCTCGGCGTCGGTGTGCTGATCGGGTTCCGGCCCACCGCCACCCCCATCGAGTGGCTCGCCACCTTCGGCCTGATCGCACTGATCGCCTTCGCGATCACCTGGATCGCCGTGGGGATGGGCATGCAGGCCAAATCGGTGGAGACGGCGAGCAACCTGCCGCTCCTGCTGGTTTTGCTGCCGTTCCTCGGCAGCGGCTTCGTACCGACCGAGTCGATGCCGGCCGGGCTGCAGTGGTTCGCGGAGTACCAGCCGTTCACGCCGATCGTGGAGACCCTCCGCGGGCTGCTGCTCGGCACCCCGCTCGGCTGGAACGCTGTGCTCGCGGTCGGCTGGTGCGTGGTGATCACGGTCATCGGCTACGCCTGGTCGATGATCATCTACGAGCGCAAGTCGGTGCGTTCCTAGTCACGCCGCCCGGGCTCTCGCGAGTTGACTTGCGGATCGCGATGAACCGCCCCAGTAACCTGGGCCCATGTCGTCCCTCACCCCAGTGTCGCCCGGCGATACGGCCGACCTGACCGATTTCCTCCGCGAGGTAGATCTGACGCTGAGCGGGCTTGACGCTCCCACGGTGCACCTCTGGATCCAACGGGATGCGGTCGGCAGCATCGTGGCGTGCACGGGATTCGAGCTCAGCGGTGACCAGGAGCACGCGCTCATTCGGAGCGTGGCGGTTCATCCACTCACCCAGCGAACCGGCGAGGGCACCCGGCTGGCCCTGTTCGCCCTGGCGCGGGCTGCTGAAAGCGGAGCGCAGCGGGCGTGGCTGTTCAGTCGACGGTCCGGGCCTTTCTGGCAGAAACTGGGCTTCGAGGCTGCCGACCGCGACGACCTCGCCAGGGCGCTCGCCGGTACCCACCAGGTGCAACACTTCGTCCAATCCGGCCAGCTCAGCCGTGAGGTTGCGTGGTCTCGCCCGCTCCGAGCCGGGTAGGGACCGGCAAAAATCCGTACCGGCTGTGGCACATCGAGTCGCCAAGCGGCCGTGCCGTAGCCTGAGCGGATGAGCAGAGCATCCGCTGGGGGCGCCATCGGCGCGGGTCACATCGTTGTATGCGGACCGGTGTCGTGGAACACGCTGGTCTACCTCGACCAGCTGCCGGAGCCGCGCCCGCACGTCACGTTCGCCCTCGAGGATTTTCAGACCGTCGGTGGTACCTCCGCGGGTAAGGCGCTGCACCTGACCGGGCTCGGGCGGGCTGTCGAATGTCAGACCCTGCTCGGCGACGACGACGCGTCAGGACGGGTGCGTTCCGTTCTCGAGGCGGCGGGAATCCAGGTGACCGCGTCGGTGGTGCCGGGTGCCGGCGAACGACACCTGAACCTGATGACCCGGGCGGGGGAGCGGGTGTCCGTGTACCTCTCGGTGCCGGCGTTCACCGCACCCGACATCGCCCAGTTCACGGCAATGAGCCGGGGTGCCGCGGCCCTGGTGATGGACCTCTCCGAAACCTCCCGAGCCCTGCTCCCCACGGCTATCGCGGCCGGCGTCCCCGTCTGGACCGATGTCCACGACTACGACGGCCGGTCCGAGTTCCACGAGCCCTTCATCCGGGCGGCCGACTACATCTTCATGAATGCCGACGGCATGAGCGATCCGTCGGCGTTCATGCGGGCCCGTGTGGCGGCCGGCACCACGGCCGTCGTGTGCACGCTCGGCGCAGAGGGCGCGATGGCCGTCGACGCCGAGGGCCTGCACCGGGTGGCTGCCGTGCCCGTTCAGCTGCGGGACACGAACGGCGCCGGCGATGCGTTCTTCGCGGGTTTTCTCGACGCCACCCTGTCAGGCGCCTCCACGGAGGCGGCGCTCGCCGCGGGCGCCGACCAGGCGACAGTTGCTCTGCGCACGAAACACCTGCACCCGGCGTTGGAGACGCTGGTTCCCTAGCTCGGGGGGTCAGGGGGGCGATGCGCCTACTCCTTCGAGAAGGCGTTCGGTTCGAGGCCCGCGATGCGACGGGCGTACTCCTGAAGGGCCTCGTCAGTCACCTGGTGGCCGCCGTCGGCGAAGCGTTGGCGTAATGCAACCAAGACCTGGGCCTCGTCGTGACCGGCCAGGTCCGCTTCCTGCTGCAGCAGGATGCCCGCCACTTTGTCGTCTTCGGTTGTGCTGTGCTGGGCCTGAATCGGTTCGTCCTGGGTGTCGCCGGGCATGCTGTCCTCCGTTGGCAGAATCTCGTGGGGACCATTGTGCCTCACGAAGCTCCGAGCGCTGGTCGAGGTGTCACCAACGGTTGCGGATGTCTTCCGCCCAGCCCAACAGACTGTCGACCCGGATGCGTCCCAGATCGGTGTCGACCCAGCCTGAATAGTGGCCGAAACACTGGTGACCGCGGCTGCCGAAGACCAGAAGCTCGGTCTTGCTGGCATGGTCCCAGAACGGGTCGAAACGCAGGTCGAGGCTCCCTCCGTGAATTCGCCACGGGGCGAGCCAGTCGGCTTCGTCGTAGACCCAGTCGAGTTCATCGCTGACCTTGTGGAGCGTTCCGTCGATGAGCACCGCGTTCTCGGTCGAACCGGTTCCGTCCGTCCACCGGCCGCCCAGCTGGAGGCCGATGGTGCGTCCGTCGACGATTCCCGACGCCGCGCCCCAATTCCAGGTCATCTTGTACGGCCAGCGACCGCGGCCGTGGTCGAGCACCGCCCAACTGTCGCCGGCGGGAAGCTCAAACCGGTCACCCTGGACCTCGACCCAGCCCTCGGCCGGACGGGCCACGTCTTTGACGGTGTACTGGAAGCGGCTCTTGGACCACGGAACCACGACGGCCAGCGCCTCGTGGCCGGCCGGACGCACGGCGGTGATGTCGAAGGCCACCCCCGCGGCGCGACCGCGCAGGCGGGTGCCGCCGGGTACCTCGTCGATGTCGATCGTGAGCGACCGGGTGCGCGCCCGGGCGGATGAGGCGCCGAGGGATGCCGGCAGGGTGGCACTGGATCCCAGCGGTGCGACGGCGCCGCGTTCCATCGTCGTTCCCGATACGCGGTCGTAGATCAGGATGTTGTGCACCGCTGCGTAGTCGAGCGAGGAGACGGTCAGAGTCACGATGTGGGTGGGCGTGGTGACGCCCCAATACTCCCAGCGCTTATTGCGGCCCCAACTGCTGCGGCCGTCGATGCCTGCAGTGTCGTGCAGAGGCCTTCTGCTCCAACCGACGGCGGCGGGGTTGAGCCGCCCGTCGGGCAGGCACAGCGAAACCGGCTCGGTGATCTCGCGCTCGACGATCGTGCGACTCACGGCGTTTCTCGCACCAGAGCGGGCTGTCCCAATTCCATCGACACGTCTACTTTTAGGGCAGGGATGAAGGGAATCGCGATCTTCGGATTGACTATTCGGGTGCGTGCCCGCACCACCCCGACGATGGACACAACGAGGTGTCCGATCACAGCCGCCCACAGCAGCAAATTTGCCAGAAGAAGGGTGGGCGACGGCCCGCTCTCGCTTTCTCCAGTCAGAACGAGCCCGATGATCGCGTCGGATACCACAATGGCCGCCCCGATCGCTGCGACAACCGTCACGGTCAGCACCCAGTTCGCTGCCCATCGGGAATTCTCCCGCACCAGCGCGTCCGGGTGCCGGCGGTTCTGAGCTGCGAGAATGCCAAGCAGAACCGGAGCAAGCAGGGCGCCGAACAACGGAACAAACCAGAGGAAACCGATTCCCCAAAAGCGGCGGCCGGACGCGTCCGGAACGGCCGATTGCGCCAGTGGCATGTGCTCAGGAGGAAGAGAGGTCATGCCGGATTCTATTGGGCCGACCGAAGTTTGGAGCGGATGACGGGAATCGAACCCGCGCTATCAGCTTGGGAAGCTGAAGTTCTACCATTGAACTACATCCGCGCGTCCAGGCCGCCGAAGCTGAACTGGAACCGCCATCCTACCAAGCCTCGACCGCCAGGCTGGCACCGACTTCCTTGAGCCTCGGCCGCCGAGGTGCGAACATGGGACGGTCCGCCGACGAAAGGGCCCAACGCGATGAGCACCGAACCGAAAATCAGCGGCAACCAGGTCGGCGCCGAGTCGGCGGGAGGCTTCTCTGCGGAAGAGCGCGCCGCGATGAAGGCCCGTGCCGCCGAACTCAAAGCCGACGCCCGTCGCGGCCGTGCCGAGGACAAGGCGGCCGCGGATGAGGCGACCATGATGGCAAAGATCGCCGAGATGAAAGAGCCCGACCGCCAGATGGCCGTGCGTCTGCACGGCATCGTCACCGAGGCCGCCCCAGAGCTGCTGCCCAAGCTCTATTACGGCCAGCCGGGCTGGGCCAAGGCCGGCAAGGTCGTGGTGTTCTTCCGCAGTGGCCAAGACGATAAGGAGCGCTACTCGACTCTCGGCTTCAGCGCCCAGGCCAACCTCGACGACGACGGCGGGATGTGGCCCACCTCCTATGCGCTTCGCGAACTGAACGATGACAGTGCAGCGACCATCGCGAAGCTGGTCGCGACGGCCGCTGCCTGATCGGCTCGGCGCCGCCGAAAGTCACGCTGGGAAACCACACGCTCCGGGCGGGGCCACGCCGATAGGCTGGCACCGTGCTTCTCTCGGATCGTGACATCAAGGCCCAGATCGACGCGGAACGAATCGCGCTCGCCCCCTACGACCCGGAGATGATCCAGCCGTCGAGCATCGACGTGCGGCTCGATCGGTTCTTCAGGCTGTTCGACAACCACAAGTATCCGTTCATCGACCCGGCCGTCGACCAGCCCGAACTCACCCGGCTGATCGAGGCCAAGGGTGACGAACCGTTCATCCTGCACCCGGGCGAATTTGTGCTCGGCGCCACCTTCGAGGCCGTCACCCTGCCCGATGACGTGGCCGCCCGCCTCGAGGGCAAGAGCTCGTTGGGCCGGCTCGGCCTGCTCACCCACTCCACCGCCGGATTCATCGACCCGGGCTTCACCGGGCACGTCACCCTGGAGCTCAGCAACGTGGCCACCCTGCCGATCAAGCTCTGGCCGGGTATGAAGATCGGCCAGCTGTGCTTTTTCCAGCTCAGCTCGCCGTCCGAGAAGCCCTACGGTTCTGCCGCGTACAGTTCCCGGTATCAGGGCCAGCGCGGCCCCACGGCCTCCCGCTCGCACCTGAGCTTTCACCGCACCGACGTGGGCACCACGGATGCCGGCAGCCTCGGCGGCTGACCTGGAACGCCATGTTCATGCGCGCGTTACGTGCGCCCGGTAAAATCGAGGCATGACCACCTCAGAGTCCCGTTTTGCCGAGGCGCTGATCGCCGACGGTCCCACCCCGGAATACCCCGGGCGCATGCGCCGATTCGGCCAGCTCGTGGGCACCTGGGCGGCGCACGGCAGCCGGCTCGACGAGGCCACGGGGGAGTGGACTGAACGCGAGTTCACCTGGATCGTGCAGTTCATCCTCGACGGGCGCGCGGTGCAGGACGTGGAGGTCGAGGCCAGCGCCACGCATCCGTCCGGCTTCGAGACCGTCGCCACCGCCGTGCGGGTCTACGACCAGCTGGCCGGTGCCTGGCGGGTGAGCTCCTTCGCCCCGACGATCGGCGAGTACTGCCACCTGATCGCCACCCCGTACCGCAACGGCCTGCGCCAGGACGGCACCGGCACCGACGGTCGCCCGGTGCGCTGGAACTTCACCTCGATCACCGAGGACGGTTACACCTGGGAGGGTTGGGTGAGCGACGACGAGGGCACCACCTGGCACCTCGTGGAGCACAACGAGGCCGTGCGGGTGCACTGACCGGCTTCGGCAGCGCTCACTCGGGTGCGCCAGCCTCTGCGACCGTGGTGTGCACGATGATCTCCGAGTGCAGCGTGCGGTGCACCGGACACCTGTCGGCGATCTCGCTCAGCCTCTGACGCTGCTGCTTATCGAGGTCGCCGTCGAACCGGAGTACCCGTTCGACGTGGTCGATGTGCCCGACCGCGGTCTCGCAGTCCGCGCAGTCCGTGGCGTGGATGCGGCTGTGCCGGAGGGTCACGGTCACCTTCTCCAATGACCAGTTCTTGCGTTCGGCATACATGCGCACGGTCATCGACGTGCACGCGCCGAGCCCGGCCAGGACCAGGTCATACGGGGACGGGCCGGTATCGGTGCCGACCGGGCGAGGCTCGTCGGCGGTGAGTCGGTGCTGGCCGACGGTGATCTGTTGGGCGTAACCGCCTTTTCCTGCCTCGGTCACGACCACGAGACCTTCAGCCGGATCAGCTTCGGCCGGCTCAGCGGCGGCTTCCGGGGCGGCTTCTGGCGCCGCGTCGCCGGATGGCGACGCCGGCGCACCTGCCAGCAGCGTGGCCAGCTCGGCCAGCCGGCCCACCGTGTAGTCGGGGGCCGTGAAGTAGCTCGGGTAGGTGTCACCGCCGCGGTTCAGCCAGGCGGTGGCCAGGCCCGCTTGCGCGGCTCCGTGGATGTCCCAGGGATGCACGGCCACGAGCAGCAGCTGGGCCGGGCGCACCTCGCAGGCCTCGGCGGCGTAGTCGTACGCGGGCCGCCCCGGCTTCCAGGCACCAGCATCTTCGACGCTGAGCAGCGCCTCGAATTCTCCCTCGAGCCCGGCCGCGGCCAGGAGCGACCTGGCGACCCCGGCGGATCCGTTGGACAGCGTCACCAGGCGCATCCCGGTGCTTGTCAACGCTCGCACGCCCTCGGGCACGTCGGCGTGCAGTTTGAGCAGCCCGAATCCCGCCATGATGTGCTCCACGGCGTCGGCGGGGCTGCGCAGGAGTGCCACATCGCGCAGCACCTCGCGGAGGAGCTCGGACCCGATCACCGCGAACGGCGCGGCGCCACCCGCCGCGGCGAGGGCGAAACCATCCCGCAGGAGCGCGGCGAACCACACGGACGCCAGATGGGCGGGGGCGCCGACCTGCACGAACCGGGCCTTCATGCCCGACATGTCTGAGAGGGTCTCATTCACGTCGCAGACGATCACGGCTGGAGTGCTGCTGGTCATTGGTTCGGTTCCCTCCCGTCGGCGGGTGTTACACGTCGCGGCCGTGACGGCGCAGGAGGTCCAGGAACTCGTCGGCCATGGCGAGCTGCTCGGCTAGCTTCTGCCGGCGCTCCTCGGCCTGGGTCACAAACGACGCCAGGTCGGCCCGCACGGCGGTCCGATCGGCCGCGTCGGCCGCATCCAGGGTGTCGATGGTCTTCAGCAACGCCATCATCTGCTCCAGCGAGAAGCCGAGCGGCTTCATCCGCCGGATGAGGATCAGCCGCTCCAGGTCGACGGCTGTGTACAGCCGGAAGCCACCCTCGGTGCGACCGGAGGGCTTCAGCAGACCCACCTCGTCATAGTGCCGGATGGTGCGCAGGGACAGGCCGGTGCGGTCGGCCAACTCGCCGATGTGCATCGTGGCCGGTGCGTCATCCGTTGCCATGTCTCAAACCCCTCCCGCGCACAGGAACTAAACCAACCCTTACGTTAGGGTAGGGTTGTGCTGGTTGGCTGACGCTGCTGCCAGCCCTTCCATCCTGCCGGTTCGGCGGATGGCGTGCGCACCCGGCGCACCCCCTACTTTGCCCCATCCCGGTCCGCACCGCGGGCCCCGTCGCTGGAGGCCGCCATGGCTCTCATTGAGAAAACTCCCACGCCCAACCGCTACAAGGCCGACCCGTCCGTGCTGACGGCGCTCCGCACCCCGCGCATCCTTACCCGGGAGGTGCTCGCCGGCCTCGTCGTGGCGACGGCCCTCATCCCCGAGGCCATCTCGTTCTCGATCATCGCCGGCGTCGACCCGCGGGTGGGGCTGTTCTCCTCGTTCGTGATGGCCGTGTCCATCGCATTCCTCGGCGGTCGCCCCGCCATGATCACCGCCGCCACCGGCGCGGTCGCCCTGGTGATCGCACCCGTGGCGCTGGACTACGGCATGGACTACTTCATCGCCACGGTCATCCTGGCCGGGCTGCTGCAGGTGATACTCGGCGTGCTCGGCGTGGCCAAACTGATGCGGTTTATCCCGCGCAGCGTCATGGTCGGCTTCGTCAATTCGCTGGCCATCCTGATCTTCATCGCCCAGCTGCCGCACCTGCTCGGCGTGCCGGTCATGGTCTACCCGCTGGTGGCGATCGGGATCATCATCATGGTCGTGATGCCCCGGTTCACCAAGATCGTGCCGGCGCCGCTGGTGGCCATCGTGCTCCTCACCATCGCCACCGTCACCATCGCGATCACCGTGCCCACCGTGGGCGACCAGGGCGAACTGCCCAAGAGCTTGCCGGAGCTGTTCATCCCGAATGTGCCGCTGACCTCTGAGACCCTCTCCATCATCGCGCCGTACGCCCTGGCGATGGCGATGGTGGGCATACTTGAGTCGCTGATGACCGCCAAGCTCGTCGACGAGGTCACCGACACCCACTCGCACAAGACCCGCGAAACCTGGGGCCAGGGTGTGGCGAACATGCTCTCCGGCTTCTTCGGCGGCATGGGCGGCTGCGCCATGATCGGTCAGACCATGATCAACGTCAAGGCCTCTGGTGCCCGCACCCGCATCTCCACCTTCCTCGCCGGGGTGTTTCTGCTGATCCTGGTCGTCGCCCTCGGCGACGTCGTGGCGATCATCCCGATGGCGGCGCTGGTGGCCGTGATGATCATCGTGTCGGTGCTCACCTTCGATTGGCA
This sequence comes from Cryobacterium sp. TMB3-10, assembly GCF_004402305.1. Taxonomy (NCBI): domain Bacteria; kingdom Bacillati; phylum Actinomycetota; class Actinomycetes; order Micrococcales; family Microbacteriaceae; genus Cryobacterium; species Cryobacterium sp. TMB3-10. Next base: position 11,299 of record NZ_SOGH01000033.1, on the reverse strand, counting down.
CAGCATCCGCCTGTCGACGCTCAAGCGGATGCCCAAGAGCGAGACCACCGTCATGCTCTCCACCGTCGTGGTTGTCGTTTTCACCCACAACCTCGCCATCGGTGTGATGGTGGGTGTGCTCGTGGCCATGGTCGCGTTCGCCCGGCGGGTGGCGCACCTCGTGAACGTTCAGCGCACCGTCTCCACCGAGGACACCGTGCCCACGGCCCTCTACACCGTGACCGGTGCGCTGTTCTTCGCCTCGAGCAACGACCTCACCACCCAGTTCGAGTACGCCGACGACCCCGACCGGGTGGTCATCGACATGTCCGCCTCGCACATCTGGGACGCCTCAACGGTGGCCGCGCTGGACGCGATCACCAACAGGTACGAACGCCACGGCAAGCGTGCCGTGATCGTCGGGCTGAACGAAGCCAGCACCGACATCCACGCGCGTCTCGCGGGCAATCTCGGCGGCGGGCACTAGGCCGCCGGTTCGGAGGACCGCGACGGGGCGCTCGGGCTGTACAGTTGCACGACCGAAGCCTAGACATCTGAGGTGGCTAAACATGCCGAAAGGCGCTGCAGATCCCGCGGACGTGTTCCTCACCTGTTCACGGCACCGAGGCCGGCCGTGGCGGTGACACGCGCCTCGTTCGGGCGGAAGACGCAGGGGCATCCCCGTACGGCGACGGGCTTGTCGAATCTGGTCGTCCACGACTTCTCAGCGCTGCTGGCCCTGATGGTGTTTCTCTTCGTTGTGCTGCTGTTCACGACCTTGCTCAGCCTGCCCATAGCCGCCGCTGATGGTCGCGGCACCGCGTTCCACGACACTCTTTTCACAGCGGTCTCGGCGATGACGGTGACGGGCCTCGTCACCGTCAACACGGCGGAGCACTGGTCGTTTTTCGGCCAGATCGTGATCCTGCTGGCCATCCAGATCGGCGGTTTGGGCATCGTCACGATCGCACTGCTCCTGACTCGAGCGGTGACCCGAAATCTCGGTTTGAAGGGTCGCATCCTGGCCCGTCAGGGGGTCGGAACCACCAAGCTCGGTGAGGTGCAGTCGCTGCTGCGCGTGGTGATCCTGACAGCCCTGACGCTGGAGCTGGCGCTGGCCGTGTTTCTGGTGCCACGGTTCATAGTGGTGGAGCAGTCCTGGAGCGGCGGCCTCTGGCACGGCATCTTCTACGCCGTTTCGTCGTTCAACAACGCCGGTTTCACCGCTCATACCACCGGCCTGTCCGGGTTCGAGAACGACCCGTGGATCCTCGTGCCCATCATGGTCGGCGTTCTTGTCGGAAGTTTCGGGTTCCCGGTGTTCCTGGTGCTGATGATGGCCAAGGCCCATTGGCGCAAGTGGAACCTGCACACGAAGCTCACCCTGACGACGACAGGCATCCTGTTGGTTGTCGGCGCCGCACTGTGGGGCGCTTTGGAATGGTCCAACAGTGCCACGATCGGGGACCTCTCGGTGGGGGAGCGGGTGATGCAGTCGATTTTCGCGTCGACCATGATGCGGTCGGGCGGGTTCTCCCTGGTGGATCCCGCCGCATCCACCTCGGCGACCCTTCTGGCGACCGACGCGTTGATGTTCGTCGGCGGCGGGTCGGCGTCTACCGCGGGCGGGATCAAGGTGACCACGATCGCGCTGCTGTTCCTGGCGATCGTTGCCGAGGCCAAGGGCGACAAAAACCTGATGGTGTTCGGGCGCACCATTCCCGAGCAGACCATGCGGGTGGCCATCAGCGTGACCTTTTTCGGGGCAACGCTGGTGCTCGGCGGGAGCGGCCTGATCATGCTGGTCAGCGACGCGTCGCTCGACCATATTCTCTTCGAGGTGATCTCCGCCTTCGCCACCTGCGGGCTGAGCGTGGGGCTCAGCGCGGAACTGCCACCTGCGGGCAAATACATCCTCGCGGCGTTGATGTTCGCCGGCCGGATCGGACCGATCGGGTTGGCGTCAGCGTTGGCGCTGCGCCGCCGCAATCTGCTCTACAAGTACCCGGAGGAACAGCCCGTCATCGGCTGACCGGCGAGGGTGCCGGCGAAGCACAAGTCACAGCTGTGACAGACACGCCCACGTGTTTCGGGTGCACAGATGTGCACCCAAAACGGTCGGCGAATCCCGAGGCGTCTTTCCGGCCCTCGACGGCGCGCCACCACTACATGTAGCGGCACCAGGGACCAAGGGCACCCAAATCTAGTGATTTCGGCGACCCGACGTCCCTATGCTGAAGTCGTGAATCCAAGCATCAGCGCCCCGGCCCCGACCACTGCCACCCGCGACGACGTCGTCGCCATCCAGGTCGTCAAACGCGACGGCCGCCGGGTGGACTTCGATGACACCAAGGTCTACGAGGCGCTGGTCAAGGCCGCGCTGGAGATTCACACCGAAATGACCCCGCTCGTGCACCGGGCGATCGTCGATATCGTCGCCGCCGTCAACCGGGAGATCGCCGGCCGCTTCAGCACCGACATCAAGATCTACGAGGTGCAGAACATCGTGGAGCACGCGCTGCTCGAAAGCCACGAATATGACCTCGCCGAGAAGTACATCGGTTACCGCACCCAGCGCGACTTCGCCCGCAGCAAGTCCACCGACATCAACCACTCGATCATCAACCTGCTCAGCAAAGACTCCTCGGTGGTGAACGAGAACGCCAACAAAGACAGCGACGTCTTCAACACCCAGCGCGACCTCACCGCCGGGGCCGTGGGCAAGGCCATCGGCCACAAGATGCTGCCGCCGCACGTGTCCAATGCGCACCAGAAGGGCGACATCCATTTTCACGACCTGGACTACAGCCCATACGCACCGATGACCAACTGCTGCCTGATCGACTTCACGGGCATGCTCAGCCGGGGTTTCCGCATCGGCAACGCTGACGTGGAGCCGCCCCGCTCCATTCAGACTGCCACGGCGCAGATCTCGCAGATCATCGCCAACGTGGCGTCCAGCCAGTACGGCGGATGCTCCGCCAACCGCACCGACGAGCTGCTGGCTCCGTACGCCCGCGCCAACTTCGCCAAGCACCTTGCCGACGCGGAACGGTGGATCGGCGACCAGACCAAGCACCACGCCTATGCGGAGGAGAAGACCCGCAAGGACATCTATGACGCGATGCAGAGCCTCGAATACGAGATCAACACCCTGTTCACCTCGAACGGGCAGACCCCGTTCGTGTCGCTGGGCTTCGGCCTGGGCACCGACTGGTTCGAGAGGGAGATCCAGCGGGCGATCCTGCAGATCCGCATCGACGGCCTGGGCAGCGAGAAGCGCACAGCCATCTTCCCCAAACTGATCTTCACGCTCAAGCGCGACCTCAACCTCGCTGAGGGTGACCCGAATTACGATATCAAGCAGCTCGCGCTGGAGTGCTCGACCAAGCGGATGTACCCGGACGTGCTCAGCTACGACAAACTCGTCGAGATCACGGGCAGCTTCAAGGTGCCGATGGGCTGCCGATCCTTCCTGCAGGGGTGGACCGACGCTGACGGCAACGATGTCTCCGAGGGCCGGATGAACCTGGGCGTGGTGACGGTGAACCTGCCGCGCATCGCGCTGGAGGCCGCCGGGGACCGGGCGAAGTTCTGGAGCATCCTCGAGGAGCGTCTGTTGATCACCCGCGACGCCCTGGTCTACCGCATCGAACGGTGCAAGCAGGCGACCCCCGCGAACGCCCCGATCCTCTACGTCTACGGCGCCTTCGGCCAGCAGCTGGCGCGCACCGATTCGGTCGACACCCTCTTCAAGGACGGCCGCTCCACGGTGTCGCTGGGCTACATCGGCCTCTACGAGGTGGCTGCGGCCTTCTTCGGCGGCGCCTGGGAGGGCGACGCCGAGGCGAAGGCGTTCACCCTCGACATCCTCAAGACCCTCGACGTGCACACCAAGGCGTGGAGCGCCGAGTACGGCTACCAGTTCAGCGTCTATTCGACCCCGAGCGAGAGCCTGACCGACCGGTTCTCCCGCCTCGACAAGGTCAAGTTCGGGTCGGTGGAGAACATCACCGACAAGGATTACTACACCAACAGCTTCCACTACGACGTGCGCAAGAACCCGACCCCGTTCGAAAAGCTCGACTTCGAGAAGGACTACCCGGTGTTCTCCTCCGGCGGTTTCATCCACTACTGCGAGTACCCGGTGCTGCAGCAGAACCCCAAGGCGCTCGAAGCCGTCTGGGACTACGCCTACGACCGGGTCGGTTACCTGGGTACGAACACCCCCATCGACCGCTGCTACAAGTGCGACTTCTCCGGCGACTTCACCCCCACCGAGCGTGGTTTCGCCTGCCCGGATTGCGGCAACGACGACCCGGCCAGCTGCGACGTGGTCAAGCGCACCTGCGGTTACCTCGGCAACCCGCAGGCCCGCCCGATGGTGCACGGTCGCCACCAGGAGATCGTTTCCAGGGTCAAGCACATGGCTGGCGCCACCGGCGTCAGCGGCTCCCTGTAGGCAGCCGTTATGCGGAACCCGAAACCCGGTGAGTGGCTCTCCGACAAGCTCAGCCAGGGCTTCATCGGTGACTACAAACCGTTCATGTTCGTCGACGGCGAGGGAGTGCGCTGCAGCCTCTATGTGAGCGGATGCCTGTTCGCGTGCGAAGGCTGCTTCAACGAGGCCACCTGGAACTTCCGCTATGGCACGCCGTACACGGTCGAGCTCGAGGATCGGATCCTTGCCGACCTGGCCCAACCGTACGTGCAGGGCCTCACCCTGCTGGGCGGGGAACCCTTCATCAACACCGGGGTGTGCCTCTCCCTGGTGCGCCGGGTGCGGGCGACCTTCGGCCAAGCCAAGGACATCTGGTCGTGGACCGGGTATTCCTACGAAGAGCTGCTGCTCGACAGCCCCGACAAGCTGGAACTGCTCGATCAGATAGACATCCTCGTGGATGGCCGATTCGACCTCGCCAAGAAAGACTTCAAGCTGCAATTCCGCGGCAGCAGCAACCAGCGCATCATCGACGTGAAGAAGTCCCGCGCCGCGGGTCGCGCCGTGCTCTGGACCAACCTGCTCGACGCCACCCAGACCTATGAGCAGCTCGTGAAGCAAACGCTGATCTAGCTGCGCCTCCCGCCTGTCCGGTTGTGACTTTGTCATCGACCCGCCGACAGGTTTCGAACAATGAAGATAGGAAGCACGATCATGGCACGCACGGAGAATGGAAAAGTCGCACTCATCACCGGTGGTGGACAGGGAATCGGGCGGACGGTCGCGGAGCGGCTGCACGCTGACGGCTTCAAGGTGGCCATCGCCGACCTGAACCTCGAGACCGCCGTCGCCGTCGCCGAATCGCTCGGTGGCACGGCCGGCGGAGCAATCGCGGTGCACGTCAACGTCTCCGACCGAGACAGCGTCTTCGCTGCGGTCGCGCAGGCCGTCACCGAACTGGGTGGCTTCGACGTGATCGTCAACAACGCCGGCATCGCCCCGACCTCTCCCATCGAGGAGATCACCGAGGAGAGCATCGCGAAGATCTTCTCCATCAACTTCAACGGCGCGGTGTGGGGCATCCAGGCTGCCACCAAGGCGTTCAAGGAACTCGGCCACGGTGGAAAGATCATCAGCGCCGCCTCCCAGGCCGGCCACATCGGCAACCCCGGCCTCGCGTTGTATTCGTCGACGAAGTTCGCCCTTCGCGGTCTGTCCCAGACCGCCGCCCGGGACCTGGCGCCGTTCGGCATCACGGTCAATACCTTCGCCCCCGGCATCGTGAAGACGCCCCTGATGGAGAACCTGGCGAAGAAGCTGGCGACCGACAACGACAAGCCTGAAGCGTGGGGCTGGGAACAGTTCACCAAGGGCATCGCCCTCGACCGCTTGTCTGAAACCGCCGAGGTCGCCGGAGTCGTCTCCTTCCTGGCCGGCCCCGACTCCAACTACATCACCGGCCAGTCAATCGTGGTCGACGGTGGGATGGTCTTCAACTAGTCGCGCTTGACCGCGACCCGGCGCTGCCTCCGGCAGCGCCGGGCGCTCGCGGCACGGGAATCGCCCCATTTTGGGGGTTCGCGGCACGGGATTTACGCCTCTTTCAGCCAATAGGGTTTGGGAGGCCTCGGCTCCGCCCGGACCGAGGCCCCAGTCGCGCCCACGGGGCAGCACTACTTGAGAGGATCGTCGTTTGCGATCGCTACAACGACCCACCCACCGCTTGCTACCGAAACTGGGAAGCGCAGCAGTCGCGGCCGCTCTGGTGACGGGCGGCACGATCATCGCCGTCCCGCAGGCCGCTTTCGCGGCCGAGCCGTTCTCCGAGACGCAGATGCTGGCCACCCAGTCGAACTCTTCCGAGATCGTCGCGCTGGACCGCGCGACCGGAGCTACCACGAAGATTCTGACTGTTCCGGGCGGTGTTGAGGGTCTGAACCAGATCGGTATCACCGGTGACGGCAACACCCTCATGCTCACGAACCCGACCACCGTCTTCGAGTACACGGCATCGTCCGAGACGTGGGAGACTACCGCCCGCGTAGGCACGACAGTGGCGAGCACGATGGGCGGCGTCGACCCGGCCACGGGTCTTTTCTACTACGGCGGACAGGCCACGGGGAGCACGTTCACGTTCCGCAGCTACTCCCCCACCACGAACGCTCTCTCGAGCAGCGTACTGTCCGTCACAGCGGCGGATGCGCCTGGCGGCAACGGTGACCTCTCCTTCGATAGCCGGGGCAACCTCTACTTCGTATCGAGCAACGACCAGACCGCACAGCTGTACCGCGTCGACGCGAATCAGCTCGGCGGCAGCGCCACCGTCGCCGCCACCAAGGTCGGTCCCGTGATCGACTCCCGTCTGGCCCTCAACTCGATGGCCTTCGCGGATGACGGCTTCATCTACATCGCCGGCAGAGGGGCGGACGGCTTCCTCCGGGCCAACCCCGTGACCGGCGCCATCCTGGAGCGCCGCACGCTCAGCGTCGCGATCACCGACCTGGGCACGAACGCCGTTCCCTTCACCGCAGCCGTGACCACGGAACTCCCCGGAGGCCGTGTCGAAGAAGGCGACCAGTTCACCGTCACCATCGGTGGCGGCGGCATCACCACAGGCAACACCGGAACCACCACCGGCACCGAAACATCGGAGACCGTCGGCCCGATCCTCATCCTGCCCGGAGAGACCTACACGGTCGAGCAGACCCCCGCCGGTACCACGAACCCGGACGCCTACAACACGGTCTGGACCTGCGTCGATCCGGCAACCGGTACTCAGGTCACCGGGGGCACCGGAACCTCCGGGCAGTTCACCGTCCCCGCCGGTGTGAAGGACGTCGCCTGCACCTTCACCTCGACCCCCAAGCCCGCCCCCGTGGCGAACGACGATGTGTCGACAGGCAATGAGCTGGGCAAGCCCGTCACGGTCGAGGTGATCGACAACGACTCCGGCGACCTCGACCCGACGACAGTTCAGATCATCGACGGTAAGGGCGACCCCGTCACCAAGCTCGTCGTGCCCGGTGAGGGCACCTGGACGGTCGACCCTGCCACCGGCGCGGTCACCTTCGCCCCGGAGAACGGCTTCTCCGGCAACCCCACGCCGATCACCTACGTGATCTCCGATGCGCGCGGCAAGACCGCCATTGCTGACGTCACGATCACGTTCGTCCCGGAGGCCGCGGACGATGAGTCGCTGAACAATGCGCAGGGCAGGTCGGTCCTCGTCGACGTGGTCGGCAACGACCGCGGCGACCTCGACCCGACGACCGTTCGCATCATCGACGGCAAGGGTGACCCGGTCACCAAGCTCGTCGTGCCCGGTGAGGGCACCTGGACTGTCGACCCTGCCACCGGCGCGATCACCTTCGCTCCGGAGGCCGGATTCTCCGGCAACCCGACCTCAATCAGCTACGCCATCGCCGACACCCTCGGCACGGTCACGGCCGCCGACGTCGTTGTCACCTACGTCCCCGGCGCGATCAATGACACGTCGCTCAACAACCCGCAGGGTGACCCGGTCACCGTCAACGTGATCGGCAACGACCGCGGCGACCTCGATCCGACCACTGTGCGCATCATCGACGGTAAGGGTGACCCGGTCAGCAAGCTCGTCGTCACGGGCGAGGGCATCTGGACGGTCGCCCCCGCCACCGGCGCGATCACCTTCACCCCACAGGCCGGCTTCGCAGGCAACCCCACGCCGATCACCTACGAGGTCAGCGACACCGCCGGAAACACCACCACCGCCAACGTCACGATCACGTTCGTTCCGGAGTCAGCGAACGACAAGTCGGTCGGTAACCCGCAGGGTGCCCCGGTCACTGTCGACGTGATCGGCAACGACTCCGGCGACCTCGACCCGGCCACCGTGCGCATCATCGACGGTAGGGGTGACCCGGTCACCAAGCTCGTCGTCACGGGCGAGGGCACCTGGACGGTCAACCCTGCCACCGGCGCCATCACGTTCACCCCACAGGCCGGCTTCACGGGAAACCCCACGCCGGTCACCTACGAGGTCAGCGACACCGCCGGAAACACCACCACCGCGATCGTGACCATCACCTACGCGCCCGCCACGGTAGTTGTCGTGCCCCCGGTTGCCACTCCGGTTGCCACTCCGGCGGCCACCAGCAAGCTCGCCGCCACTGGAGTCAACGTGGTCGGCGTCGCGGGCACCGGTCTGGGAGTGGTGCTCCTCGGCACGGCGCTCATCCTGTTCCGCCGCCGGCGCCAGCAGCTGGGCTAGCCGCTCCACTGGGCCATCCGCCGGCCTGACAGTACCTTGAACCGCACCCCGAAAGTTGGGCTCCTCATGGGGAGTTCACTTTCGGAGGTGCGGTTCTTGCTGCAACAGATGGAACGCACAGTGATGGCAAGGTCGCGCCCGTCACACTCACTGCATTCGCGGTCGAGTCGCGACGGCCACCGTCCCGCTCGAGAAGCAGGCACTGATTTAGCCCTGGCACGATTGACTTTCAGTGAGGTTCGCCCGCAATGCGAACCTGATGCGCCAGAGACGCTCGCATCGCACCCTGGCGGTTCCCGCTCATTCCCGAGCTCACCCACTGCATCGCTGATGCCCGCGTTCTGCTGGCCGACTCTCTGGGACGACCGATCCCCGATGCGGCTGTGTCGGTTGATGAGACCCGTCACGCTTTCGGGTTCGGGAAAATCGGATTCGGCTTCATCGACTGAGGTGGAGCTGGGAGCCGGTGTCGCCACGGTAACCGTCGAAATCAGCGGCTGGCCGGGGCCCGCGGGGATGTTCCCGCTAGGTGCGAGGCGGCGGGAGAAAGGCCCTGAGCTCAGCTATCCACTGGGGGAAGGCATCGAGGTGCGCATCATGGCTTCCGCCGTCGAGGTCGACGCGCGTGACTTTCGAACCACGCGATACGAACTCATCCTTCGCTGCCGCAGAGAACATTCCCTCGGTGCCGAAAACGGCGAGGGTGGGGATGTTGAGGTCGCACCACTCCGGCCAGCGCGGGTGAGCATCCACGTGAGCGATGGTCTCGACCATCACGTCGGGATCGAAGCGCGGCCACAGCCCATCGGGCCGCACCTCGAGGTCGGCGATCCAGGCGCGCGAGAGCGGAGAGTCACCGAGAAAGGCGCGCGCGTGCGATTTGTTGCCGAACGGCACCGGCCAGGACGTGAAGAAGCGACGCATGGCATCTCTGCTTTGTTCGTTGCCGTCCCCGCCGACACCGGCCTCGAGGAGAACGAGACGTTCCACCAGATCGGGCCGGGCACTTGCGACCAGCAGAGCGGTGTGGCCGCCCAGGGATTGGCCGACAAGGGAAACAGGGCTCCCGAGCACCGACTCGATCACGAACACCACGTCGGCCACATGGGCCGCCCGCGACACGTCGTCCGGAAAGCGGGTGCTGCGTCCGTGACCTCGAGCGTCAACCGTGACCACTCGGTGATCGCCGAGAGCCGCAGCTGTCGCAGCCAGCTCGGTGCTGCTGCCCGCCAGGCCGTGAAGGATTACGACCGGAGGCCCAGAGCCTTCGGTGTCGGTGATGTGGAGGTCGATCGCGCCTCGTCTGATTTTCATCGCTAGTGCCGCAACGTCACAAGCGGTCGAGTCTGCGGATTCGGTTTTCGAGACCAACGCGCTTGCGGTTCAGGTTCCACATTGACGTGACGCCGAGCACGAGGGCCTTGCCTTGCGCTGCGGCACTGGGCAGCCCGCGTTCGGCGAGCGCGACCTCGACGGCATCCTTGCCCGCCTCCCGGTGCTCGGCAACGACCTCACGCGCATCCTTCAGCGCGCTGCTGTTGAGCGGATGGTTGTCGATTTGCACGTTGATGTCGGTGAGCTCGCTCTGAGCCTTCACGAGCTTTTCGCTGACGGCCACTGGCATCCTCCTCAGGTCAACCGCTCTGAAAGCCGGACGACGACGTCGTCGCCTACCTCTTTGCCGAGCTTCTTCCGCAGCTTGGCGCTGATCGAGAGCATGTGACCACCCGATCCGGTGGGCATCAGGCCAGCCGTCACCGGCTGGTCATCCACCTGCGCCACTACCCGGACGGCCTTCCCGGTGCCGAACAGCTCCACCGAACCCGGGACTTCGACACACGACCACATCTCGCCCTTCACCAGTACTCCGATCGGAGCGGTGAAGGAGAACTGCATCGGGCCCTGTTCGGTGCTCATGACAAGGATCTCCAATCGACACGCCTGGATGGACCGTCCGTTCACAGTATCGGCCACCCGCGGCTCATCCCAATAGCAGCTGCCCAGCCGGCCAAAGTCTCCTAAGGTGATGGCGTGACACTAAAACTGGGTTTCATCGGGATCGTGACGGGTGACATGGCCGCTTCGCTGGCCTTCTATCGAGCGCTGGGCGTGCGGATCGAGGAAGGACTCGACGATGCGCCGCACGTCGACGCGAAACTCGATGACGGCACGAGCCTGGCATGGGACACCATCGCGACTATTCGCGGATTCGACCCCGACTACATCGCACCCACGGGCGGCCACCGCATCGCGCTCGCGTTCGACAAAGGCACGCCGGCCGAGGTGGATGCGGCCTTCGCCGAGCTGGTCACCGCCGGTTACGTTGCCCATGTCGAACCGTGGAACGCGCACTGGGGCCAGCGCTACGCGACCCTGTTGGATCCCGATGGCAACTCCGTGGACCTCTACGCCGAGCTGTCCGCGAACTGACGAAAACTCCCGCCGACCCGTCGGAACACACGCTCGACTGACCGGGTTCGCACGTCAATAAGGAAATAGTGAGATTTCAAGGATGCTTTTGGCGGCGGATTCAACCGGTCAGCGCAACACCGGTCGGTTGTGGCTTCGAGAGTAGCTCGTTGAGGGCTTCTTTCGGGGTTTTCCAGTCGAGGGTTTTGCGGGGGCGGTCG
>NZ_SOGH01000017.1:0-10093 GCF_004402305.1 Cryobacterium sp. TMB3-10 | reverse complement strand
TCCTCCCAGAACCGACGACGAACCTCACGCGGAAACCCAACACGACCACCCATAACCAACACCTCAATCAATCAGGTGTTGCAACGACCCCCTGAACCCAAGGGGCGCACTTGTCCGCTTCGGGAACAGTTGGGCGCGGTGAGGAGCGGGCGCAGAGCGGGACCGGCGGCTAGAGCCGGTTGATCCCGGTCACCGTCAACGCCGGCACTCCCAGTTCGTCGGACTCGGCGAGGTCGATCGTGGCGCTGATGCCCCAGTCGTGGTCGCCGGCCGGGTCGTCGAAGATCTGCCGGGCGGTCCACACGGTGGCACCCTCGTCGAGGATGAGCAGTCCGGCGCCGCGGGCATTCGCCCCGGCCAGCAGTTCGTCATGATCGGCGTAGTAGCCGTCCATGGCGTCGGCCCAGGCATCTGCCCCGAAACCGCTGTCGCGGTCGAGGTCGCCGAGGGCGTCGTAGTTTTCCAGCGCGGCCAGCTGCACCCGGCGGAAAAGTTCGTTCCGCACCAGGATCCGGAATGCCCGGGTGTTGGTGGTGAGCCGGTGCGGCGCGGGCGGCACCACGGCGTGCGCCGTCGACTCGTGCGCGGCCAGGTCGGGGTGGATGAGTTCCTCCCACTCGTCGAGCAGACTGGAGTCCACCTGCCGCACGAGCTCGCCGAGCCACTCGATCAGGTCGAGAAGGTCTTCGGTCTTGGCCTCGTCGGGGATGGTCTGCCGGGCGGCCCGGTAGGCATCCGAGAGGTAACGCAGCACCACACCCTCGCTGCGTGCGAGCTTGTAGTAGGCCACGAACTCGCCGAACGACATGGCCCGCTCGTACATGTCACGCACCACGGTCTTGGGCCGCAGCGGGAAGTCGGCGATCCAGGGCTGGGACTGCTTGTAGGTCTCGAACGCGTAGCTGAGCAGCTCGTCCAGGGGCTTGGGCCAGGTGATCTCCTCGAGCAGCTCCATCCGCTGGTCGTACTCGATGCCCTCCTGCTTCATCGCGTTCACGGCCTCACCGCGGGCGGCGAACTGCTGACCCATCAGCACCGGCCGCGGGTCGTCGAGGGTGGACTCCAGCACCGAGATCATGTCGAGGGCGTAGGTGGGCGCCTCGATGTCGAGCAGGTCGAACGCGGCAAGCGCGAACGGCGACAGCGGCTGGTTGAGCGCGAAGTTCGCCTGCAAATCGACGGTCAAACGGATGCTGCCGTCCGCACCCTGCTCCACGATCCCGGCCGCACGCAGGGTCTTGTAGATCCCGAGGGCCCGGCGGGCGTGGGCGAGCTGACGTTTCCACGGCTCGTGGTTGTCGAACACCAGCGAGTACACGTTCGCGAAAGCGTCGCCGCCGCGGGCGATCACGTTGATCAGCATGGCGCTGGTCATCTGCATGCTTGAGGTGAGGGTCTCCGGCTCGGCGTCGACGAGGCGCCTGAACGACGGCTCGCCCCAGGATACGAACCCTTCCGGGGCGCGCTTGCGGATGATCTTGCGTTTCTTCTTCGGGTCGTCACCGGCCTTCTGGATGGCCTTGAGGTTCTCGGTCTCGTGGTCGGGCGCCTGGATCATCACGGTGCCGGCGGTGTCGAAGCCGGCCCGGCCGGCCCGCCCGGCGATCTGGTGGAACTCGCGGGCGTTGAGCTGGCGCATTTTGACGCCGTCGTACTTGGTCAGGGCGGTGAACAGCACGCTGCGGATCGGCACGTTGATGCCCACGCCGAGGGTGTCGGTGCCGCAGATCACCCGCAGCAGGCCGCGCTGGGCGAGCTGCTCCACCAGCCGGCGGTACTTGGGCAGCATGCCGGCGTGGTGCACGCCGATGCCCATCCTGATCAGCCTGGAGAGGGTCTTGCCGAAGCTGGTGGTGAACCTGAACTCGCCGATGAGCTCGGCGATGGCCTCCTTCTGCTCCTTGGTGACCACCTTCACGCTGGAGAGCGCCTGGGCGCGTTCCAGGGCGGCGGCCTGGGCGAAGTGCACGATGTACACCGGCGCCTGGCCGGTCTTGATCAGGTCCTCCACGGTCTCGTGCACTGGCGTGGTCTCGTAGAAGTAGTGCAGCGGCACCGGGCGCTCCACACCGGTGACCACGGCGGTGTCCCGGTTGGTGCGGCGGGACAGGTCGGCGGCGATGTCGGTGACGTCGCCGAGGGTGGCCGACATCAGGATGAACTGCACCCGCGGCAAGAGCAGCAACGGCACCTGCCAGGCCCAGCCGCGGTCGGGGTCGGAGTAGAAGTGGAACTCGTCCATCACGACCTGGTCGACCGGGGTGTCCTCGCCGTTCCGGAGCGCCAGGTTGGCCAGGATCTCGGCGGTGCAGCAGATGATCGGGGCGTCGGAGTTGACCGACGAGTCGCCGGTCATCATGCCCACGTTCTCGGCGCCGAAGATCTCCACCAGGGCGAAGAACTTCTCGCTCACCAGCGCCTTGATCGGGGCGGTGTAGAAGGTGCGCTTGCCGGCCGAGAGGGCGGCGAAATGCGCCCCGATCGCCACCAGGGACTTGCCGGTGCCGGTCGGGGTGGACAGGATCAGGTTCGCGCCCGACACGATCTCGATGACAGCTTCCTCCTGCGCCGGGTAGAGCCGGAGGCCCGCATCCGCTGCCCACGCTTCGAAGGCCTCGAAAAGCTGGTCGGGATCGGTGTTGTGCGGGAGGGCGGTGAGGGTTGCCATGATCCCCCAATCCTCCCCTATCCGGCCGGAGGAGTCCTCCACCGCATCAGCCAGGCCATCAGGTAGGCGCGGCTGTTGCCGTCGTCGATCCGCTCCTCCGGCAGGCTCGCCGCCGCGGTCAGGGCGTCGGATGCGGCCTCGGGGCCGCGCAGGCCGGCGTACATCAGTAGGTAGTCGCCGAACATCACGTCGTAGTTGCCTTCCGGCAGGGCGTCGGCGAGGTTGGCGCTCACCCTGTCGGGGTCGCCGCCGAGGTAGCCGGCGACCGGGCTCATCGGCAGCACCAGGATGCCCAGCATGGCGCTGGGCTCGGCGCTGAACCAGGTGGCGTAGTCGCGCTTACCGCCCCAGACCAGCGACGTGACGGTGTGGTCGAAGCCCGCATAGACCGGGTCGTCGAGGTCGAAGTCGGTCCAGTAGGCACGGGACGAGGCCGCCTCACTGGAGAGCATCCACTCGGCCTCGGCCGCGAGGTCGGCCTGGTCACTGGCGGCGGCCCAGAGCGCCAGTCCGTTCCACGCGGTCACGGCCTCTGAACTGGATTCCTGGTTGTTCCCGTCGCCGAACGGCGAGGTGCCGCTGGCCCAGGAGTGGCCGGCGTAGGCGTCGAACACCCTTCGGTCCGGGAAGTACTCGCTGCCGCCGCTGGTGGCGAGGTCGGCGGCGAGCAGATTCAGCACCGGCGCCCAGCGCTGTGCGGCCTCGGGATCGTCGGCCGCGACCACCGCCGCGGCATAGAAGAAGTAACCGTAGTGGAAGTGGTGGTCGTTGAACTCCTCGGAGCCGAACGACGTGGCCAGGCCCACGATCCCCTTCGCGTCCGGGTCGTAGACGAAGCACCGTTCGGTGCGCTGGGCACAGGCGTCGGGGTCCGTCCAGTCGTCGAGGGCGGTGCTGAGCCGGTCGGTGAGCGTGGCCACCGCATCATCGGCACCCACCTGCCGGGCCACCTCGAGCAGGTTCGCGGCCCGGTAGAGGGACTTGCCGCCGAAGTAGGTGTCGGCGGCGAAGGTCGTGGTGGCCGCCACATCAGCTCGCACCTGGTCGGCCAGCGCGGCGCGGTCCTCGTCACCGAGAGCCGAGAGGTCCAGGGCGCCGCTGGGAGCGACCGCGGGCACCGACCAGCTCAGCTGCCGGCCCTCGCACACCGTGAGCGCACCGTAGATGCTCGGGTACTCCCCCGCGGTGCACGACGCACCGTCGGCGAGACCCTGTGCCTGGTGCGGCAGCGCGGCGATCAGGGTGTCGCCGCCGTCGCCGGTGTCGTAGTGGATGGTCGTGGTGGCCGTATCCGTGCCGGCGCCGTACTCGACGCTGGTGCCGATGACCGGGTGCCGGGCCGCTTCGGCGAAGGCCGTGAGCGTGCCGCTGTCCGGCAGTGCAAACCAGGTCACGGATTGGCCGGCCGTGAGGGACAGGTCGGTGCCGGACGAAAGTGTTCCCGCACTGACCATGCCGTAGGTGCTGCCGGCCACGTCGACACTCCACACGCCCTTTTCGGCTTCGCTGAAGGCTGTCGGCATGGTGAGGGCGACGTCCGCAGCGGCAGCGAAGGACACGAACGGCGACCCCTCGGCGATCAGCGTGCTGCCGACCGTGGCGCCGTCGATGGACTGGCCGATCGTGACGGATGCTTCGTCGTAGGCGGTCACCGCCTGCTCCAGCCCGTCGCCGTCGCCGACCTGCACGCCGATCTGACCCGCGAAGCCGCCCCTGATCACGTTGGTGTCCGCGGACACCTCCGGCAGTCCGAAGCCGAAGCCGGAGTCGCTCAGTTGGAAGGAGAGGGGCAGCGGGAACACCGGCATCGATTCCTCGCCGAAAACCAGGCCGGAGAACCACCGGTTGGTCGGCGGGATGAGCCCGTCGGACAGGCGCGCTGTCGGCAGGGCCTTCAGACTCTGCTGAGGAAGGGCGTCGACCAGCGGCGCGACCTCGTTGCCGGGGAAGATGGCCGCGCCGGGGGTCGAGGCCTCGGTGTCGACCGGTTCAACGGCATCCGTCGTGGTGCAGGCGGTGAGCGCGGCGGCGATCACGAGGCAGGTGGCGACGGCGAGGATGCGCGGTGTTCTCTGCACGATCACAGCCCGATCGTCCGGAGGAACCCGAACAGGCCGTCGCTGGCGCCGGCGAGGAGGCCGTCGTCGCGCAGTTCTATCGTCGCCGTGACCGGGGTGCCGGGTGCGATGAGCCCGTTCGCGGCGCCGTCGACCAGGTCCGGGCTCAGGACCCTGGCCGTGGTCTCGGCATGGCCGTTCGCCGTCTGCACGTCCAGGGTGTCCATGGTCCCGGCCACCCTGGTCTGGTTCGGCAGCACGATGTCGACGGCGGCGCCGGGTTCGATCCGCGCGTAGTCGCCGCTGGTGAGGACGAAATCGGCCGACACGAACAGGGACCCGGCCTGGTCGATGACGGCGAGCACCTGCCCGGCCTGCACGAAGGAGCCGCGCTCGGTGCTGACGTCGGTGAGGGTGCCGTCGACGGCGGCGGTCAGGGTGAGCACGCCGTCCTCGGCCACCGAGTAGGCCACGCTGTCGACGGTGACCAGCCCTTCGGCAAGGTCGGCCTGCAGGGTGGGGCTCTGCAGGGTGAACAGCGCCTGACCCGCCCGCACCTGGTCGCCGTCCTCGACGAGTCGCTCCATGACGGTTCCGCCATAGTCGGAGCCCACCGGATACTCCGCCGCCTGAATCGAGGCGGAGGCGCTCATCACCTGGGCCTGCCGCTGGTTGAAGACGAGCGTGAGGACCGCGACGACGCCGACGACGACGACGAGTCCGAAGAAGAGCTTGAACCGGTTGGCCCAGGTCATCAGGACACCATCCTTCGGGTCAGGGCGCGGGTGCGTCGTGCCAGGTGCGCCTCGTGCATTGCCGTGCCGACGAAAGTGCCCAGGATGAGAGTGTTGGTCACATTCCAGGCCGTGGCCAGGGTGAGGGTGCCGATCGAGAGGTCACGCCACACCGCCACCACCGAGGTGAGCAGGAGGAATACGAAGAAGAGCACCTGCGGGATCATGAAGTTGAACGGCGATCTCACCCGGGACCGGTTGCCCGTGGCGCTCCAGTGCTGTTCCTTGCCGACCAGGACGTTCATCAGCGCGGCCACGTAGATGGGGAACGACGCCGTGGCGAGCATCAGGGTCTCCCAGCGGAACGAGCCCATCGTGTAGAACGCCAGAAGCACCTGCATCAGGTAGAAACCCGCGTAGTACAGCAGCCAGGTCACCACCGTGGTGGAGAGGTTCATCGGGCGCAGGTCGAGGTAGATCTCCAGCGGTGGCACCAACAACAGCAGCAGCGGCGCGATCCCGGTGAGGTAGAAGGATGCCGTGACCAGGTACTGCAGACGCTGATCGAAGGTGAGACGGCGCCGCGGGCTGAGCGGGTTGCTGTGCAGCAGGATCTCGAAGCCGCCCGTGGCCCAGCGCAGTTGCTGTTTCGTGTACGCCTCCACGGTGTCCGGCGCGTGTCCGGTTGCCAGCACGGTGGGGATGTAGATGGTTTTCCAGCCCGCCTCGTGCAGCTTCAGCGACGTCCAGACGTCTTCGGACTTGGAGTCGGTGTACATGCCGCCGATGTCGTTGATCGCATCTCGCCGGAAGATCACGTTGGTGCCCACGCAGAAAGCGGCGTTGAATCGGTTGCGACCGGGTTGGATGAACCTGTAGAAGACCGCCTGCATGTATCCGGCGCCGCGGGAGATGACGTTGTGCAGGTTGCGGTAGGCCTGGGGGGTCTGCACGAAGGCGACCTTGTCGTCGATGAAAAACGGCAGGGTCTCGATGAGGAACTCCCGCTTGGGCACGAAGTCGGCGTCGAAGATCACGAAGTACTCCGCAGTGCTCGCCGTGAGCGCGTGATTGACGTTGCCCGCCTTGGCGCCGTTCGAGCTCAGCCGGCGCAGGTAGCGCACGCCCAGCTCGGCGGCCAGATCACGCACCTCGTCGGAACGGCCGTCGTCCAACACCCAGGTGAGGTGCTCACCGTGCATCGCCCGCACCGCGGTCACGGTCTCCCGGATCACGTCGATGTCCTCACCATACGTGGTGACGAACACGTCGATGGTGGCCGGGTGGTCCCCCAGGTGCAGGGGCCACCGCTCGGGCTGGTCCTTCAAGCCGTCCCGCGCTATTGATCTGCCGCGCACCAGAGTTGCCTGGGTACGGTGAAAGTCGAAATCCCGAGTATCTGTAGACCCGGACAGGATCGTCCACATCGACAGCAGCGCCTGGAAGATCAGGATCGACTCGGCCATGATCACGAGCGAGTATGGCAGCCAGTCGCCGCGGCTGGCCGGATTGAGCAGGAAGTGGGCGTAGGCCAGGATTCCTACCGTTGCGATCAGAACCAGCATGACGAGGGACGGCGAGTGCGCGTGCCCCGTCGACTTGGGTCGAACCGGGTGATCGTCGATCGCCAGTTGGTGGGTGGGGATCCGGTGCATAGCCTCGGGCGGCACTACTGAATCCACCGGGGATTCGGGTGGAGTGGGTATGCCAAGGCTGGGATGAAGGGAAGTCATCCGTCTCTCTTTCGGTACCGGATTCGGGTCCGGGGTTCGCGAACGGGATCTCGGGCGAGGTTCGCGTGCTGGTTCTGAGCGCGAGCATGAGCGGGTTCGACAGGGCCCTGAAACACGCGGCAACACCGACCGGGTCTGGCCTGGGTGTCGGCCGACCGGAGAGTGTGGGCATCGTCGTCCGGGTTCGCGGGATCTATCGGGATCGGGATCCGTGAGGGATCGGGATGCGGATGGAGCGACGAGGTGCCGTAGGGTGCGGCGAAGACGACGGAACAGGGGAGGTCGGGTGCGACCGTTCGTCGTGGCGGGTAGGTTCACCATAGGTCCGTGGCGAGAGTTCTGACTATCGGTTCCCTCAACGTTCTCGTGTTCGTAACACGGCTGTAACCCGGTGCTCGGCCCCGCTCTCACCCCCAGTCTCGTAAGGGATTCGTAAGGGCGGGTGCGCCCGTCTCACAGGCGGTAAATCTAAGCTGATCCCATGTCCAGCTCCGCCTCCCCGACACCGGCTCGCGCGCTGCCCGCCTTGGCCGGCCTGGCCGCGGTTCTGGCCGGATTCGGTCTCGCCGAACTTGTCGCCGGGCTCATCGCACCCGGTGCCAGCCCGGTGCTGGTGGTCGGTGCTCTGCTGATCGATCTGGCGCCGGTCTGGGCCAAGGAGTTGGTGATCTCGCTCTTCGGCACTGCCGACAAGGTGGCGCTGATCGTCTTCATCGCCCTGGTCGCGGCGTTACTGGCCGCGCTGGCCGGCGTCCTCGAATACCGGCGTGCCCCGTTCGGCCGGTTCGTGATCGTGGCCGCCGGCTTGGTCGCGCTCGCCGCGGCGCTCACCCGCGCCGGGGCATCCCCGTTCGACGCCGTGCCTCCGGTGCTGGCGATGGTAGTGGCCGCCCTGGTGCTCACGATGCTGATCAACCGGCTGCGCGTCCGCCGGGCCCCCACGGCGGCGACGGCCGAGCTGGACCGTCGCCGGTTTCTCGTCTACACCGGCATCAGCGCCGGTGCCGGCGTGCTCGCGGCCATCGGCGGCCAGCTGCTCACGGCCGGCAGCCGGGCAGCGGATGCGGCCAGGGCACTGTTCCCCCTGCCGGTACCTTCCACGCCGGGCACCCCGATTCCCGCCGGAGCATCGTTCGACATCGATGGCCTCACGCCGATCATCACCCCCAACGCGGAGTTCTACCGCATCGACACCGCCCTCTCGGTGCCGCGCATCGACCCGTCGACCTGGACCTTGAGGATCACCGGGCTGGTCGAGAACGAGGTGGAGATCAATTTCGCCGAGCTGCTGGCCCTGCCACTGGCGGAGAGCACCACCACGTTGGCCTGCGTGTCGAACTACGTGGGGGGCGACCTGATCGGCAACGCCGTCTGGCTCGGATACCCGATCCGTGACCTGCTCGCCAGGGCGAAGCCGCTCGCCGACGCCGACATGGTGCTGTCGCGCAGCCAGGACGGCTGGACCGCCAGCACCCCGCTCGAGGCCCTCACCGACGACCGCGACTCGATCCTCGCCGTGGGCATGAACGGCGAGCCGCTGCCTCTCGAACACGGCTACCCGGTGCGGATGGTGGTGCCCGGCCTCTACGGGTACGTGTCGGCCACGAAGTGGGTCACCGAGCTGGTGGTCACCCGGTTCGACCAGGAGACGGCGTATTGGTCCACCCGCGGCTGGTCCCAGAAGGGTCCGGTGAAGCTGTCCTCGCGCGTGGACGTACCCCGCGAGAATGCGAGCGTTGACGCCGGAACGGTGACGGTCGCCGGCGTCGCGTGGAGCCAACACGTGGGCATCTCGGCCGTGGACGTGCAGGTGGACGACGGCGACTGGAACCCCGCCACCCTGGCCGACGCGATCTCTGTCGACACCTGGCGGCAGTGGCGCTGGGATTGGGACGCCCCGAGCGGCTCGCACACCCTGCGGGTGCGCGCCACGGATGCCAACGGCTTGGTGCAGACCAGCAAGCTCGCCGATGTCGCGCCGGACGGCGCCACCGGCCTGCACGAGATCAGCGTGTCGATTTCGTGACCACGTCGAAGCAGGTGCCCGGGTTGAGCCCGAGCGACATCGCCCATTTCGAGGGTCTACTGCGCGGTCAACGGCTCGATCTCGAGCGGGAGCTGGGCCGGCAGGGCGACACCCTGAACGCCGTGCGCGCGGCGCGCAGCGGCGGGGACGCCGACGACGAGCACGATCCCGAAGGCCCGACCCTCTCCGACGAGTGGTCGCTTCGGGCGGGGGTGCACGCCGAACTGGCCGCCTCCCTGGCTGCCATTGACGCGGCCCTGGTGCGCATCGAGGACGGCAGCTACGGCCGGTGCCTGCGCGGGGGTGAGCCGATCGGCCGCGAGCGGCTCGAGGCCCGCCCGGCTGCGGAGCTGTGTATCGACTGTGCTCGGGAGTCGTGACCGATTCGCGGGCATGGATGGCTCACCCTTCCTCCACAGGGCGGTCTTTTTCGACCCTTCCACAGCTTGGTTTCTGGGCCTGGGAGTGNTTCCACAGCTTGGTTTCTGGGCCTGGGAGTGTCGGTGGTGGGTGCTTCACTGTGCCTATGGCCACCTCAGCTGCCACACCCGATCACACCCCCGATGACCCTGCGGACCCCGCGGTGGATCCTGTCGCGGCGGCGATCAGCGCGGTCATCGACCCGCTGATCGTGAACGAGAAAGTGATCGCGGCCGGCTACGCCGAGCGCAGTCGGCTGCTGACCGAGCTGGACCGGCTGGGCCATGAACCGCGCATCCTGGCGGGTCTGTGTGGTGACCCTGTCGAGTCCGGCCGGAACGACCCTGACACCGGCGCGCACGGCCCGGCCTGGGACGACGAGGAGCTCGCCCGCCGCAGCATGGCCGCCGAGGCCGCCGGGGCGCTACGGCTGACGGCCACCACGGCGGGCATGA
>NZ_SOGH01000030.1:0-120201 GCF_004402305.1 Cryobacterium sp. TMB3-10 | reverse complement strand
AACGACCGACCACGAAAACGGCTCGACGCAGCCACCCCGCGAGAAGCCCTGCATCAGCTACTCTCAGACCAAGAAAACAGCGGTGTTGCATCGACCAGTTGAATCCACCTCCGGCGCACCGGGCGCAATTGTCCGAACGGGGCACAGTTGCGGTGCAGGGCGAACGGATGCTGAACGGGCGCCGAAAGGCAGTGCACGTGGGACCTTTGGCCCGTGTTTTGGGCGTTCCGGCAGCCTATGTTTGAACCAGAGACAAAGATCCCAGATCGGGTTGTCCAGGAGGAAAACTATGACGATCACAGACCAACCAGTCGCCACTCCCATAGCTACGAAGATCGACACCCTGGTTGCCGCCGGCAACGTCGCGCTGAAGGACTACGCGGACTTCACCCAGGAACAGATCGACTACATCGTCAAGAAGGCCTCCGTCGCCGCGCTGTCCCAGCACGCCACGCTCGCCGTGCACGCCGTCGCTGAGACCGGCCGTGGAGTCTTCGAAGACAAGGCCGTGAAGAACCTCTTCGCGTGCGAGCACGTCACCAACAGCATGCAGAACCTCAAGACCGTGGGCATCATCAGCCGCGACGAGCTCACCGGCATCACCGAGATCGCCGAGCCCGTCGGCGTCATCTGTGGCATCACCCCGGTCACGAACTGTACGTCCACCGCGATCTTCAAGTCGCTCATCGCGCTCAAGACCCGCAACCCCATCATCTTCGGCTTCCACCCCGCCGCGCAGGAGTCCTCCGCAGCCGCCGCCCGCGTCGTCCGCGACGCCGCCATCGCAGCAGGCGCACCCGCCAACTGCATCCAGTGGATCGAACAGCCGTCCCTCGAGGCCTCCACCCTGCTGATGAACCACCCCGGTGTGGCACTCATCCTCGCGACCGGTGGAAACGCCATGGTCCGCGCCGCGTACTCCTGCGGCAAGCCCGCCCTGGGCGTCGGCGCCGGCAACGTGCCCGCCTTCATCGAGAAGAGCGCCAAGCTCAAGCGTGCCGTCAACGACGTCGTGCTCTCGAAGGCCTTCGACTACGGCATGATCTGCGCTTCCGAGCAGGCCGTCATCATCGAAGAGCCCCTCTACAACGAGGCCATGGCCGAGTTCAAGATCCTGCACGCCTACCGCACCAACGCAGAAGAGAAGGCCCTCCTCGAAGAGTTCATCTTCGGCGTGCAGGCCAACTCGGAGAACTGCGCCGGCGCCAAGCTGAACCCGAACGTCGTCGGCAAGTCGCCGGTGTGGATCGCACAGCAGGCCGGCTTCAGCGTCCCCGAAGAAACGTCGATCATCCTGGTCGAGGTGTCCGGAGTCGGACCGCACGAGCCGATGACCCGCGAAAAGCTGGCACCGGTGCTCGCCGTCATGCACGCCAAGGACGCCGAAGAGGGCATCTCGCTCTCCGAGCAGATGGTGGAATTCGACGGACTGGGCCACTCGGGCTCGATCCACAGCGAAAACCCCGCGATCATCGAAGAATTCGGCAAGCGCGTCAAGGCTGTCCGCATCATCACCAACGCCCCCAGCTCGCTCGGTGGCATCGGTGACATTTACAACGCGTTCATCCCCTCGCTCACGCTCGGCTGTGGTTCGTACGGACACAACTCCGTCTCGAACAACGTCTCGGCGATCAACCTGATCAACATCAAGCGCATCGGCCGGAGGAACAACAACTTGCAGTGGTTCAAGATCCCCGCGAAGACCTACTTCGAGCCGAACGCCATCCGTTACCTGGCCGACATGCGCGACGTCACCCGGGTCACCATCGTCACCGACTCGACCATGACCCGCCTGGGCTTCGTCGACAAGATCCTCGACGTGCTCAACCGCCGTGAGGGCCGCGTTGCCCTGCAGATCATCGACAACGTGCTCCCCGAGCCCACCGTTGCCGCCGTCGAGAAGGGCGCAGAGGAAATGCGCGCCTTCAAGCCGGACACCATCATCGCCCTCGGTGGCGGTTCGCCGATGGACGCCGCCAAGGTCATGTGGCTGCTGTACGAACACCCCGAAATCGACTTCGCCGACATGAAGGAAAAGTTCTTCGACGTGCGCAAGCGCGCGTTCAAGTTCCCCGACCTCGGTGAGCTCGCCAAGCTGGTCTGCATCCCGACCACCTCGGGCACCGGTAGCGAGATGACCCCGTTCGCCGTCATCACCGACGACGTCACCGGCGTCAAGTACCCGCTGGCCGACTACGCGCTGATCCCGTCCGTCGCGATCATCGACCCCGTGCTCACGGCCATGATGCCGTCGTTCCTCGCCGCAGACTCCGGCTTCGACGCCCTGACCCACGCCACTGAGGCGTATGTCTCGGTGTACGCGAACGACTTCACCGACGGCCTCTGCCTGCACGCGATCAAGCTGATCTTCGAGAACATCGAGACCAGCGTCAAGGGCACCATCGGCAGCACCGATGACGCCGTGATCAAGGCTCGCGAGAAGATGCACAACGCCGCATCGATCTCCGGTATGGCATTCGGTAACGCCTTCCTGGGCATAGTCCACGCCATGGCTCACGTCACCGGCGCGCAGCTGCACCTGATCCACGGCCGGGTCAACGCGACCTACCTGCCGCACGTGATCCGGTACAACGGCACCGTACCGACCAAGCTGACCAGCTGGCCCAAGTACGAGCACTACATCGCCCCGGAGCGCTTCCAGGAAATCGCGAAGCACCTCGGCCTCCCGGCCTCCACCCCGGCCGAGGGCGTCGAGTCCTACGCCAAGGCCGTCGAGAAGCTGCGCGACCAGGTCGGCATCAAGCCGTCCTTCCAGGCACAGGGTGTGCCGGAAGAGGACTTCATCAGCCGCCTCGACTCGCTCGCCATGGGCGCCTACGGCGACCAGTGCGCACCCGCCAACCCGCGGATGCCGATGCTCGAGGACATGAAGACCCTCATGGAAGCCGCGTACTACGGCACGTCGTTCGCCGAGGTTCGCGCTGGACGCGCAGCCGTGGTTGACGCCGCGCACGAGACCGGTGCAGTGGTTGCCGCTCCGACCGAGGACGCCAAGAAGCCCGCCCGCAAGGCCGGCAAGTAGGCTCCACGCGTCACAGCAACAACCGTTCGACCTGCACCACCACAACGGCCCCGCACTCTCGTGCGGGGCCGTTCTGTGTTGCGAGAACGGTGCCGGCGGTCGCGGTCGCCCGTCGCTCCTCACCACCCATTGGTGTTAGATGGACACTGTGGGCAACCCAACTGACACTCCGCACGGCAACGCTGACGCTGCTGGACCCGATTCAGCCCGCATCCCTCAGGACGAGCAGGACGAGCAGGACGAGGCTCGAACCTCCAGCCAAGCCGCCCAGGATCAGAAGATCGAAAAGATCCTGGTGGACGCACACCGACGGGACGATGAGGCCGACATCCGCGATGTCGAGTCTGACAAGCGTGCCGAAGCCGCCGACCTCGAGGCCTTTTTGGACACCAGCGAAATATATTCAGGCCACGGAGAACGGCGAGCAGCAGCGCTGGACCGCTCCCACGCCAAGAGCGATCGTCAGTCCTCCGCCGACGATCGAGCCGAACTCACGAAGCACAAAGACACCCCGAACGCGGACTAGCCGAATTCCTGGCGCCACGACAAGGCGGCTGAGCTGCGAGCCGGGTCTGATCAGGCCGGGAGGGAGTGGGGTTCCACACCGACACTGGTCAGCAGCGTGACGACGTGGGCGCGGATGTCGTCCCGGATGTCCCGCACGGCTTCCAGCGATTGTCCGGCCGGGTCGGCCAGCTCCCAGTCCTGGTAGCGCTTGCCCGGGTAGACCGGGCAGGCGTCGCCGCAACCCATGGTCACCACGACGTCGGCGGCCTGCACCACGTCGTCGGTGAGGGGCTTGGGAAACTCTTCGCCCAGGTCCAGGCCGATTTCAGCCATGGCGGCGATCACGGTGGCGTGGATCTCACCGGAGGGCATCGAGCCGGCGCTGCGTACGTGAACGCGCCCGCCGGAGAGGTGCGCGGTGAGTACGGCGGCCATCTGGGACCGGCCCGCATTCTGCTCGCAGACGAAGAGCACCTCGGGGACGTCCCGGGCAATCGCGCCCTTGGCCTGGGCGAGCGCGGTGAGCCGGTCCGTGGCGAACCGAACCGTGCGAGCGGCGACGTGTGCGCGCACCGTCGATCCGCGCAGGAGGCTGGTGTACGACTCGAGCACGTATCGTTCCACGGTCTCGAGGCCGAAGATACCGGAGAACTTGAGCGAGAGCTCGTCGGAAAGACGGTGCAGGTACGCCTCCGGGAAGGTGAGACCGGGAAGGGGGCGACGGTCCGAAACATCCATTTTCTTCACCTTGTCGAGTGTCGGGTGGTCAGGCGGTGACGGGAAGGATCTCGGCGAGCAGCTTCTCGATGCGAGCCTTGATGTCGTCACGGATCGGGCGCACCGATTCGATGCCCTGACCGGCCGGGTCGGCCAGCTCCCAGTCCTCATAGCGCTTGCCGGGGAAGATCGGGCAGGCATCGCCGCAGCCCATGGTGATCACGACGTCGGAGTCTTTGACGGCCTCGGTCGTGAGAATTTTGGGCACGTTGTGTGCAATGTCGATGCCGTCTTCAGCCATGGCCTCGATGGCGACGGGGTTGATCTGGTCCTTCGGCTCGGAACCGGCCGAGAGCACCTCGACGCGACCTCCGGAGAGCGCCGTCAGGTATCCGGCGGCCATCTGGGACCGGCCGGCATTGTGCACGCAGACGAACAGAACTGTGGGCTTGGCGGCGGACGTACCTGCGCTGAGGTCAGACATGGGGATTCCTTCGGCTGGTGATTGATCGACATCTGTCAATATAGACGATTCACGCCGGCTGCGGCACCAGTGCAGAAATTGTCTTGAGCCGCTCACGCGCCATTCACCTCCCGTTCACCCACTCCCGGCGCCGGTCGGCAATGGTGTAAATCGATGCACGTCGATATGCTGGGATGGCCGGATGCGCTCGACACCGTGTCGCATCGCCCGGCGGATACCGAGGCTCCCATGACGTCCATCCAGATCTTCGAACCCGGCCTGTGCTGCGGCACCGGCATTTGTGGTGTCGACGTCGACCAGCAGCTCGTGACGGTGTCGGCCGACATCGACTGGGCGACCTCGGCCGGCGGCAGCGTGCGCCGGTTCAACCTCGCCCAGGAGCCCCTGGCGTTCGCCGAGAACGAGACCATGCGCAGTTTCCTGCACACGGTTGGCCAGGAAGGTCTTCCCGTCACGATGGTCGACGGCGCCACCGTGCTCACCGGCCGGTACCCGTCCCGCCCCGAGTTGGCCAAGTGGGCCGGCCTGGGCGCCCCCGCGGCCGAAGACCGGCCGTCGCTGCTCAGTGCCGCCCAGCCCGGTGCCTCCGCTGACGGCTGCTGCGGCGGCGGCGGCGGCGGCGGCGGCGAAGGCTGCTGCTGCTGATGACCGTCGGCACCGACATCCTTCTCGACACCGGCACCCGCAGCTCCACCGCCTTCCTGGCGGATGCCCCACGGTTCCTGTTCTTCACCGGCAAGGGCGGCGTCGGCAAGACCTCGATCGCCTGCGCAAGCGCGATCCGACTGGCCGAGGGCGGCGCATCCGTGCTGCTAGTCAGCACCGACCCGGCCTCGAACGTCGGCCAGGTGTTCGGCGTCAGCATCGGCAACACCGTGACTCAGATCGACGCCGTGCCCGGGCTTGCCGCGCTGGAGATCGACCCGGAGCAGGCCGTTCAGCAGTACCGCGAACGCATTGTGGGCCCGGTGCGTGGCCTGCTGCCCGCCGCGGAGGTCGCCTCGATCGAGGAGCAGCTCTCCGGCGCCTGCACCACCGAGATCGCCTCGTTCAACGAGTTCACCGACCTGCTCACGGATGCCGCCTGGACCGCCGCGTACGACCACATCGTCTTCGACACCGCACCGACCGGGCACACCATCCGGCTGCTGCAGCTGCCCGGCGACTGGACCGAGTTCCTCACCGCGGGCAAGGGCGACCCGTCGTGTCTGGGCCCGCTGTCCGGCCTGGAGAAGCAACGCGCGGTATACGCGCAGGCCGTGGCGGCACTCGGCGACCCCGAGCGCACCCGTCTGGTGCTCGTCTCCCGCGCCCAGCAGTCCACCCTGGCCGAGGCCGCCCGCACCCACACCGAGCTGGCCGCGATCGGCATGGACCGGCAGTACCTGGTGATCAACGGTGTGCTACCGGGCCCGGATGCCGAACTGCCCTCACCCGCAACGGGGCCCCCCGCGGGGGCTGACGACCCACTGGCGGCCGCCATCCGCCTGCGGGAACAGCGGGCGCTCGACGCCCGCGACCCCGTGCTGGTCGCGCTGCCCACCGATTACCTGCCGCTGATGGCCACGAACATGGTGGGCCTGCCCGCCCTCCGCGGCCTCCTCCCCCACGACGGCAGCTCTGTGAGCCCCGAGCCCGCCGCCGAGCTGCCCACGTCCGGACAAGTTGCCCCCGCACACCTGGGCAGTTCGTCCGGTGCGGGGCAACTCGGGGATGCCGGCCTTGAGGTTCTGGTGGACCAGATCGCCGCCGACGGCCACGGGCTGGTGATACTGATGGGCAAGGGCGGCGTGGGAAAGACCACTATGGCGGCTGCCGTCGCCGTCGCCCTGGCCGAACGCGGCTTCGCCGTGCACCTCACCACAACAGACCCCGCCGCGCACCTGACCGACACCCTCGCCGGCGAACTCACCAACCTCGAGGTCTCCCGCATCGACCCGGCCGTGGAGATCGAGCGCTACACCGAGCACGTCCTGACCACCAAGGGCAGCCGCCTCGACGAACAGGGCCTGGCCATGCTGCGCGAAGACCTGCGATCGCCGTGCACCGAAGAGATCGCTGTTTTCCAGGCCTTCTCCAAGGTGACCCGGGAGGCCAAGAACAAATTCGTGGTGCTCGACACCGCCCCGACCGGGCACACCCTGCTACTGCTGGACGCGGCGGGGTCCTATCACCGGGAGATCGCCCGCCAGATGGGCACCTCGATGCACTTCGTCACCCCGATGATGAAGCTGCAGGATCCGGCCCAGACCAAGGTACTGCTGGTGACCCTGGCCGAGACCACTCCGGTGCTCGAGGCCGCCGGCTTGCAGGAGGACCTGAGGCGTGCCGGCATCGAACCGTGGGCGTGGATCGTGAACAACTCGATCGCGGCGGCGTCACCGACCTCGGCGCTGCTGAAGCGCCGGGCGGCCAACGAGCTGCCCGAGATCGACGCGGTCCGCACCCGGTACGCCGCCCGCACCGCTATCGTGCCGCTTCTGGCGGTGGAGCCGATCGGCATTCCGGCGCTGGCTGGCCTGTCAGGGGGTTAACGCAAAAGTCCCGGTCTCTTTCGAGACCGGGACTTTTGTTTTAGTTGCGGGGGCAGGATTTGAACCTACGACCTCTGGGTTATGAGCCCAGCGAGCTACCGAACTGCTCCACCCCGCGCTACAAGAACTAAGTTACCACAGTTACCCAAGGCCCTCGAATCGGGGACGCCGCCCGGGCGCGTCGCACCCGGCACAGACAAAACGCGGGTGGTGCGACCGGGTTTCCCCGGCGCACCACCCGCGCATGGATGAGGCGGCTAACTACACGCTACTGCTGGTCGAGCAGCACCAGCAGCTCGGCGACCGCATCATTCAGCTTCTTGTCGGCAACCCCATAAGCGGAGAAGTCACCCGACGTCAGGGCCGCCTGCTTCTCGGTCACGGCCAGCTTGGCTTCCGCGAGGAGCGACCTGATCTGAGCATCCGTCGCCGGGTCACCGGTCGTCGTCGACGGGGCTGCGCCTCCGTCGACGGGAGCCTCGCCCGGGGCGGGCGTTTCCACGGCCGGCACGTCGGTGTCGCCGGCGTTGGCCCCGGACTCACCGCCGAAGAGCACGTTGAGTGCGTTATCGAGTGTGTCCTCGAAGGCGATCTGGTCACCGAAGGCCACCAGGACCTTCTGCAGCAGCGGGTAGCTGGTCTCACCGGTGGACTGCACGTAGACGGGCTGCACGTAGAGCAGACCGCCACCGACGGGCAGCGTCAGCAGGTTTCCGTTGAGCACGCTGGACTGGCCCTGCTTGAGCAGGTTGAGCTCGGCGGAGATCGTGGGATCACCGTTGAACTTGGCCTGCACCTGGCCGGGACCGGGCACCGTGATGTCGTTCGGCAAGGTCAACAGGCGCAGCTTGCCGTAACCCTCCGCCCGTTCCCCGTCGGTGGCACCCGCATCCGCGTCGGCGGCAAGGTACCCCGTCAGGACGTTCCGGCTGGTTTCACCGGACGCGTTGGGGATGAAGGTCGAGTACAGCGAGTACGACGGCGCATCCTGGCCGGGCATCTGCATCGTCAGGTAGTACGGCGGCTGCAGGGTGGTGTTGGTGCTCGGCGACACGGGGTCGTTCGGTGTGGTCCAGGCATCGTCTTCGGAGTAGAACGAACCGGGGTCGGTCACGTGGTACTTGCCCAGGACCGCGCGCTGCACCTTGAACATGTCGGCCGGGTAACGCACGTGACTCATCATGTCGCCGGTCATCTCGCTCATCGGCTCGACAGTCGACGGGAAGATCTTCTGCCAGGTCTGCAGCAGCGGGTCTTCTTCATCCCAGGCGTACAGGGTCACGGAGCCGTCGTAGGCATCCACGGTCGCCTTGACGGAGTTGCGCATGTAGTTGATGTTGTCCAGCGCGAACGGCTGTTCGGGCGTCTCGGTGTCGGCGATGGCGTCGCTCAGGCTGACCGCGGTGGAGTACGGGTAGCTGGCCGAGGTCGTGTACGCGTCCACAACCCACTTGATGCGTCCGTCGACGACGGTCGGGTACGGGTCGGAGTCGAGCGTGAGGTACGGGGCGACCTTCTGCACGCGGGTGATCGGGTCGCGGTCGTAGAGGATCTGGGACTCGTCGTTGACGGCGTTGGCCAGGAAGATCTGCTCGGACTGGAACTTGAGTGCGTAGATCAGCTTGTTGAACGGGCCGTTCAGGCTGGGACCGCCGTCACCGGTGAAGGTGGTGTAGGTCTGCTGGGCGCCGTCCTCGCCGGACGGATAGTCCAGTTCGATGGGGTCGGTGCCCTCAGGGGCGCCGACGATCGAGTAGGTCGGTGAGGTCTCGCCGAAGTACACCCGCGGCTCGAACTCGCCGAGCGCTCCCGACGTGGGGATGCCGTTCTCCAGGAACACCGGCTGGCCGTCGGCCGAACGCTGGTTGCCGTAGGCGGCGACGACCCCGTAGCCGTGCGTGTAGACGACCGATGAGTTGACCCACGTCTCGCTGCTCAGGCCGTTGAGGTTGAGGTCACGAACCGACACCACGGTGTCCTGGGACTTGCCGTCGATCGTGTAGCGGTCCACGTCGAGCTTGGACGGGAACTGGTAGTACTGCTTGAACTGCTCGAGCTGGGCGAACGCGTCGCTGACCAGGGCGGGGTCGAGGATGCGAATGTTGGCAGTGGTCTCCGCGTCCTCGCGCAGGGCGCCTGGCGTGGCCTCGGTGGTGGCGGTGTACGGGATCTCTTCCACATCGGCGACGCCGTAGGCATCGCGGGTGAGGTCGATGTTGCGCTGGATATACGGCGCTTCGAGGGTCTTCGCGCTCGGGTCCACCTGGAAGCGCTGCACGACCCAGGGGTAGAGCGAACCGATCAGCAGGCTGCTCACGATCAGCAACGCGGTGCCGATCACCGGCAGGCGCCAACGACCGATGAAGGCCGTGACGATGAAGAGGATGGCCACGAAGACCGCGATGCCGGCCAGGATTGCACGCCCGGGAATGGTGGCGCTGACGTCGGTGTAACCGGCGCCGGTGATCAGGTCGTTCGACTGGGTGAGGGTGGAGTACTGGTCCAGCCAGATGCTGACACCCTGCAGCAGTAGGTAGACCGCGGCGGTGATGGCGATCTGCACGCGGGCGGCCTTGGCCACGAAGACCTCACGGCCGGTGACGCGGATGGCGCCGTACAGGTAAGAGGTGGCGAGAGCGACCAGCGCGGAGATGAGCACGACGGCGGAGCTGAAGGCCAGCAGCGACTGGTAGAACGGCAGGTCGAAGAGGTAGAACGACACGTCGAAGCCGAACTGCGGGTCGGTGGTGCCCGCCTCGGTGCGGTTGAGCCACATCAGGATCGTCTGCCAGTGGGTCGCGGCGGCGACACCGGCGAAGAGGCCGAGCAGGGCGGGGATGCCGTACATCGCGAGCCGGCGCAGCGGCTCGATGACCTGCTGGTAACGATCGACCTGCGAGTTCAGCTTGGCGTAGACCGGGCGCAGCCTGTAGGCGAGCTGAATGCTCACCCAGACCGGCACGGCCATGCCGAGGAACCCGATGACGAACAGAACCGCGCTGGCGATCCATTGCGTGGTCAGCACGCTGAGGAAGCCGAGCTGGTCGAACCACAACACGTCGGCATAGAGCCCGGCGAAGATGAAGAACAAGATCACCAGCCCCGCAATGATCGCTGCCGTGATGGCGAGCGGGGCACGGCTCCGGCGTGGAGCGCTTCCAGCGGATGATGTGGTCACGAATTGGCCTCTTGCTCTGATAGATCGGGGGTCAGACCCTCATTCTATGCAGCCGCCCTCAGGGCAAACCCCGAGTTCGCTGAGGGCTCACCCAGAAGTGCCCGTGCTATCGGGTTGCCGGACAGGTCGGCAGGTCGCCGGTGTCGGCTCCGGTGCCGATGGCATCCAGCGCAGCGAGGGACTCGACGAGGGTGCTCACGGCCAGGACCGTCAAGCCATCCGGGATGTGACCGGAGACCTCGTCGCAGTTGGCGGCGGGAGCCAGGAACCACTCGGCACCGGCTTCTTTGGCTCCGAAGAGCTTTTGGCGGATCCCGCCGATGGGGCCGACACTGCCGGACTGGTCGATGGTTCCGGTGCCGGCGACATCCGCCCCACCATGGATGGACCCCGGGGTGAGCTTGTCGATGATGCCCAACGCGAACATCATGCCGGCGCTGGGCCCGCCGACCTTGTCGAGCTGGATGTTGACGTCGAACGGGAACTTGTACTCCGACTTGACGTTGATTCCCAGAACCACGTTGCCGTCGACGTCGACGGGGGTGACCTCGACGCTCTGCTCGGCGCCGTCGCGGGTCAGCCCGATGGTGGCCGGGGCGTCGGCGCCGCTGGCGGTGAGTGCCGCCCGCAGCGCGGTGATGTCGGCCACGGCTTCCCCGTTGACGGTCTCGATCAGGTCGCCGGCCTCGATCAGGCCGGTCGCCGGCGCCTCGTCGGCCAGTGACACCACGCTCAGTTCGGTCGGGTAGTCGTAGCCGAGGTTGGTCAACGCCGCGGCGATGGCGTCCCGCTGGGAGTTCACCATGGCCGCCTGGTTCTGCTCGTCACGCTGTTCGGTGCTGACGTCGGCCGGGAAGACCGACTCCATCGGCACCACCGCCTGGCTCGGGTCGAGCCAGGCCGACGCGACCGTCAACCAGTTCAGGCGGTTGTCCGGGTTGCCGAGCACCGAGACCGTGAGCAGGTCCAGCGTGCCCTCCGTCGGGTACACGGTCTCGTCCGGGATCGTGATGAGGTCGGTTTTCTCCCCGTCATATTCGGCGGATCCGAGCGTGTTGTACACGGGCCCGGGCTTCTCCACGACATACGGTGACGGCACGATCGCCAGGGTGAGCCCGGTGACCAGTGCGATACCCAGCACCACCCACCCCGTGCGCGAACCCTTGCGGGGTCGGTCGGAGCCTGAATGCGGGTCAGCGGTGAAGAGGGCCACCAGGCTCCTTAGAAGGATGAAGGGGAAGTGCGCAAGCTGTTCGCTACGGGCGACAAGGCAAGAACCCAGCGTAGGTCATTTCCCAGTTCTAGCCGGGGTTCTCGGGCTAGCGTAGAGGGACGCAACTGAGAGGTGCCTGAAGTGGCCGATGACTCCCGACCCGACGAAGGTCAGAACCCAGAAGACGAATTCCGGGACATGCTCCGAGACATCCTGTCGGGCAAGTCGTCCATCGACCCCGGCCAATTAGCCGGCGCGGCCGGACTCCCGAACGATCCCGCCAGTGTGGCGGCGCTGATGAGCCAGCTGCAGGGCGCCCTGAAGGGCGGCGGCGACGGCGGCATCAACTGGGGCATCGCCCTGCAGCAGGGCCAGGAACGCGCGGCCACCGGGCAGCTCAGCACGACCGACGCCCAGCGCGCCGAGTTCGAGCAGGCCTTCCACATCGCGGCGCTCTGGCTGGATGACGTGATCAACGTCGCCGAGCTCACAGTTGTCCCGCGCCTGATGACCCGCAAAGAGTGGGTGACCGCCACCATGCCGCTGTGGAGCCAGCTTTCCGAGCCCGTCGCGACGAGCATTTCGGATTCGCTCACCAACGTGCTCACCGAACAGGCCCCAGAGGAGCTCAAGGGCATGCTCGCCGGTGCCAGCCAGATGATGCGTAGCCTCGGCGGCACCCTGTTCGCCATGCAGCTGGGTCAGGTTGTCGGCCAGCTCGCCAGCGAGGTCGTCTCCGGCGGCGACATCGGCATCCCCCTGTTCAGCGACCAGCAGGCCGCCCTGCTCCCCCAGAACGTCGCCGAGTTCGGCGAGGGCCTTGACGTGCCCATCGACCAGGTGCAGATCTATCTCGCCGTGCGTGAGCTCGCCCACGCCCGCCTGTTCCGGCACTCCCGCTGGTTGCGTCTGCACATGATCAGCTCGATCACCGATTTCGCCCACGGCATCAGCATCGACACCGAACGGCTGGAGTCCCTCGCCGAGGGCTTCGACCCGTCGAACCCCGAGGAACTGCGGGACGCCATGGTGAACGGCTCCCTGATCCCGCCCAAGTCCGACGCCCAGCTGGCCGCCCTCGGCCGGCTCGAGACCATGCTCGCCCTGGTGGAGGGCTGGGTCGACGTGGTCACCGTGGAGGCCACCAGCCGGCTGCCGCGCGCCGACGCGATCAACGAGACCGTCAAGCGGCGCCGGGCATCCGGCGGCCCCGCAGAGTCGGCCTTCGCCACCCTGGTGGGCCTGGAGCTGCGCCCCCGCCGCCTGCGTGAGGCCGCCGCAATGTGGCAGGCCGTCACCGACGCCGTGGGCAACGAGGCCAGGGACGCCCTGTGGGCGCACCCCGACATCCTGCCGACGTCCGCGGACCTCGACGACCCGCAGGCCCTGGTCGCTCGGCTGACCTCCACCGCCAAGGGCGAGCCCCCGGTCCTGGACGACATCGACCAGGCCCTGGCCGACCTCCTCCGAGACGACAACCCCGACCGTCCCCACGAGGCGTAACGAAGGGGTCAGGCGGCTCCGATCAGCGCCTGGGCGGTGTCTTCGTCGGTGATCAGGACCGTGCACAGGCCGCTGAGGACGACGGAGCGGGCGATGGCGTGCTTGCGCGGGCCGCCGATCACGGCGACGGAAGTTTTCGCTCGGCGTAATTGCTCGAGCGGGATACCGAATGTGCGCTCGTCCAGCGCCGGGTCGACGATTTGGCCCGCACTGTCGATGAACCGACCGACCACATCGCCGACGGCTCCCTTGCGCACCAGTTCGTCGACCTGGTCCGGGGTGAGGTAACCGCTGTCGACGTGGGCGGAGCCGGCGTCGGCCTGGCCCGCACTGAACAGATAGGCGGATGCCGCGGCGCCCATCTCGAGCACCGCCGCGACCGAGCGGTCGGAGGCGATGGCCAACTTGGTCTCGACCCGTTCCAGGATCGCGGGGCTGGGCAACAAGGTGAACTGGCCCCCGCCCTTCTGGGCGATGCTGACGGCGGTGGCCGCGGCGGTTCCCGGCCGGGCGTTCAGGCTTACGCCGCCGTTGATTTGCACGACGTTGACGCCGTTCGCCCAACCGGGCTTGAGCTGTTCCGAGATGTCGTGCAGGGTGCGCCCCCAGCTGATACCGAGCGTGCGCGGCACCGGGCGCAGGGCGCTGAGGTAGTCAGCGGCCGCCTGCGCGGTGCGTTTTTGCAGGTCGAGTTCGTCGACGACACCGGCAGTGGACACCACGATTGCATCGACGAGGCCGGTGGCTCTGCGCAGCTGTCGTTCGAGGCCGAGCCGGCGGGCGCGGGGATGCACGATTTCGATGCGGATGAATCCGTTCGCCTTGGCCTGGGCCAACAGCCTGCCGACCTTCCAACGAGTGATCCGGAGGATCGTGCCGATCTCGTCCTGGGTCTTGTCCTCTTCGTAGTACAGCTCGGCCGCCCGAATAGACAGCAGCTCGTCGATGTCGGTCATTCGTTGACGCCTTCCTCAGTGGCCCCAGCGTAAGTGGAGCTGACCGGCCGGTACAACATGCGTTGCAGATCTTGCTCATATGAGCAGCGGATTACGAGCGGTGCCGGCGCTCCAGGTCGTCCTCGAGCAGGTGCGGGCGCGCGACAACCGCGCCGGCCACGGTGATCGCGAGCGCCGTGCCGATCAGGAACAGCAGCGGGGCCGTCCACGCCCCGGTGATCTCGTGCAGCAGCGCCACGCACAGCGGGCCGAGCGCACCGAGGGTGTAGCCGACGCTCTGCACAAAACCGCTCAGTGCCACCGACCCGGCGTGGGTGCGGGTGCGCAGGTTGATCAGAACCAGCGTGAGCGGGAAGAACAGCGGACCGAGACCGGCCAGCACCACCCAGAGCCAGGTGAGCGTGCTTGGCGCCAGAAGCAGGCCAAGATCGCCGATCAGGAAAGCGGCGACCCCCAGGTAGACCAGGATGGCCACGTTTTTCATTCGGGAGGTCAGCCACGGAATCAGCAGCGCGCAGGGGATGCCCATGGCGGCGTAGACCGAGAGCAGAGTGCCGGCCTGGGCCGGGGTCACGCCCGCGGTGTCGATGAGCAGCTGCGGTAGCCAGGCGAACATCGCGTAGGCGTTCAGCGACGACGCCGCGAACACCACGGCCAGTGCCCAGGCGATCGAGGAACGCCAGATCCGACCGAGCAGCGCCGGCTCCGCTTCCTCGACGAGGGCCCCCGGGCTGGCTTGCACCCGGTGTCGCACGAACATCGTCAGCCAGGGCACGAGGGCGAACACCACGGGCAGCACCCAGAGCCCGAGGGAGACCCGCCAGCCGGCGGCATCCGCGACCGGCACGGCGATCAGCGGCGGAATCAGGGTGCTCAGTGACACCACGGTGACGTAGAGGGAGGTGATCAGGCCGACCCTGTCGGGGAAGTACTTCTTCACCAGCGGCGGCAGCAGCACGTTGCCGACCCCGAGCCCGGCGAAGGTGATCACGCTGCCGATCATCAAGGCGGTGAGGGATCCCGCCCCGCCGCGGGTGAGGTGCCCGATGAGCATCGCGGTGAGGGCGAGCACCAGCACGTTCTCCAGGCCCAACCGGCGGGTGAAGACCGGGGTGAAGATGCCGAAGACGGCGAAGCAGACCGGCGGCAGCATACCGAGGAGCCCGATGGACGTTGCGGTCAGCGGGATGTCCGTGGAGATCTGGCTGACGATGGGCGAGAGTGCCGCGACGGCAGTGCGCAGGTTGGCGGCGACCAGGACGATGCCCAGCAGTGCCAGGGTTCGCCCGGTCCAGAGGGGGCGGGGCGAAAATTCTGACACCGGGCAAGTCTAGGCTGGACGGCATGGCAGAATTTGCGCGACTCCTCCCCCTCAGCCTGCGGAGTGTCGGCAACGAATCCGGCGTGAATGCGCGCTGGTCGGGGCACCTCGCGGCCACCGTCACGGCCATCGCCGACCTGCTCGCCGAGCTGACGCCCGAGCAGTGGGAGGCGCAGAGCCTGTGCACAGGCTGGCGGGTGCGCGATGTCGCCGGACACCTGGTCTGGCGGCTTGGCAGCACAAAGCGCGAACTCCTCGGCAGCGCCGCCCGCGCGTACCTCGGTCACTTTGTGCGCCCGGGGCGCGCCATCGACGCCGTGAGCCGGGCCGCGGCCGCCGCCGAGCCGGCACAGCTGGTGGCGCGGCTGCGGGAGATCGCCGCAGCCAGGGCAGCCTCGGGCCGCGGTGGCATCACCGAGCTGACCGAGGCCGTGGTGCACGGCCTCGACGTGGCGCATCCGCTCGGCCTGACCCTGCCGATTCACGCGACCGCCGGTGGCGCGGTTGCGCTGCGGCGCAGTCTGATCGCCCCCACCGAGATCAAGGCCGTTCTGCGCACACGCCGGTTGCTGGCGACGGATGCCGATTGGAGCGTCGGCCACGGCACGCCGCTGCGGGCACCGGCGTCGGAGCTGATTCTGTTCCTGTTCGGCCGCGGGCCGCTGCCCGCGGACACCCCACCCGTTCCGGCACCGCCGGAGCAGCCGGCCGGCTAATCGGCCGGGAGCCGCAGGATCGCGCGGGTCTTCACGACGTCATCCTCGATCTGCCTGATCAGCGGCTCGATGCCGGTGAACGCGACCATGCCGCGGATGTGCTCGACAAAAGCGACCTCGACGACATGGTCGTACAGGTCGATCTCCTGGTCGAGCACGTACGCCTCGACCTGCTTCTGCGGCACGCCATCGAAGGTGGGGTTGTTGCCGATGGAGATGGCGGCGGGATAGCGCACCCCGTTGTCGGTGAGCCAGCCGGCGTACACGCCGTCCGCGGGGACCAGCCCCTCGGCCTCCGGCGCGAGGTTCGCGGTGGGATAGCCGAGTTCGCGACCCCTGGCCGCACCGTGCACAACCATTCCACGCATCGTGGGGGTGTGCCCGAGCAACCGGGTTGCCGCCCGCACGTCACCGTCGGAGAGCAGCTCGCGGATCCACGTCGACGAGACCCGGCGCTCCCCCTGCGGCGTGACGTCGTCGATCAGGCGCACGTCGAAACCGTACCGGCCACCGAGCTCGGTGAGCAGGTCGGCGTCGCCGGCACCGCGCGCGCCGAACCTGAAGTCCCGGCCCACCATCACGTGGCGGGCGTGCAGGGTGTTCACGAGGATGTCACGGACGAAGTCCTCCGGCGGCAGTGACGAAAGCGCCCTGTCGAACGCGAGCACCACGGTGGCGTCGAGGCCGGTGCCACCGAGCAGGTCGAGCTTCTGCTGCACGCTGACCAGCTCGGCGGGACACTTGTCGGGGTTCAGCAGGGAGAGCGGGTGCCTGTCGAAGGTGACGACGACGGCGGCCAGGCCTTCCCGGTCGGCGAGGGTCTTGAGCTCTGCGATCACGGCGCGGTGGCCGGCGTGCACACCGTCGAACTTTCCGATGCTCACCGCGGAGGCCGGCCAGTCGGCCGGGACGGCGCCGCGACCGGGGAACACCTTCATGCCCGCGGTGGTGGGCACGTTTGAGGGAACGTTTGTGGGCGTAGCCTGGGCGCCGGTCATGCCGGGACGCCGTTCCGGTCGGTGCGCTCCGGCGCGTGGCGGGCCAGCCACCACATGCCCAGGATCGGCAGCACCAACGGGATGAACAGGTAGCCGCGGCCGTACACCGACCAGACTGTGTCGTGCGGGAACAGTTGCGGGTCGACCAGGCTGAGGGTGCCGATCACGAGAACACCGAGCAGTTCGAAGCCGATGGTGACCCAGGCGATCCGATACCAGGCGCGTCCGCGCTTGATCAGGGCGATGGTCGCGACGATGTAGACCACCGCGGCGAGGGCCGAGAGGGTGTACGCCAGCGGGGCCTCGTCGAACTTCCCGACGATCTGTACAAAGGACCGGCCGGTCGCGGCGAGGGCGAGGACGCCGTAGACCATGATCAGCACCCGCCCGATGCCGGTCACCCGGCCGGGAGTCGTCGTACCGGTGGCGTTGTCTCCGGAGTCGGTCTTGAGATCATTCATCGCTCAGTAATTATCGCAGCATCTCCGGGCCGAACGGTGCCGGTCGTGCCGCACGGCTCAGACGCCCTGCACTGTCCAGATCTGCAGCATCCGGTAGAGCATGACAGCCACCGACAGGCAGACCACCCCGAGGATCACCGTGCTCCACCGGCTGCGTTCGATGAGCGCCCACACTCCCCCAGCGATCGGCAGCAGGATGGCGCTGACCAGGTAGGTGTAGAACTCCAGCAGGCTGCCGGTGGCCTGGTTGCCGGTGAGCGGCGCAACCAGGGCCACCACGAGCTGCACGATCAGGAGCACCTCGACGAGCAGGGTCGCCCCCATGCTGACGTCGGTGGGCTTGCGGCCGGCCAGCCCCAGGCCCAGGCAGAGCAGGCCGGCAGCGGTGGCGATCGCCAGCTGCAGGTAGGTGAACCACTCGATCACGAGGCGTCCTCCGTGACGGCGGGGCTGACGGCGGGGCCGTCGGCGGGTTCGTCTGGCGGGAAATTGACGATCGACTTGGCCTGGCCGGCGCGGTACTCGACGAGGCCGATGAGGCTGCCGTTCGGGCTGATGGCGGCGATCGGTCCGGCGTCTCCGGTGCCGACGGGCGCGTCGATGCGCTTGCCGTGGCCGAGGTCGATGGCCTGCTGCTCGCTCAGATCGAGCCGGCCGAACAGCCGGCTCGCGGCATCCGCCGGGCCGATCAGGGCGCGGGCCACATCGAGCCGGTCGAGCGGGTCGGCGGCGTCGATGCCGAACGGGCCGATGCGGGTACGGCGGAGGCTGGTGAGGTGGCCGCCGACGCCGAGGCCCGCGCCGAGGTCGCGGGCCAGCGCCCGGATGTAGGTGCCTGAGGAGCACACGACGCGCACCTCGAGGTCGCGGAACCCGTCGACCGGGGTGCTGGAGAGCAGTTCGAACTCGCTCACGGTGACGGGACGGGCGGGCAGTTCGACGTCCTCGCCGGCACGCACCCTGGCGTAGGCGCGTTTGCCGTCCACCTTGATGGCGCTCACAGCGCTGGGTCGCTGACTGATGTCCCCGGTCAGGCCCTGGATGCCCGCGGCGATTGCCTCAGCGGTCACGGCGTCGACGACCTCGGCGGGCGCGCGGGTGAGCTCCTCCCCCTCGGCGTCGTCGGTGGTCGTCGCGGCGCCCAGCCGGATGGTGGCCAGGTATTCCTTATCGAGGCCGACCACGTAGGTGAGCAGCCGGGTGGAGCTGTTGATGCCGAGGATCAGCAGGCCCGTCGCCATCGGGTCCAGGGTGCCGGCGTGGCCGACCTTGCGGGTGTTCGCCAGGCGGCGGGTGCGCGCGACGGCGTCGTGGCTGGTCCAGCCCTGGGGCTTGTCGATCAGCACGAGGCCGCTGGTCGTGCTGCCGGGCTTGCGGCGTGGGGCGTTCACTGGAAATCCTTCTTAGCTGGGGTCAGGCATCTGCTGCGGCTTCGGCGGCTGTGGCGCCGAGCACCAGGTCGAGCTTGCCACGGAACGTGCACCGCATGAGTTCCTCGGCGTCGGGGTCCTCGTCGAAGATGTCGGGCAGCCGGATGGCCAGGAGCGTGTTGAACAGCATCCCGTCGGCCAGGAACCCGCGGATGGCGTCCGGCGGGAAGCCGGCCTCGTCGCGCAGCATCCGGTAGATCTCGAGGAACCCGGCCCTGGCCTTGGCGCCGACGACCGGGTTGTGCCCGCTGATGAAGGCCTGCATGAGCGAGAGCAGTATGCCGCGATCTTCAATGAGGTCCACGTAGGCGCCGCCGAGCCGTGCGGCCAGCAGCTCCATCTCGTCCTCGCCGTGCTCGCGTGGTTCGGCGATGATCTGCCTGAAGCCGGCGACCAGGCGCTCGAGCGCCCTGGCCAGCACCTC
Source organism: Cryobacterium sp. TMB3-10 (assembly GCF_004402305.1). NCBI lineage: Bacteria > Bacillati > Actinomycetota > Actinomycetes > Micrococcales > Microbacteriaceae > Cryobacterium > Cryobacterium sp. TMB3-10. The sequence continues at coordinate 100,716 of NZ_SOGH01000030.1, read as the reverse complement.
GAGGAACAGGTTCTCCTTGGTGCCGAACATGCGCACCACGTAGGGCTGGCTGATGCCGGCCACCTTGGCCACCTGGTCGGTTGTCGCACCGGAATAGCCGCGCTCACCGAAGACCACGCTGGCCGCGGCCAGGATCTGCTCGCGTCGTTCCGCGGCGGGAATGCGCTCGGTGGGCTGGGCGGCTGCGGTGCCGGATGTCTCGTTCACACTTGACAGGTTATCAGTCGATTACTAGTCTCCTGTTTTGTAATCATTCAATTACAACATTCGCTGGCTCCGTTCCCGAAGGGACCTCCCATGACCGCCACCCTCACCCCGCCCGGCAAGCGCCTCGGCCGGGTTCCCGTCTGGCTTGCCGTCGTCGCCGCGTCACTGCCCATGTTCATGGCCACCCTCGACAACCTCGTGGTCACCAGCGCCCTGCCGGTGATCAACACCGACCTCTCGGCGACAATCGAAGAACTCCAGTGGGTGGTGAACGCTTACTCCCTCAGCTTTGCCACGTTCATGTTGATGGCCGTTGCAATCGGCGACCGCTTCGGGCGCCGGACCGTGTTCCTGGCCGGCATCGCGGTGTTCACCGCCGCATCGGCGCTCTGTGCCATGAGCGTCGAACCGTGGATGCTGATCTCCGCCCGTGCGCTACAGGGCGTGGGCGCCGCCGCGCTCATGCCACTCTCCCTCACCCTGCTCGTCGGGTCGGTCGCCGACCGCTTCCGGCCAGCGGCCATCGGCATCTGGGGCGGCATCGCCGGCCTCGGTGTGGCCCTCGGCCCGCTCATCGGTGGCGCCGTGGTGGAAGGGTGGAACTGGGAAGCCATTTTCTGGCTGAACGTTCCGCTCGGCCTGCTGTCGGTCCCCCTGGTGCTGGTGGCGTTGCCCAATAGCTTCGGCGCCCGGCTGCGCGCCGATGTGGTGGGCCTGGTGCTGGCCGGCGGCGGGGTCTTCGGAATCGTCTACGGCATCGTGCGGGGCAACGAAGCCGGCTGGAGCAGCACCGAGGTGCTCGCGGCGCTCATCGGCGGCGGAGCGCTCCTGCTGGCCTTCGTCTGGTGGGAGGGTCGGGCATCCGCACCCCTGCTGCCGTTGCGGTTGTTTCGGGACCGCAGCTTCACGGTCGCGAACCTGGTCGGGATCACCTTCAGCTTCGGCATCTTCGGGTCGATCTTCATCCTCATCCAGTTCCTGCAGATCGTGCAGGGCCACAGTCCGCTCGAAGCCGGTGTGATGACGATGCCGTGGACGCTGGCTCCCATGATCGTGGCCCCGTTGACCGGGATGCTCAGCCCGAGAACCGGAACGCGGCTGCCGATCGTGCTGGGGCTGGCCCTGCTCGCGATCGCGATGGTCTGGCTCGCCCTCCAGATGTCGGCCGACGTCGAATACGGCGAGCTGGTCGGCGCGTTCATCCTGGCCGGGCTCGGAATGGGACTGGTCTTCGCGCCGAGCTCCACCGCCGTGCTGGCCAATATGGTGCCCGACGACCATGCCAAGGCGTCCGGCACCAACTCCACCTTCCGCGAGATCGGTGTGGCGCTGGGCGTCGCGGTGCTCACCGCCGTGTTCACCGGCAACGGCGGCACGCTGACCCCCACCGGGTACGTGGATGCCGCGGTGCCCGCCGTGTTGGTCGGCGCCGGGGTGCTCGCCGTCGCGGCGGTGATCGCGCTGGCGCTACCGTCAGGTCGTCGGGTCGATCAGGCACCGCAGCCCGCACCGGTTCGCTCGGACGCCCTCCTCGTTCGCGGGTAGTCAAGGTGGCCCGGCCGGGGCTTCTAGGCTGAGGTCATGCGAATTGCTGTGATCGGCGCTGGCGCCCTGGGCGGAACCTTCGCCATTCTGCTCAGCGCGGCCGGCCACGAGGTGACCGTCACCGCGCGCGGCGCCGGGCTGGCCGTGATCCGCGAGCGCGGCATCCGGCTCGTGGGCGGGTTCGGCCCGGCAACGGCGCATCCCGCCGCCCTCGAACGGCTGGTCGAGACGCCCGATCTCGCCCTGGTCTGCACCAAGGCGCAGGATGCCGAGGCCGCGATCGCCGACAACGCCGCCGTGCTCGACGGCGCCGCGGTGATCGTGGTGCAGAACGGCCTCGACGGGGTCGAGACCGCCCGGCGGCTGCTCCCCCGCTCTGACTGCTTCGGCGCCCTCTCGATCATCGCGGCCAACTACACCGAACCCGGCCTGGTCACGGTCACCACCGTCGCGCCCACCTATCTCGGCCGGGGCACGGGGCCGGCCGACGCGGCCACCCGGCGCTGGCAGGCCGTGCTCGCCGAGGCGGTGCCCTGCCAGGCCATCGACAATTTCGTCGGCGCCCAGTGGACCAAACTTGTCGTGAACATGCTCAACGCGCTGCCCGCGATCACCGGGCTGAGCGTGCAGGCCGTCGTCGCCCACCGGGGCCTGCGCCGGGTGCTGACGCTGAGCATGCGCGAGGCCGTGCGGGTGGGCAAACGCCGCGGCATCCGGTTCGGTGCCATGCAGGCGCTCGGCGACCGCCGGTTGCGGATCTTCTCGCTGCTGCCGGCGTGGGCGGGCCAGGTGGTGCCGCTGCGGATGCGTGCCCGCATGGGTAGGGTGCCCAATCTGGGCTCCACCCTGCAAAGCATCACCCGCGGCCAACGCACCGAGGTGGACCACCTCAACGGCGTAGTGGTGCGTGAGGCCGCTGCCGCCGGCGTTCCGGCCCCGGTGAACGGCCGGCTGACCGCCCTGGTGCACGAGGTGGAGGAACGCGGGACGTTCCTCAGCCCCGCCGACGTGCTGGCACGGTTCAGCAGGAGTCGCTGAACACCCGCTGGGGGCGGTGCCGTTCGCTGAGGTCGATCACGGCCGACGCCACCTGCCGGGGGCGTTCCTCCTTCTGGTAGAGGTAGTCCGCCTCCGAGGTCGCCTCGCTCTCCAGCAGGATGCGGTAGTTCCAGGCGTCCCTCAGCTCACTGCGGTTGATGAACTCGCCGTCGATGACCAGGAACGCGTCCGCCGGAGCCGTGGTCCAGGTCGGTTCGATCCAGCTGTCGCGGTCGGGGTCGAAGACCTGGGTGACGAAGCCGGTGCTGCCGCCGAGCCGGAACGGTTCGAGCAAGACCCGGCGCAGCGCGGAATAGTCGAAACCGTGCCGGAAGAAGCGCTCCGGGGAGTCGGCGCCGAACCGGCCGACGTCTTCCCTGGATCGCTGGAAATAGCGCAGCGACGCCCGGTAGGTGGGCTTGTCGGCTTCGTCGAGCACCGCGGCCAGATCGTCGGCGAACGCCGTGCGGGCGGCCGCGTCGGCGCCGTCCACCGCCACGATCACCCGGCCCCGGCCGTTCAGATTGAGGATCTCGGACGAGAGGGTACGCAGGTACTCGACGCGGGGAGTGGAAACGAGCTTCATGAATCGAGCCTAGGTTAGAACCGATGAACGTCACAGTCCACAGCGCTGCCCCCGTCGACGGTGCCATTGTCGGCGCAGCGCCCGCCGGCCCCGCCCTCAGCCACAGCATCAGTGCCTGGTTCAACGACAACGCCCGCGACCTGCCCTGGCGGCGCGACGGTTTCAGCGCCTGGGGCACCCTGGTGAGCGAGTTCATGCTGCAACAGACCCCGGTGAGCCGGGTCATCCCGCGTCTTGAGGAATGGCTCGAACGCTGGCCGACACCCGCCGACCTGGCCTCCGTACCGCCCGGCGAGGCCGTTCGGGCCTGGGCGAGCCTGGGCTACCCGCGCCGAGCACTGTGGCTGCACGCCGCTGCCGTGCAGATCGTGGAACGGCACGGCGGCATCGTGCCGGAGGACGTGGACGACCTGCTGGCCCTCACCGGAATCGGTGATTACACGGCCAGGGCGGTGGCGGTCTTCGCCTATGGCCACCGGCATCCGGTGGTCGACACCAATACCCGCCGGGTGATCGCCAGGGCTGTGGCCGGGCAGGCCGAACCCGCACCGCCCAGCCGCAGCAGGGACCTCGAGTCGATGTCGGCGTTGTTGCCCGCCGAGCCCGTCGCGGCGGCGGTCTTCAACGCGGCCATCATGGAGCTGGGCGCCATCGTGTGCACCAGCCGCAGCCCGCGGTGCGAGAACTGCCCGATCCGGGATGCCTGCGGCTGGCGTGCGGCCGGCTACCCGGCCTACGCGGGACCGAAGAAGGCCGTGCAGAAGAAGTTCGAGGGCAGCGACCGGCAGGTGCGCGGACTGATCATGGCCGAACTGCGGGCCACGCACCATCCGGTGACCGCCACTGAGATCGACACCGTGTGGCCGGATGCCGTGCAGCGCGACAGGGCCCTGGCCGGGCTCCTCGCCGACGGTCTCGCCGTACTCGTCGAACCCGGGCGGTACGCTCTTTCGCAGGGGTGAAAACCCCCACGCTCTCTCCAACAGAAATGGTTTCAATGAAGAACTGGGCCGGCAACGTCGAGTATTCAACGGACGACATCAGGCACCCGACGACGACCGAAGAGGTCTCCCGAATCGTCGCGGCGGTCGACGCCGGGGCCGGGCAGATCAAGGCCCTGGGCTCCCGGCATTCCTTCTCCACGATCGCCGACAGCGTCGGCACCCTGATCGCCCTCGACCGGCTGGACATCGAACCGTCGCTCCAGTTCGGTGACGACGGCGCAGCGGTGAGCGTGCGGGTGGGCGCGGGAAGCACTTACGCCCAGGTGGGCGCATACCTCGCCGAACACGACCTGGCCCTGCCGAACCTCGCGTCCCTGCCGCACATCTCGGTCGCCGGCGCCATCCAGACCGGTACCCACGGCTCCGGCGTGCGCAACGGGTCGTTGGCGTCCTCGGTCGTGGCGCTGGAGATCGTGCGCGCCTCGGGGCAGGTCGAAATCGTGCGGGAACACGACCAGGACTTCGCCGCCTCCGTGGTGGGCCTGGGTGCCGTCGGCATCGTCACCGCGGTGACCCTGAGGGTGCAGCCGCACTTCCAGATCTCCCAGTACGTACACGAGCGACTGTCCTGGACCGCGGCCCTGGCGAACTGGGCCGCCATCATGGCCAGCGGCTACAGCGTCAGCGTGTTCACCACCTTCCGGGGTGAGAACACACACCAGGTCTGGTCCAAGCGCCGGCTGGATGTGGACGGCCCCGAGCTGGACCTCGCCGCTCTCGGCGCCACCGAGGCCATGGTGGCGTTGCACCCGCTGCCCGGCGTCACCGCCGAGAGCGTGACGGGGCAGTTGCGCGAGCCCGGACCGTGGAACGAGCGCCTCGCGCACTTCCGGAGCGAGTTCCAGCCCAGCCACGGTGAAGAGATCCAGTCCGAATACCTCATTCCGGCCGAGCACGCCGTTGCCGCGATCACCGCCCTGCGCGCGATCGGTGACCGGATCGCACCGCTGCTGCACATCTCCGAGCTGCGCAGTGTGGCCGCAGACACCGCCTGGCTCAGCCCGAGCTACGCCCGCGACTCGCTCGCCATCCACTTCACCTGGAAACCGCTCCCGGCCGAGATCCGCACGGTGCTGCCCCTCATCGAGCACACCCTGGAACCATTCGCGCCGCGCCCGCACTGGGGCAAGGTCGCCACGATGTCCCCGGCGGGTCTCCGCCGCGCCTATCCGCGCCTCGATGATTTCGCGGCGCACGTGCACAGGGTCGATCCCGACGGACGCTTCGAGAACGCCTACCTGAAACGAGTTCTGTCCCATGACTGACGCCGTCACCACCACCACCACTCCCACGGATGCGTCCGTGCCGCCGCTCTCCGGGCTGCAGTACACGATCAACCACGACGGCTACTCGGCCACCATCGCCAGCGTCGGTGCGAGCCTGCGCCTGCTCACCTGGCACGGTCGTCACCTCGTCGTTCCGTTCGACGCCGACGAGGTGCGTCCGGGCTACCGGGGCGCCGTGCTCGCGCCATGGCCCAACCGCGTGGTCGACGGCAGTTATACCTTCGACGGCCTCGACTACCAGCTTCCGCTCACCGAACCCAGCCGCTCGCACGCCCTGCACGGCCTGGTCTGCTGGGCCGACTGGAGCCTGCAGGCCCGCTCCGCCGACTCCGTGACCCTCGGCACCACCATCGTGCCGAGCGACGGGTACCCGCACCGCATCGCCCTCCTGGCCACGTACAGCCTGGCCGACGACGGCCTCACCACCACGGTGACCGCCGAGAACCGCGGCACCGCCACCGCACCGTACGGCACCGGGCCGCACCCCTACCTCGTGGCCGGGCCGGGCACCGTCGATGACTGGACCCTCGAGTTTCCGGCGGCCAGCTACCTCACGGTGACCCCAGACCGGCTCAGCCCCGTGGCCACCGTCCCGGTCGAGACCACCCCGGAGTTCGACTTCCGCACTCCCCGGGCCATCGGTGACACCTTCATCGACCACGCCTTCACCGCGATCGCGCGCGGTGCGGAAGCATCCGCGAGCGTCACCGTGACCAGCCCGGCCGGCACCGGCGTGCGCATGAGCTTCGGCGCCGAGCTGCCCTGGCTGCAGGTGCACACCGCTGACCGCCCGGCACCGGAGCGCAGCCGGATCGGCCTGGCCGTCGAGCCGATGACCTGCCCGCCGAATGCCTTCTCCACCGGCGAAGACCTGGTGCTGCTGGCCCCCGGCACCTCCCACTCCGCCAGCTGGACCGTCGCAGCCACCGAGGCCTGACCCCGGCCGGCCGATCCACCAAGAAGACCCCGTGGCACCGGCCACGGGGTCTTCATATTGTGCTGGGGTTCGTGTGCTCAGCTGTACTGAGGCGAACCCTGGTCGAACCGTGCGCCTTCCGGCTTCGACGGCAGCAGGGTGAGGATGAAGAGGATCAGTCCGCCGATGCCGGGAATCAGGGCGATGAGGATGAACCACGCCGAGAAGTTGCCGTCGTGCAGCCGCCGGGCCGTGAGCGCCAGCCCCGGAATGATCGTGGCCAGCGAATACGCGGTGATGATGAGCACCACCACGATTGCTCCCCCGGCGGGCGGAGCCACCGTGCCGTCCACGGACACCTGCGGGGTGCCGCCGGCCACGAGCGCAAGGATACCGAGCACAAAGAGCACGGCGTAGTTCACCAGCGCCCACCACCAGTACTCGCTGAGGCTGGCCCGGCCCGAGAAGGTGGCGTACTTGCTGAAGAAGCGCCTCACCGCTACCGCGATCGGGGCGCCGTAATACGGCTGGGACAGGGGAACGCCCGCGACACGTGCGGCGGTTTGCTGGGATGCGACCATGACAACTCCTTCTGGATGGGACGAATGCGTCGAGCCTAGAAGTAAATGGGCGCGGTCACCGGGGATTTCTCAAAAAGAGGCCGGGTGTTCCGTTATATGTCACACGCACGCAACCTCCGGCGCCCGTGGGGCGGCCGGAGGCTTCGAGGGATGGTGCGCAGCAGGTTACAGAGCGTCGGGCTCCGTGGGTGCGGCGTGACGGCCGCTGTGTGCCGGAGGCGTCTCCGCCTCGTCCTCGTCGGAGTCGTCGTCATCCTCGTCGTCTTCGACGTATTCGCGCGGCTTGACGTAGGGGTCTTCGTCGCCGGCGTACACGGCCGAGCGGGCCATCTCGCCCACCTGGGTGTCGCGTTCGCGGGCCTCACGGAGGAGGTCGTCGATGAGGGCGGCGTTCTCCGGGATGGCGTCGGCGATGAACTCGATCGACGGCGTCAAGCGGGCGGTGATGTTCTTGCCCACTTCGCTGCGGAACATGCCGGTGGCAGCCTTGAGGGCCGCGGCGCTGTCCCTGCGCTCGTCTTCGGAGCCGTAGACGGTATAGAACACCGAGGCGTGCTGAAGGTCGCCGGTGACCTTGACGTCGGTGATGGTCACAAAGCCGAGCCTCGGGTCGCGGATGCCGCGTTCGAGCCGCTTGGCCACGATGACCTTGATGCGGTCCGCCATCTTCCTAGCGCGTGCCGGATCTACCATGTCGAACTCCTATAAACCTAAAAATTTCGGGGTACTACTTAACGCTCTTAAGCCCTCTCCCCGCCATCGTATTGACGGATGGCTTTTCGGGGACCGGGGCGGAGCTCGATCCCCCCTAAAAAGGGAATCGGGGTAGGGGTCCCCGCTCTTCCCTTTTTAGGGGGGATCGAGCGGAGACCCCTTGCCACCTAGCTTTTAGCTACGCGGCTTTTCCTTCAATTCGATCGTCTCGATCTCATCGCCGATCTGGATGTCGTTGAACTTACCAAGACCGATACCGGCCTCGAAGTCCGTACGAACCTCGGTGACGTCATCCTTGAAGCGACGCAGCGACTCGATGGCCAGGTTGTCGCCCACCACGATGCCGTCGCGGATGACCCGCGCCTTGGCGTTTCGTGTGATCGTTCCCGAGCGCACGATGACACCGGCGACGTTTCCGAACTTGGACGAGCTGAAGACCTCGCGGATCTCGGCGATACCACTCTGCACTTCTTCGAACTCGGGCTTGAGCATTCCGGTGAGGGAAGACTCGATGTCCTCGAGTGCGTTGTAGATGACGGAGTAAAAGCGCACGTCCACGCCTTCACGAGCCGCACGTTCGCGCGCCTTCGTGTCGGGGCGAACGTTGAAGCCGATGATGATGGCGTTGTCGACGGTGGCGAGGTTGACGTCGCTCTCCGTGACCGCACCGACACCACGGTGGATGATGCGCAGCTGAACGGAGTCGTCGACCTCGATCTTGAGCAGCGACTCTTCCAGGGCCTCAACGGCACCGGAAACGTCACCCTTGATGATGAGGTTGAGCGATTCCACCTTGCCCTCTTCGAGTGCACGGGTGAAGTCCTCCAGGCTGATGCGCTTGCGGGCCTTGGCCAGCAGGGCGTTGCGCTCGGCGGCTTCGCGCTTCTCGGCGATCTGACGCGCGGTGCGGTCTTCCTCGATAACAAGGAAGGTGTCACCGGCGCGGGGAACGCTCGAGAGGCCCTGCACCTGAACGGCACGGGACGGCGTGGCGGCGAGAACGGCGTTGCCGTTTTCGTCGGCCATCGCACGAACGCGGCCGTAAGCGGTACCGGCAACGATCGAGTCGCCGACGTGCAGCGTTCCGGACTGGATGAGCACCGTGGCGACTGCACCGCGGCCCTTGTCGAGCTTGGCCTCAATGGCCACACCGCGGGCATCCTTGTTCGGGTTGGCGCGCATGTCGAGTCCGGCGTCTGCGGTGAGCAGGACGGCGTCGAGGATTTCCTGGATGCCGACCTTGTTCCTAGCTGACACGTCGACGAACATGACGTCTCCGCCGTACTCTTCGGCGACGAGACCGAATTCGGTGAGCTGCTGGCGCACCTTCTGCGGGTTCGCACCGGCCTTGTCGATCTTGTTCACCGCGACCACGATCGGCACGTTGGCGGCCTGTGCGTGGTTGAGTGCCTCAATCGTCTGCGGCATGATGCCGTCATCGGCGGCGACCACGAGGATCGCGATGTCGGTGACCTGCGCACCACGAGCACGCATGGCGGTGAACGCCTCGTGACCGGGGGTGTCAATGAAGGTGATGGCGCGTTCTTTGCCCTCGTGCTCGGTGACGACCTGGTAGGCACCGATGTGCTGGGTGATGCCACCGGCTTCACCGGCAGCGACCTTGGCGTTACGGATGGCGTCAAGCAGCGCGGTCTTACCGTGGTCGACGTGACCCATGACGGTGACGACGGGAGGACGAACTTCGAGCTCTTCGTCGGTCTCGTCGGCCAGCTCCTGGTCGATGTCGATGTCGAAGGCGAGCAGCAGCTCGCGGTCCTCGTCGTCGGGCGAGACCATCTGGATCTTGTAACCCAGCTCGCTGCCCAGAACGTCGAATGTGGCCTCGTCGAGCGACTCCGTTGCCGTTGCCATCTCACCGAGGTGGAACAGCACGGTGACCAGGTTGCCCGGGCTCGCGTCGATCTTGTCGGCGAAGTCGGTGATCGAGGCACCGCGGCGCAGACGCACCACGGTTCCGCCGTCGCCACGGGGGACGCTGACGCCACCCAGCGACGGAGCCTCGCGCAGCTCGAACTCGGCCCTCTTCGTCCGCTTCGACTTGCGCGCCTTGTTCTTGCCGCCACCGCGACCGAACGCACCAGCGGTTCCACCGCCGGGACCACGGCCACGACCACCGGCGCCGCCGCCACCGGCGGGGCGGGGCGGGCCGAAGCCGGGGGCACCGGCAGGTGCGCCGGGGCGGGTGAAGCCGGGGCGTGCGCCACCGGCGCCGCCCGGAGCGCCACCGGGACGCTGGAAGCCACCCGGACGCTGGCCGAAGCCGGTCGGGCGGGGTGCCTGGCCGGGTCCGCCCGGACGCGGGGCGCCGGGACGGGGTGCGGCGGGGCGGGGGATGTTGCTGGGCGAGGACGTGGACGGCGGACGCTGTCCCATGCCCTGCGCGCTCGCGAACGGGTTGTTGCCCGGACGCGGGGTGGGAGTCTTGCCCATGCCCTGGTTGCTGGCGAACGGGTTGTTGCCCGGACGGGCTCCCGGACGCGGGACGCTGCCGCCGGGCTTGGCGGTCGGAGCCGCGTCGCCGTCAGCCTTGGCGGCCGGTGTGGCTGCCTCGGTGGTCGTCTTCTCGGTCGCGGCGGTGCCGGACTCGGCGGCGGCCTTCTCGGTCGCTGCAGCCTTTTCGGCAGCGGCGGCCTTCTCGGTCGCTGCGGCCTGACGCTCCGCTACGGTGAGCGGCGCGGCGGGCATCGGCGGTGCATCCACTGCAGGAGCCTCGACGACGGGTGCGGGCACCGGTGCGGCGGGACGTGCCGGGGACGGACGTGCGCCACCGGGCTTGGCCGTGGTGGTCGACGCGGGCTTCGCGGCGGCGGCAGGGGCCGCCGGGGTGGCAGCGGCGCCGCCGGTGGCGACTCCGTCGGCCTCGAGTGCTGCACGCAGACGGCGGGCAACGGGGGGTTCAACGCTGGAAGACGGTCCCTTGACGAACTCGCCCATCTCTTTCAATTTCGCAAGGGCTACCTTGCTGTCGACACCGAGTTCAGTTGCGATCTCGTGTACGCGTGGTTTCGCAGCCACAATTCTCCTGTTCCGGGCCTGCACCCGGAAAGGGGCAGACCGTTAGTAACGGACGGTTCTCATTTCGAGCCGCTCATTAGTTATCCATTAGCCAAGTCAGCCTGTTCTCTAGTTGTTTTGCGTCCAGGGGGCTGGTCACTCGAAGAGCACGCCCGAAAGCGCGCCGCCTCACGGCCTCCTGGAAGCACGCGATGGTGGGATGAATCCACGCGCCTCGCCCAGGGAGGGTGGCGGTTTCATCAACCACCAGGTCCGAATTCTGGGCGACGATCCTCAGAAGTGAGGAGCGTGAGGCGCGGGAACGGCATCCAATGCACGTTCTAACGGGATCCATCGTACCCCCTATTCGTCGTCCTCCAGAATGCTGTCCGGCTGGATGTCGATTTTTGCGCCGGTCAGTTTGGCGGCGAGGCGGGCGTTCTGACCCTCCTTGCCGATCGCGAGCGACAGCTGGTAGTCGGGCACGAGGGCCCGAACTGCTTTGATCGACTCGTCGATGACGTAAGCGCTGGTGACCTTGGCGGGCGACAGCGCGCTGGCCACGAAGGTGGCCAGGTCCGGCGAGTAGTCGACGATGTCGATCTTCTCGTTGTTGAGCTCCGACGTCACCGCGCGCACGCGCTGGCCGAGCTCGCCGATGCAGGCACCCTTGGCGTTGACACCGGGCTCGGTGGCGCGCACGGCGATCTTGGTACGGTGGCCGGCTTCGCGGGCCAGCGACACGATCTCCACGACACCGCTGGCGATCTCGGGGACCTCCAGCGCGAACAGCCGACGCACGAGCGACGGGTGGGTGCGCGAGACGGTGATTTGCGGGCCCTTCATGCCGCGGCCGACGGCCGTGACATACACCCGGATGCGCGAACCGTGCACGTAGCTTTCGCCGGGCACCTGCTCCTCGGGGGGAAGGATCGCCTCGATGGTGCCGAGGTCGACGTGGATCATGCGGGGGTTGGGGCCCTGCTGGATCACGCCGGCGACGATCTCGCCTTCGCGGCCCTTGAATTCGCCGAGCACCGCGTCATCCGCGATGTCGCGCAGACGCTGATTGATGACCTGCTTGGCCGCGAATGCGGCAATGCGACCGAAGTCGTCGGGGTTGTCAACGGCCTCGCCGATGATGTTGCCCTCTTCGTCGTGCTCAGGAATGTAAATGTCGACGTGACCGGACTTGCGGTCGAGTACGACGCGAGCTCCGGGTTCTTCTTCCGCAGCCTGCTTCAGCGGCTCACCCTGGTGGGTGTGCTTGAGGTAGGCCGTCAGAATTGCTTGCTCGATGATCTGCACGAGTTCCTCGAAGGGAATCTCTTTCTCGCGCTCCATCAGCCGCAACACGCTGAGGTCGATGTCCATGGCCGGCCTCCTCTATTCAGATCTTGCCGCCGCGAAACCGCGCAGCGGGCTTCTCCCTACGGTACCGGAATCCCAGCGCGCCCGTCACCCGCCCGGGTGGTACCCGCAAGGACTCACCGAGGCGCTCTGGTGCGCGCAGCAGCCTGCGCGGTTACGCTATCCCGATGATTACTCGATCCAATGCAGAGTCCGCCGCCAATTCGGCCGGTCATGCCGCGCAGAGCGCCGGTAACAACCCGCACCTGAAGACCCTGGCCAAGGCCGGCTATGCGGTCAACGGCCTGCTGCATGGCCTGATCGGCGCCATCGCGATCGGGCTGGCTGTCGGTGCCGGCGGTGAGAGCGCCGATCAGTCCGGCGCCCTGGGCCAGCTCGCCCAGTCCCCCGGCGGTGTCTTCGTCATCTGGATCATCGTCGTCGGCCTGACGGCGCTGGGCCTCTGGCAGGTTCTGCAGGCTTTCCTGGTGCCGGGCACCGATCCGAAGAAGGTCTGGGCGCACCGGCTCAAGGAGATCGGCAAGGGTGTGGCGTACCTGTTCGTGGCCGGCACGGCCCTGACCGTGGCACTGACGGGGTCGGCGGACTCATCGGGGAGCACGGCGTCGGCCAGCGCATCCGTGCTCGCCCTGCCCGGCGGGCCGGTGCTGCTCATGATCGCCGGGCTCGCGATTCTGGTGATCGGCGGATACTTCGTCTACAAGGGTGTTGCGAAGAAGTTCACCGAGGACCTCGCCGTGCCCGCCGGCACCCTGGGCACTGTGACGGTGGGCCTCGGCGTGGCCGGGTACATCGCCAAGGGCATCGCCGTGGGTGTTGTGGGCATCCTGGTGATCGTGGCAGGCTTCACAGTCGACCCGAGCCAGTCGACCGGCCTGGACGGGGCGCTGCGCTCGCTCGCCGCCCTGCCGTTCGGGGTGGCCATCCTGGTGCTGGTCGGCCTGGGCCTGATCGCATACGGCATCTACTGCTTCTTCAGGGCCCGCTTCGCCCGACTCTAACCACACCGGCGCGCGAAAGCGGTCATCCGGTTGCTTCAGCGTCGCTGAGGCAACCGGATGACCGCTTTCGCGATTGCGGGTTAGGCGAAGTGGGCGGCCAGCTCCGTGACGGCCACCTGGGTGCGCTCGCCCGAGCGGCGGTCCCACAGCTCCACGATGCCGTCGGCCGCGCCGCGGCCCACGATCACGATGGTGGGGATGCCGATCAGCTCGGCATCGCCGAACTTGACCCCGGGCGACACCTTGCGGCGGTCGTCGTAGAGCACGTCGCGACCGGATGCTTCGACCATGGCGGTCACGGCTTCGCTGGTCTCGAAGACGATCTCGTCGCGGCCGGTGGCGATCACGTGCACGTCGAACGGTGCCACCGCCTCGGGCCAGATCAGGCCCTTCGCGTCGTTGTTGAGTTCGGCGATCACGGCGAGGGCGCGGGTGACGCCGATGCCGTATGAACCCATCGTGACGGTGACGAGCTTGCCGTTCTCGTCGAGCACCTTGAGCCCCAGCGACTCGGCGTACTTGCGGCCGAGCTGGAACACGTGGCCGATCTCCATGCCGCGGGCCAACTCCACCGGGCCGGAGCCGTCGGGGGCCGGGTCGCCGGCGCGCACGTCCGCGGCCTCGACGGTGCCGTCCGCGATGAAGTCACGGCCGGCGACGAGGCCGAATACGTGGCGGCCGGCCTCGTTGGCGCCGGTGATCCACTCGGTGCCGTCGACGATGCGCGGGTCGACGAGGTAGCGGATGCCGGTGGCCGATTCAGCGCCCAGCATCGCGCCGGCGGCAGTCCACGGGCCGATGTAGCCCTTGACCAGGCCGGGGCGGCCGGGGATCTTGTCGAGCTTGGCGAAGTCGCCGTCGTTGGCGGCCTCGACCTCGGCGGGGGCGAAGGCCACCTCCACGCGCTTGAGGTCGACCTCACGGTCGCCGGGCAGGCCGATGACCACGATCTCGCGGCTGCCATCGGGCTGCACGAGGGCGAGCACAACGTTCTTGAGGGTGTCCGCGGCGGTCCAGTCGCGGCCATCCGGGCGCGGCTGGTTGGCGTTGGCCGAATCGACGAGGGTCTGGATGGTGGGGGTGTCCGGGGTGTCGTGCACCTGCGCGGCGGGGAAGCCGGCGAAGTCGATCGGCTCGGGTGCCAGGGTGCGGAACGCCTCGACGTTGGCCGCGTAACCGCCGACCGAGCGCACGAAGGTGTCTTCACCCACCGGGGTGGGGTGCAGGAACTCTTCGCTCTTGGAACCGCCCATCGCGCCGGCATCTGCCTGCACCACGACGTATTCGAGGCCGAGGCGGGTGAAGATGCGCTCGTAGGCGTCGCGCTGAGCCTGGTAGCTGGTCTCGAGGCCGGCGTCGGTGTGGTCGAAGGAGTAGGCGTCCTTCATGGTGAACTCGCGGCCGCGCAGCAGGCCACCGCGGGAGCGGGCCTCATCGCGGTACTTGTCCTGGATCTGGAAGATCGACAGGGGCAGGTCCTTGTAGCTGTTGTAGAGGTCCTTCACCATCAGGGTGAAGACCTCTTCGTGGGTGGGGGCCAGCAGCAGGTCGCTGCCCTTGCGGTCCTGCAGGCGGAACAGGCCGTCGCCGTACTCGTCCCAGCGGCCGGTGATCTCGTAGGGTTCGCGCGGCAACAGGGCCGGGAAGTGCACCTCGAAGGCCCCGGCGGCGGCCATCTCCTCGCGGATGATGGTCTCGATCTTCGCCTTGACCTTCAGGCCCAGCGGCAGCCAGGCGAAAATGCCCGGCGCCTGACGACGGATGTAGCCGGCCCGCACAAGCAGGCGGTGGCTGGTGACCTCGGCATCAGAGGGGTCTTCGCGAAGGGTTCGGAGGAAGTAGTTCGACATACGAATAGGCACGCACCTACTTTACGGCGCGAGCAGGCCACCCGTCGGCGCGGGCCGGCCTCGAAAACGGGCAACTGTTGCCCGAGCGGACAACTGCACCCGGTACGCCGGACGCAATTGTCCGCTTCGGCAACAGTTGCGGCGCGCGCGGTGGGGTCGGGTGCGGCTAGCGGGAGCCGACGGTCACCACGGGGGCGCCGAGGGAGTCTTCGCTGGGCGGCATCTCGGCGGCCATCCGGTTGGCCTCCTCGATCAGGGTCTGCACGATCTCGGACTCCGGCACGGTCTTGATGACCTCGCCGCGCACGAAGATCTGGCCCTTGCCGTTTCCGGATGCCACGCCGAGGTCGGCGTCGCGCGCCTCACCGGGGCCGTTCACGACGCAGCCCATCACGGCCACACGCAGCGGCACCGTCATACCCTCGAGGCCGTCGGTGACGTCGTTGGCGAGCTTGTAGACATCCACCTGAGCCCGACCACAGCTGGGGCAGGAGACGATCTCGAGCTTGCGTTCGCGCAGGTTCAGCGACTGCAGGATCTGCAGGCCCACCTTGATCTCCTCGGCCGGCGGGGCGCTGAGGGACACCCGGATGGTGTCGCCGATGCCCTCGCCGAGCAGGATGCCGAATGCCGTGGCGCTCTTGATGGTGCCCTGGAAGGACGGGCCGGCCTCGGTGACGCCGAGGTGCAGCGGCCAGTCGCCGCGCTCGGCGAGCAGGCGGTAGGCCTTGACCATGACCACAGGGTCGTTGTGCTTGACCGAGATCTTGAAGTCGTGGAAGTCGTGCTCCTCGAACAGGCTGGCCTCCCACACGGCGCTCTCCACGAGAGCCTCCGCGGTGGCCTTGCCGTACTTCTGCAGGATGCTGGGCTCGAGCGAGCCGGCGTTGACGCCGATGCGGATGGAGACGTCCGCGGCCTTGGCGGCGGCGGCGATCTTGGCGACCTGGTCGTCGAACTTGCGGATGTTGCCGGGGTTCACCCGCACGGCCGCGCAGCCTGCGTCGATGGCCGCGTACACGTAGCTCGGCTGGAAGTGAATGTCGGCGATCACCGGGATCTGGCTCTTCTTGGCGATGATCGGCAGCGCCTCGGCGTCGTCGCGGCTCGGCACGGCGACGCGAACGATGTCACAGCCGGAGGCGGTGAGCTCGGCGATCTGTTGCAGGGTCGCGTTGATGTTCGTCGTCGGAGTCGTGGTCATCGACTGCACGCTGACTTGCGCGTCGCCGCCGACGAGGACCTTGCCGACCTTGATCTGGCGGGACTTACGTCGGGGAGCGAGAGTTACGGGGACTTTGGGCGTACCCAGGTTTATAGCGGCCACGAATGTAGCTTACGCGTGCGCGATCCCGTGAAGCTGAACCCTTCCCGAACGCCCCGATGGTGTGGCGTGGGCTCAGCCGAACAGGTTGATCGGCTTGACGATGTCGGCGTAGATGAGCAGCAGGCTCATGCCGCCGAGCACGACCACGACGGCGAAGGTCAGCGGCATCAGCTTGGCCGTGTCGACGGGGCCCGGGTCGCGGCGTTTGAACAGCTTGGCGAACCACCGGCGGATGCCTTCCCACAGGGCTCCGGCGACGTGGCCGCCGTCCAGCGGCATCAGTGGAACCAGGTTGAAGACGAACAGGGCGATGTTGAGCGAGGCGAGCAGGCCGATCAGGCTCGCGGCCTTGCTGTTGAACGGGATGGTGTCAATGCTGGCGATCTCGCCGGCGACCCGGCCGACGCCCACCACGCTGATCGGGCCGTTCGGGTCCCGCTCCCCCGGCCCGAACGCGGCGTTGGCCACGTCGATCAGACGCTGGGGCAGGTTCAGGATCATGTGGAACACACCGGAGATGTTCTCGCCGACCGCGGGCAGCACCGCCGTGATGGGCTGCTGCACGAGTTCACCGGCCGGGCCGATGCCGACGAAGCCGACATCAATGGTCTGCGGGTCGCCGTTGGCGTCGGTGACGATCTGATTGGCGTCATCCGTCACGTAGCGTTCGGTGAGTTTCGGGGTGATGACCAGGGTCTGCTCGGCACCGTCGCGGTCGACGATCACCTGCAGGGGCGTGCCCGATGACGCGCGGATGATCTCGGTGGACTGGTCCCAGCTGGTGATCGCGGTGCCGTCGATGCTCACCAGGCGGTCGCCGGGCTTGAGGCCGGCGGCGGCGCCGGGTGCGACCTCGTCGCCCTCCGCGCAGGTCTGCCGGTCGCTGGTGGCGGGCAGCACGCACGCGCTGACACTGCCGACGGTGGTGCTGGACTGGGTGGTGCCGAAGCCCATGAGCAGCACGGCGAAGAGCACCACCGCGATGAGCAGGTTCATGGTGGGCCCGCCGAGCATGATGATGATGCGCTTGAAAACCGGCAGTTTGTAGAACGCGCGGTGGTCTTCGCCCTCACCGATGGTCTCCGCGCTGGCCTGACGGGCGTCGTCGACCATGGTGCTCAAGGCGCCGGGCTTCTTGGCGGGTTCACCCTCCTGCACCAGCTGGTTGAAGAAACCGGTGCTGTTGGGTCGGGCGGCACCGTCCTTCGAGGGCGGGAACATGCCGATCATCGAGATATAACCGCCGAGGGGAAGCGCCTTGACGCCGTACTCGGTCTCGCCCTTACGCTTGGACCACAGAGTGGGCCCGAAGCCGATCATGTACTGGGTGACCTTGACCCCGAACAGCTTGGCCGGCACCAGGTGGCCGATCTCGTGCAGGCCGATGGACAGCGCAAGGCCCACGACGACCACGGCTACGCCCAAGATATATAACAGCACGGTTTCCACATCGGTAGATTAGCCTTCTCTTGCTGCAAGTCGGCTGGCCGTTGACCGGCAGCAGGCTATCCGCAAGATTTGCCACCCACCCGCCAGCATCCCGATTCACCGCCCCGGAGGCTCCCCCTGTCTGCACCGACCGAACCGCTTCGTGATCCGTCGCGGTCAGACAGCCTGATCGGGCTGGTCCTCGCCGACAGGTTTCGTCTGGTCAGGCTGATCGGCACCGGCGGCATGGCCACCGTTTACGAAGCCGCCGACCTGGCGCTGGGGCGCACTGTCGCGCTCAAGCTGTTCAGGATGGACACCGCCGACGATTCGGGCCCGCAGCGGCAGAGCGGCGAGGTCATGGTGCTCGCCAGCCTCAACCACTTCGCACTGGTGACCCTGTTCGATGCCGGCACCGAACACGTCGACGGCGTGACCCGGTCGTTCATCGTGATGGAATACGTCGATGGTTCCGACCTGCGCAGCCGCATCAACCAGGGCGCTGTGGCCCCCGCCGAGGTGGCCCGGATGGGCGCCGACCTGGCCGAGGCGCTGCACTACGTGCACGCGAAGGGCATCATCCACCGCGACATCAAGCCCGCCAACGTGCTGCTGGCCCCGTCGGATTTTCCCGGCCGAGTTTCGCACGCCAAGCTGGCCGACTTCGGCATCGCCCGGCTTTTCGACGCCACTCACCTCACCCGAACCGGCTCGGTGCTCGGCACCGCCGGCTACCTCAGTCCGGAGCAGGCGCTGGGCCAGCCGATCGGGCCGCCCAGCGACGTGTACTCGCTCGGCCTGGTTCTGCTCGAAAGCCTCACCGCCACCCGCAGCTACCCGGGCACAGCGATCGAATCGGCCATGGCCAGGCTGCAGCGCCAGCCGGAGCTCCCCGCGGAGCTCGGCGCCGAGTGGTGCGCCGTGCTCGCCGGCATGACCGCCCGCGAGCCGGCCGACCGTCTCACCTCGGCGGATGCCGCGGTGCGCCTGCGCGAACTCGTTCCGGCCGGGTCGACTGAGTCCTCCCTCGCGGCAATCCCGGCATCGGCAGACGACTCAACCGAGCTGATGGCGGCCGGCGCTGCACCCATGAATGCGGCGCCCCTGCAGACCGCACCGCTGACCGCCACCGAGAGGCTGCCCGCGGCCACCGGCGACGAACCCACCCGGGTGCTCCCCTCCGCAGGCATGGCGGAGCACACCGCGAAGACCGAGCGTTTGAACGAGGCCGCACCGCTGGACCGCACGGCGGTGTTCCAACCGGCCGGGGCCAGCGTGCCGGCCGCCGGCCAACGGCCGACCCGTCGTCAGCCCAAGGTCGGCCGGCGACCGTTGATCATCGGGGTGCTCGTCGCGCTGGCCGCGGTGATCGCGCTGGTGTTCCTGGTGCAACCGGGCGATCCGGCACCGGAGGCACCCACGTATCCCGCGGTCGACGGCGACCTCGGCACCCACCTCCAGCAGCTGCAAGAGAGCGTGAACCCATGATCGCCACCCGGACCATCCGCACCCGGCTCGTTCTGACCGTCGCCGGCCTGGGCCTCGCCGGCAGCCTGCTCACCGGCTGCGCAGGCACCACCGCCGCGCTGGATCCCGCCGCGGCGGCCGACCTGCAGGACGGAGTCCTCAAGGTGACCTCGGCCGCTGCCGCCGGAGACTTCCTCACTGCGCAGACCGAGCTCGGCACCGTGCAGACCGCCCTGACCGCCGCGTCGGCCGAAGATGCCGTCACCGCGGCCCGGGCCGCCGAGATCCAGACTGCCATCGACCTCGTCGGGGCCGACCTTGCGGCCTCGATCGCTGCGAGCACCCCAGTGGAGGTGCCGGTGGAGACGCCGACGCCAGAGCCTGTCAGCACGCCTGACGAGGGCAACGACGACGACAAGAAGGACAGAGACAAGGACAAAAAGAACGACGAGGAGGACAGCGACGACAGCGAGGACATCGACACGCCCACGCCTTCTGTAACGCCGGCTCCGGCCACACCCGAACAGCCCGGCACCGACAAAACCGGAACCGGAGCCTGCGAGAAGAAGGACGACTGCGAGTAGGGGCTGGACGGCCTTGACTGTCGGCGGGCATTGACAAAGAATTGCTGCCAACAGACATCAGGAGGCCCGCCTGACTACTTCAACCGAGCCGATTCGCGAACCGACGCGAACCGATACTGTGCTCGGACTCACGCTCGCGAATCGATACCGCCTCGACACATTGATCGGGTCGGGTGGGATGGCCGTGGTCTACCAGGCCTCTGATCTGGCCCTGGGCCGCTCCGTCGCCGTGAAGCTGATGCGATTCGATGCCGCTGGCGTTGCCGGATCCGCGCGGCACCGCGACGAGGTGGCGGTGCTGGCCCACCTCAATCATTTCGCCCTCGTCACGCTGTATGACGCTGGAGTCGAAGTGATCGACGGCGCCCCGCGGTCGTTCATCGTGACCGAATTCGTCGACGGCACGGATTTGCGTAGTCACCTGCTGGCGGGCCCGATGGATCCCGGCGAGGTGGCGAGGCTGGGTGCCGACCTCTGTGAGGCCCTGCACTGCATGGGCGCACTGGGCATCACCCACCGTGACATCAAGCCCGCGAACGTGCTGCTGGCACCGTCGGATTTTCCGGGCAGGGTCGTTCGCGCCAAGCTCGCCGACTTCGGAATCGCCCGGCTGTTCGACGCCGCCCACCGCACCGAGACGGGCGCTGTGGTGGGCACGGCCGGCTACCTCAGCCCGGAACAGGCCGGCGGCCTGCCGGTCGGCCCGGCCGCCGACGTCTACTCGTTGGGGTTGGTGCTGCTCGAGTGCCTCACCGGAAATCACAGCTACCCGGGCACCGCTGTCGAGTCGGCCATGGCCCGGCTGCAACGGCAACCGGAGATTCCCGACTGGGTCGACGCAGAGTGGCGAGCGGTGCTCACCGGGATGACGGCGCGTGAGGCCGAGGATCGGCTGCGACCCGCCGAGGCAGCCGGCCTGCTGCGCGTCCTGGTTCCCTCGGTCGACGCTCCTTCGGTCGAGGTTTCCTCGGTCAGCCCCGAGCCGGCAGCTGTGGGGGTCCGAGAAGAGGACAGCGCCACCCGACCGCTCGACCTGCCAACGACGCTGCAGCGTGAAGTGGCACCTTTCGTTCCGACCTCGACGCTTCATCCGCGAGCGGCGCCGGCCACGGCCCCCTCGCGTCGGCCACGCCGGTCGCGCACGTCCCGCCGGTGGTCGCTCGTCATCAGCGGAGTGCTGGTGGCGGTGCTCACCGCGGGGGCCGTGTTGTTCGTCGTTCCCGGCGCGGACCCGCCCCCGGAGCCGCCGGCGTATCCGGCGGTCGACGGTCAGCTCGGGGACCACCTCGAGCAACTGCAAGAGAGCGTCGACCCGTGACCCACCGCCGAAGCACGCTGGGCAGCCGCATCCGCGCCGGTATGGCGGCCGGTCTCGTGGTCGCGGGCACCCTGGTGGGGTGCACGAGCAGCACGCCCGGTGTGCCGGCCGACACGACAGCGCAGCTACAGGCCGCCGTGCTCTCGGTGACGGCAGCCGCCGCGACCGGCGACTATGCGGGCGCGCAGTCCGCCGTGGCCGGGCTGAAGGCCGCGCTGGCCGCTGCAGTCGAAGACGGCAGGCTCACCGAGGCTCAGGCCGCGAGGATCAACGCCGCCATCGCCCTCGTCGACGCTGACCTGATCGCGGCGCTGACGGCCGCGACCCCCGCGACACCGACCGTTCCCAGCACCCCGGCTCCTGCCACCAAAACGCCGGAGCCCAGCACCGAGCCGGAGGTCCCGGCCACCCAGCCGCCCGTGCCGACCCCGGAGCCAACGGGCAGTCCCAGCCCGGCGCCGACAGAACCCGTGCCGACGGCCGAGCCGACACCGCCACCGGAAACGCCCGACCCGGAGCCGACCCCCGAACCAGAGCCCACAACCGAGCCCGTTGTGCCCGACAACTCCGGTGGGACACCGGGCGAGCCCGGCACGGGCGATCAGGGCGCCGGCTGAGGCAGAACCGGGCATCCGACCGGTAGCCTGTCCCCGTCGGCCCACTCTCCTCGGAGGTTCCCATGCCCCAGCACCTCATCGTCGGAGCCGGCTGGATCGGCGGAGAACTGGCCCGCCAGCTCGTGGCCCGCGGCGACGACGTCACCGTCGCCACCCGCTCCGGCACCGCAGTTCCCGGCGCCATCGCCCGGGTGCTCGACGCGTCGGACCCCGTCGCGTTCTGCCTCGCGGCCGAGCGGATGCAGACCATCTTTCTGTGCACCAATCCTCCGTACCCGGATTGGGCGCGCCGGTGGCCGCCGGTGTTCGCAGCGGCGATCGCCGCAGCATCCGTCTCGGACGCCAACCTGGTGGTGATGGGCAACCTCTACCCCTACGGGTCGCCGGCCGGGCCGATGACCGAGCATTCCCCCGAGACCACGACCGAATCGAAGGGTCTGATTCGCCGTGACGGCTGGCACCGGGTGCGGGATGCGCACGAGCGGGGTGAGATCCGGGCCGTGGAGGTGCGCGCGAGCGATTACTTCGGCGCCGGCGTGAGCGGGACCGCGCATTTGGGCCAGGCGTTCTTCCGCGCGGTCCTGGCCTCTAAGACGGCCAGAGTCGTCGGCCGGCCCGATCTGGTGCACAGCTGGAGCTACGTACCGGACATCGCCGCAACGATGATCGCCGCAGCCGACTACACCGGCACGTGGGGTCGTCTCTGGCACGTGCCGAGCGGCGCCCACAGCCGCACCGACATCGCCGGGCAGCTGAATGCGCGCTACGGCAGCCACGGCACCGTGGCCGGCTACCCCACCTGGATACTGCGCTCACTCGGCATTCCCAGCCCGTTGATGCGCGAGGTGTACAAGTCCAGCTACCAGTTCCAGGTACCGTACGTGATCGACTCCGCCGAGACCGAGCGGGTGCTCGGCGTGGCGGCCACGCCGTGGGATGCGGCGCTGGTCGCCGTGGCCGACAGCTACCGCCGGTAGCAGCCGGTCAGCGGGCGATCGTGTCGATGATGGTGTCGGCCTGCGCCCGCGCCCAGCGTTCGGCGTCGGCGAGGGACTCGAGGGTGAGGTCGCCCTGCGCCTCGTGGGCCTCCACCACCCGCTGCACGGTGTCGACGATGTCGAGGTAGCCGATCCGGCCGGCGTGGAAGGCCAGCACCGCCTGCTCGTTGGAGGCGTTGAACACCGCCGGGTAGGTGGCGCCGGCGCGGCCGACCTGCTTGGCCAGCTCCACAGCGGGGAACGCCTCGTCGTCCAGAGGCTCGAAGGTCCAGGTGTGCGGGGTGGTCCAGTCGATCGGCACACCGACCGCGGCCACCCGGTTCGGCCAGTCCAGGCCCAACGAGATCGGCAAGCGCATGTTCGGCGGCGATGCCTGCGCGATGGTGGAGCCGTCGATGAACTCGACCATCGAGTGGATGAGTGACTGCGGGTGTACGACAACGTCGATGCTCTCGTACGGCACGTCGAAGAGCAGGTGCGCCTCGATGATCTCGAGCCCCTTGTTCACCAGGGTGGCCGAGTTGGTGGTGATGACCAGTCCCATGTCCCAGGTGGGGTGCGCGAGGGCCTCGCGCGGGGTCACGTCGGTCATTTCGGCGCGCGACCGGCCACGGAACGGGCCACCGGAGGCGGTGAGCACCAACCGGCGCACCTCGTCGGCGGTACCGGAACGCAGCGCCTGCGCGATGGCGGAGTGTTCGGAGTCGACCGGCACGATCTGGCCGGGGGCGGCGAGCGCCTTGACCAGGTCGCCGCCGACGATGAGGGATTCCTTGTTGGCCAGCGCCAGCGTGCGGCCGGCCTTGAGCGCGGCGAGGGTCGGGCCCAGCCCGACCGACCCGGTGATGCCGTTGAGCACGACGTCGGCGTCGACATCCCGCACCAGCTGCTCGGCCTCGGCGGCGCCGACGGCGGTGTCGTCGACGTTGAACGCGGCGGCCTGCTCGGCCAACAACGTTCGGTTGCTGCCGGCCGACAGGCCGACCACCTCGAACCGGGTGGGGTTGGCTTTGATGACGTCGAGCGCCTGGGTTCCGATTGAGCCCGTGGACCCGAGAATGATGATTCGCTGCACGCCCCCATGCTAGGCGCACCGCGGATATATGCCCGGTGCGACTTACCTCGCGCTGTAGGGTCGTTGAGTGACCGGAGCCAAGCACGACCCAGCATCCGAACCCGCAACCGTCCCGGAAGCCCCTGCCGAACAGGTGCCCACCACCGACGAAATCGTCGAGATGCCGGTCAAGGCCAAGCGGCCCGGGTTCGTCTACTTCCTCGGATACGGCATCATGGCGCCGATCGCGCGCCTGGTCTTCCGGCCGCGCATCACGGGTAAGGAGAACATCCCCCGCGAGGGCCGGGTGATCCTGGCCAGCAACCACCTGTCGTTCATCGACAGCATCGTCATCCCGCTCACCGCACCGCGGCGCGTGCAGTTCTTGGCCAAGTCCACCTACTTCACCGGCACCGGCTTCAAGGGTTGGGTCTCCCGCCAGTTCTTCACCTCGATCGGTGCGGTCGGCGTGGAACGTGGCGCCGGCCAAGCCGCCCAGGACGCGCTCGACGCCGGCAAGGACATCCTCGACTCCGACAGCGCCTTCGCCATCTACCCCGAGGGCACCCGGTCGTTGGACGGTCGTCTCTACCGCGGCCGCACCGGGGTGGGCTGGCTGGCGCTCACCACGGGGGCCGTCGTGGTGCCGGTGGGCCTGATCGGCACGCAGGAGATCATGCCGGTGGGTTCGAAGATGCCGCGCATCCGCCGCATCAGCGTGAAGTTCGGCGAGCCGATCGACGTGAGCGGGCACGGCACCGCCGACTCGGGACGCGCCCGTCGCAAGGCCACCGACGAGATCATGGCCGCGATCCACGAGCTGACCGGGCAGGAACTGGCACACAGCTACAACGAATCACCGCCGACGACCGTGGTGCAGCGCGTCAAGCGCGCCATCTGGTGGCGCGAACTGCGCTAGCCGCACCGGGCGTCCCCCTGGTGTGACGCACGAATACCAGGACGAAGTGCGCAAAAAAGGCAGATATCCGGTATTTCGTCCTATTAGACTTCCGGATTCCTAACTTCGTGGCGCGCGGGCCCGTGCCCGGATGCGTCTTCGATACGTTGAGGGCATGTCTCACACGGTTTCCCTCATCCGCTCAGCCGACCTGTCCGATGTTGCAGAGTACGCCTACGCCGCCACGGCTCCCGCTGAGGCGCGCCTGATCTTCTTGGCCGGTGCGTGCCCGTTGAACCGCGATGGCAGCACGGCCGGAGTGGGAGATTACGCAGCGCAGGCCGGCAAAGCGATGGAGAACCTGGTTGTCGCGCTGAAGGCGGCGGGAGCCGAGCTCGATAACGTCGTGAGCACCCGGGTTCTTGTGGCATCGTCCAACCGTAACGACCTCGTCGCCGCGTGGGAGGTCGTCCGTGCGGCATTCGGCCGGCACGACGCGCCGAGCACGCTCATGGGAGTGACCGTGCTCGGGTACCCGGATCAGCTCGTCGAGATCGAAGCCGTCGCGGCCGTGAGCGACTGACGAATGTGCGCGATAGCTGTTGTGGTCGGATTCGGCCGTGCAGCCAGCGGCCTGGTGATCGCGACGGTTCTCGCTTACTTCTACGCCGTCCGCATTGCCCTCGGCGACGGCAACCCATTCGACTACTTCGGCTATTTCACCAATCAGACGAGTCTGCTCGCCAGCCTCATCCTGATCGCTACCGGGGTGCTGGTCGTCCTCGGCCGAAGCGTTCCTCCGGCACTCACCCTCGTGCGAGGAATCATTACGGCGTACTTGCTTGTGGTCGCCGTGATCTACAACCTCCTCGTCCCGGGAACAGGGTCGGCACCGCCGTGGGTGAGCGCCCTCCTCCACCTCGTCTTCCCTCTCCTCGTCGCACTCGACTGGCTGCTCGTCGGCGACCGTCCACGCTTGCCCTGGCGACGGCTCTGGATGCTGCTCCCCTACCCGGTCCTGTGGCTGACCACGGTCCTGATTCGCGGCGTGACCGACGGCTGGGTTCCCTACGGGTTCCTGCTTCCCGAACGCGGGATCGCCTCGCTCATCGTGCACATCGTCGGGCTGCTCGCGGCGATCATCGCCGCGGGCGCACTCGTCTGGGCTGCCAGCCGATCACCCGGCCTCTACGTCCGAGCCGCGGAACTATCGCCGCACCGCGCGTAGAGCGCTCCTTTTCGCCAACGCTCACGATCGCCGGGCTCGGATCATCCGCCGGTGTACATCTCCATGGCCATCTCGTCACCCGACGCGGCGCACGCATCCGACAGCTCTTGCACGGCACTGATCCACTCCGCGGACCCGATTCCGGTCGTTCCCATGGCACCGAGATCAACCATCGGCGCAACGTCCTTCAGCGCGGCGGTCACCGAATAAGAGTTCCGGCAATGATCCGGATCTGTGACAGGACTGCCTTCGCGTTGGCCCGCTCCAGAGTCTCCGGTCGAGCCAGGCAGTCGATGTGCCGCCCCAGGCCGGGGTGAGCGAGCGGACGAAGGACCACCCCCGGATGCTCACGCAAGTCGGTCGTATACCGGGGCATCAGGGCGACGCACCCGCTCGCTTCGACAACCGAAGCAGCAACGGAGAACT
Organism: Cryobacterium sp. TMB3-10; assembly: GCF_004402305.1. Classification (NCBI taxonomy): domain Bacteria; kingdom Bacillati; phylum Actinomycetota; class Actinomycetes; order Micrococcales; family Microbacteriaceae; genus Cryobacterium; species Cryobacterium sp. TMB3-10. The sequence continues at coordinate 74,257 of NZ_SOGH01000030.1, read as the reverse complement.
CGTTGATCCGGTGCAAGATGCGCGCCTCGCTCCCGCCGATTCCCGCTATCACGGAGAGAGCCTGCTTGAGCGGGAAGCCTTCGTGCACGGCGACCCACGCCTCGTCGAGAAGATCCGCCGGTTCGATCGCAGCCTTCACCGCGAGTGGGTGATCGCGTCGGACAGCGATATCCAGGGGCTCGAACAGAATCGGTTCCACCCGCACCGACCCCGGCCACGACGGGCTGCCGACCAGCCGGTGTGCGAGGACCAGATCATGATCGGCGGTGAGAAGGGGGAAGTCTTCCTGAGCCACGTCGAAATCGCTCAGCCGGACATCAGGCAGCTCTGGACTCGCGCACGCGGCTACCAGCGGACCGAAAACCGCCAGGCCCGCGCTGTGGAACGCCACCACTGAAACGGTGCCCAACGGATCGTCTTGGAACAGCTCCACCGCCTGTCGGGCGCGCTCGAGCGCCACTTCCACGTCGATCGCCGCCAGGGCCAGCGCGCGCCCGGCGTCGGTAAGCGCGGTCCGCCGCCCGTCCCTGAACGTCAGCGGGGCGGCAGAGTGGCGTTGCAAGGCGCTGATCTGTTGTGATACCGACGACGGCGTGACGTACAGCGCGGCGGCGACGGCGGCGATGCTGCCCCTGTCGCCCAGCTCTCTTAGTGCGCGAAGCTGACCCAGTTCCATAAGTTCAAACTAAGGCATTCGACATCAAACTCCTCTCTTGTCTTACGCGAGGGGGAACCGGACGATGGTGGAATGCCTGCTCTCCTCCGCCGATTCCACGTCGACCTACTCCTGCTCCTGGTCGCCGCCTCGTGGGGATCGACCTACCTCGTGGCCAAGGAACTCGTGCAGCAAGAGTCCGTGGTGGCGCTGCTGGCGCTCCGGATGCTGCTCGCCGCAGCCCTCATGGCGGCGATCGTGGCCGCTCGGCGGAACCGGATCACCGCGGCAGAGCTCTGCGCGGGCGTGTTCCTCGGGGCGATCTTGGCCGCCGTGTTCGCGTTCGAAACCTTCGGGATAGCCCACACGTCGGCCACGAACGCCGGGCTCATCATCAGCCTCACGATTGTGTTCACCCCGATTCTGGATTCCGCGGTTTCCGGCCGCCAACTGCCCGGCAGGTTCTTCCTTGCCGCCACGATCGCGATCGGTGGAGTCGCCTTGCTCGCCAGCAACGGCGTGTTCCACACGCCGAGCCTCGGCGACCTGCTCATCCTCGTCGCCGCGATCATTCGCGCCATCCACGTCACCTCGATGTTCACACTCACCGACAACAAGCCGATGAATTCGCTTCACCTCACGACGGTCCAACTGGCCACCTGCGCGACACTGTTCTCGGCGGCATCCCTGTTCTACGGCGACTCGATCCCGCACTTCCTGGCCAACCTCGACACCGCGCGCGCAGTCCTGTTCCTCTACCTCGTTCTCGCCTGCACAGTCTTCGCGTTCCTGGTACAAACCTGGGCGGTCCGGCGCACCTCGCCCTCCAGAGTGAGCCTCCTCCTCGGAACCGAGCCGATCTGGGCGGCAATCGTCGGAGTTGCGATCGCTCGTGACACCGTGACCCTCCCTGGATACTTCGGTATCGCACTCATTCTGGCGGGTACAGCATGGGGCCGTTCCCTCGAGCAATGGCATCGCCTCGACGAACGCGCAGGGGACGAAGCGTCTCTCAGCGTCGTGGAAAGGTCGCCCAGCCGGGCGGCGGTGTTCGGTGCCTCAGGTTCGGTCGTGGAGGGTGACCTGGTAGCCGTCGGGGTCGGAGAAGGTGAACGTTCGACCGAATGGGCCGTCGATCGGGGCCGAGACGATCGTGTGGCCGTCGGCGACGAGAGCGTCGTGGATGGCCTGGACGTCGGTCGCGTGGAGCCAGATCGCGGCGCCGATGCCGGGCTGGGCAACTGACGCGAGGTCGGTGCCGGGAACGAGGTCTCGCAGCGCAAACGCAATCGGGGTCGTTTCAAAAACAACGGCGTGAGGCGGACCCGCCAGCGAGCGGACCAAGCCGAGGTACTGCTCGTAGAACGCCTGCGAAGCGGCGAGATCGCGAGCTTGGAGGGAGATGAAGTCAGGGCCGGTGACAGGCATGGGGATGCTTCTTTCTGTTGCATTTGTGTCAGTTAGCTGACACGGACACAGTATGTCAAAATACTGACATGAGTCAAGACGGAATCGACCTGGAGACGTCACTGGGCTACCTGCTGAAAGAGGCGTCGAGCGCCCTTCGCGCCGCCATGGAAGCAGTGCTGCGCCCGCTCGGGATGACCGTGACGCACTACTCCTGCCTCGAATTACTCTCGCAGCGCCCTGGCCTGTCCAACTCCGAGCTCGCGCGAGGAGCGTTCGTGACACGGCAATCGATGAATGTGCTGCTGCAGGCTCTGGAACGAGACGGCTACGTGTCCCGCCCGGCGCAGGCTCGAGTTGGGAAAGTTCTTCCCGCACAGCTCACGCCACGCGGTCGACGAAGCCTCGAGAAGGCGACCGCTATGGTTCGATCCGTCGAGGTCAGGATGCTGGGCGGCCTGACGCCGGAAGAGCAGTCCGATGCGCACAACATCCTGCAGAGCATGATCCGTTCTTTGCGCAACGACGACGAGGGTGGAACGTAACCTCACGGTTCGGGCGGATCGGTGTACTCATCGTCAGCAATAGACATCGAAGTGCCCGCTGCCAAGGGGCCGTTGCAGACTCCGTGCACGAATGCCCAGCTGCCGCGGCGGCACGGGGCACCCACCCAGCCGACGTCCGTAAACTGGGGGCATGTCTTCTTCCTTCTCGGTCAGCCAGGAGCGCAAGCTCGTCACCGCCCTCCCGGGCCCACGGTCAATCGCGCTGCAGGAACGACGCGTTCGCGCCGTGTCTGCCGGTGCCGGCACTCTTGCCAACATCTACATGGACCACGGCGCGGGAGCGATCCTGGTGGACGTGGACGGCAACCAGATCATCGACCTGGGTTGCGGCATCGGTGTGACCACCATCGGTCACGCGAATCCGGAGGTCGCCGCAGCCGCCGCCGCACAGGCCGGCAAACTCACCCACACCCTCTTCACCGTCACCCCGTACGAGAACTACGTGCGCGTCGCCGAGAAGCTCGCCGAGATCACCCCCGGTGACTTCGAGAAGCACTCGATCCTGGTCAACACCGGAGCCGAAGCCGTGGAGAACGCGGTGAAGATCGCCCGCAAATACACCGGCCGCCGCGCCATCGTGAGCCTGGACCACGCGTTCCACGGCCGCACCAACCTCACCATGGCGATGACCTACCGTCCGTGGCCGGAGCGCGTGGGCATGGGCCCGTTCCCCGGTGAGATTTACAGCGTGCCCACCAGCTACCCCTACCAGGACGGCCTGTCCGGCGAAGAAGCGGCCGAGAAGACCATCGACTACATCCAGACCCACATCGGTGCGTCGGAAATCGCGGCGTTCTTCGTCGAGCCGATCCAGGGCGACGGCGGCATCGTCATCCCCGCTCCCGGCTACTTCAAGCGTCTGAGCGAGTTCTGCACCGAGAACGGCATCGTCTTCGTCTCCGACGAGATCCAGGCCGGCATCGCCCGCACCGGCGTCTGGTACGCCATCGAGCACCACGGCGTCGTCCCCGACCTGGTCACCACGGCCAAGGGCATCGCCGGCGGATTCCCGCTCGCCGCCGTCACCGGCCGCGCCGAGATCATGGATGCCGTGCAACCCGGCGGCATCGGCGGAACCTTCGGCGGCAACCCGGTTTCGACCGCGGCGGCCCTGGCGGTGTTCGACATCATCGAGCGCGACAACCTGCTCGACGAGGCCAAGCGCGTGGAGAAGGCCCTCTGGGCCCGCATCGGCGACTGGGCAGATAAATTCGACATCGTCGGCGATGTACGCGGCAAGGGCGCCATGTTCGGCGTTGAGCTTGTGCACCCCGGCACCAAGAAGCCGTTCCCCGAGGCTCTCGCGTTCGTGCTCAAGCACGCCACCACCAATGGCGTCATCGTGCTGGATGCCGGCAGCTGGGACTCCGTGCTGCGGATCATGCCGTCGGTGGTCATCTCCGAGGCCCTCATCGACGACGCCGCCTCGGTGCTCGAAGAGGCCCTCACCCTGTTCGCGGCCACCCAGAAGTAAGCGCCGCACCTCGCGAAAGCGGTCCAGTGGTCACCTCCGCTTTGCGGAGGCAGCCACAGGGCCGCTTTCGCGGTTTAAGCGGGCGGGCTTAGAGCAGCGAGGCCGGCTCGGCGATGATGATGATTGGTTCGTGACCGACGGGAAAATTGACCGACGCCGCGATGAAGCAGGCCTTGGACGCCTCGGAGTGCAGGGACTGAGCCAGCTCCGCCTGGTCCGGGTCGGCGATGGTGACCCGGGGACGCAGGGTGGCGGCGGTGAAGTGGCCACCGCCATCCGCCGTCTGCGCCATGGTGCCGATGGCGTCGTCGGAATAGCCGACCACGACCACCCCGTGTCTGGCGGCCACGTGCAGATACGAGAGCAGGTGACACTGGCTGAGCGCTCCCAGCAGCAGCTCCTCGGGGTTCCACCGGTCGGCATCGCCGTGGAAGGTGCGGTCGGCCGAGCCGGCGATCGGTTCCTTGCCCGACGAGGTGAGAACGTGGTCGCGGCCGTACGCCCGATAGCTGCTGGTGCCGGTGCCGCGGTTGCCCGTCCAGTGGATCTGCACGGCATAGTGATGTACACCGATCATGGCGTCTCCTTCGGGTTTCACGCTTACTGGTAATTCTCGCAGGGAATGGCCCGGCTGCTCGCTGGTGCGGGCGGTAAACTGGCGCGATCATGACTGACACGCTGACTGATTCCGCTGCCGCATCCACCCCCTCGTCCCCGGTCTACACGGTGACCCAGGAACGCAAGATCGTGACGGCCATCCCCGGCCCGCGATCCACGGAGATGCACCAGCGACGCCTCGCCGCGGTTTCCACCGGCGTCAGCTCCGCTCTGCCGGTCTACATCAAGAAGGCCAGCGGCGCGATCATCGTCGACCTCGACGACAACCAGTTCATCGATCTGGGCGCCGGCATCGGCGTGACCACGGTCGGCCACTCGGAAACCAGCGTCGTCGCCGCCGCGACCGGCCAGCTGAACGACTTCGTGCACACCCTGTTCACCATCACGCCGTACGAAGAGTACGTGCGCGTCGCCGAGCTGCTCGCCGCGCACACCCCCGGCAGCTTCGCCAAGAAGACCGTGTTGATCAACTCGGGCGCCGAAGCTGTGGAAAACGGCGTGAAGATCGCCCGCAAGTACACCGGCCGCCGCGCCGTGGCCGTGCTCGACCACGCGTACCACGGCCGCACCGTGCTCACCATGGCGATGAACTACAAGGCCGCCCCGTACGCCACCGGCTACGGCCCGCTGGCCGGCGACGTCTACCACGCCCCCAGTTCGTACCCGTATCACGACGGCCTCAGCGGCGCCGAAGCCGCCGCCCGCACCATCGCGTACCTGGAGAAGGTCATCGGCGCCAGCGACCTGGCCTGCCTGGTCGTGGAACCCATCCAGGGTGAGGGTGGCTTCATGGTTCCCGCCGAGGGTTACCTGCCGCTGCTGCAGGAATGGTGCACCGCGAATGGCGTCGTGATGATCGCCGACGAGATCCAGAGCGGCATGGCTCGCACCGGCGCTTACTTCGCCAGTGAGCACTTCGGCTGGGAGCCCGACCTGGTGCTGATCGCCAAGGGCATCGCCGGCGGCATGCCCCTGGCCGCCGTGACCGGCCGCGCCGAGATCCTCGACGCGTCGCAGCCCGGCGGGCTCGGCGGCACCTTCGGCGGCAACCCCGTCGCCTGCGCCGCCGCGATCGCGGTATTCGAGGCGATCGAGAACAACAACCTCCTCGCCGAGGGCCAGCGCATCGAGAAGACCCTCCGCGCCGGCCTGACCGCCTTGGCGGACAAGCACGACATCATCGGCGACATCCGCGGCCGCGGCGCCATGATCGCCATCGAGCTCGTGCAGCCCGGCACCCAGACCACGACCAAGGCACCCAACGCCGCCGCGGTCACCGCGATCGCCGCCTACGCGGCGCAGCACGGCGTGCTGCTGCTCACGGCCGGCACCTACGGCAACGTACTGCGGTTCCTGCCCAGCCTGGCCGTGACGGATGCCCTACTGACCGACGCCCTGTCGGTCATCGACGACGCGATGGCGACGCTGTAATCGTGACCACGCCGACCTCTCCTGCCGCCTTCGGTGCCGCAGCGCCCTCCACCTCAGGCACCATCGAGGTGATCGACGCCGTCGAACTGGCCGTCGTGGAACGCTCCGGCTTCATCGAGTCCCGCCACGCGGGCGCCGCCGTCGTGCTCGGCACTGACGGCGCCGTTCTGCGCGCCCTCGGCGATGTGAACGCCCCGGTGTTCCCGCGCTCGTCGATGAAGCCGTTCCAGGCCATCGCGGTGATGGCCAGCGGCGTGGTGCTGCGCGGTGAGGATGCCGCGATCGCGACGTCCAGCCACTCCGGCACCCAGAAGCACACCGACCTCGTGCGGGGCCTGTTGGCCCGCGCCGGGCTCTCGGAGGCCGACCTCGGTTGCACGCCCACCTGGCCGGGCGACTCGGGTACCCGCGACTCGCTGGTGCGCCAGGGCGCCGGCCCCGCCCCGATCTACTCGGACTGCTCGGGCAAGCACGCGGCGATGCTCGTTGCCTGTGTGCAGAATCACTGGCCGGTCACCGGGTACCTGGACACCGAACATCCGCTGCAGAAGCGCATTCTCGACGTCGTCGAGCGGTTCACCGGCGAGCGTCCGGCCGCGACCGGCGTCGACGGCTGCGGCGCCCCGGTGCACGCGCTGTCATTGACGGCCCTGGCCCGCGGCATCGCCCGTATCGCCACGTCGAAGTCCAGCTCACCGTTCGCCATCTACCGCGAGGCCGGGTTCCTGGCCGAGGCGGTACGGGAAAACGGCTGGGTGATCGCCGGACCCGGATTGCCGGACTCGATCGCGATCGAGCGCCTAGGTCTGTTCGTCAAGGGCGGGGCAGAGGGCATCATGGTGGCCTCGGCCGAGAACGGCACCACGGTGGCGTTGAAGATCCTCGACGGCAACCTGCGCGCGGCCACCGTCGTCGCGCTGAGCCTGTTGGCGGATGCCGGCGCGGTGCCTCGAGCCGACATCGATGCGATCATCCCCGAACTGAAGGTCGCCGTGCACGGTGGTGGCCAGCCGATCGGCCAGATCCGCGCCAGCTACGTCTAGGGACGCTCAGTCTCGTCGGCTTCCTGCGCCATCGCCAGCGAAGACGCCCCCGGCACCCACTGCACGTCACCGTGCTCGGCGTTCGCACCCCTGGCCAGCACGAACATCAGGGTCGATAGCCGGTTCAGATAGCGCGCGCACAGCGGGTTGACCGTCGTGGGGTGCGCTTCCACGGCGGCCCAAACCGTGCGTTCGGCGCGGCGCACGACGGCCCGCGCCTGATAGAGCAGCGACGCGGCGACGGTGCCGCCGGGAAGCACGAAGCCGCTGAGATCGGTGGCCTGCTGCTCGAAATGGTCGACGGCGCGTTCGAGGCGGGTGAGGTGCGATTCGCTGATTCGTGCGCTCACGGCACGTGGGTCGTCCAGCGGTACGGCGAGGTCGGCGACCAGATCGAACAGGTCGTTCTGCACGCTGGCGAGGGTGGACGTCACCTCGATCGGGAGGTTACCCACGGCCATCACCACGCTCACGGCAGCGTTGGCCTCATCGCAGTCTTCGTAGGCGGCGACGCGCACGTCGGTCTTGGCGACGTCGCCGTGCCGCCCGAAGGTGGTGCGCCCCGAATCCCCCCTCCCGGTGTACAGCGCCGGTCCGGCAGTTTCGAGATCGTCGAGATCAGCCATAGCGGCAACTATAGTAATGTCCCCCGCATCCGCGTAGCGTTGAGGGACGTCGCGAGCAGGTTTTTTGCGCTTCTCAAACCTGTTCGCACCGAGCATCGATCGACGAGTGTTCGATCAGCGAGGACGGACATGTCCAAGGACCCTTCAGACGACAGCATCGAGGCCGCGCTCGGCGACGCGGTCAGTGAACCCGCCCGCACCGGCTGGGCCACCGTCGACAAAACCGTCTTCGGCGTCTCCGCAGGCATCATCGTGGTGGTCTGCCTGCTTGGGGTGCTGTTCACGCAGACCGTGGGCGACGCCGCCGCATCCGCTCTGGGCTGGGTCACCGGCAACCTGGGCTGGCTGTTCATTCTCGGGGCGTCGGGCTTCGTCATCTTCGCGCTGGTGCTGGCCTTCGGCCGGTACGGCAGCATCCCGCTCTCACGGGAAGGGCAGGGCACCGAGTTCTCGACGCTTTCCTGGGTGTCGATGATGTTCAGCGCCGGCATGGGAATCGGCCTGATGTTCTACGGCGTCTTTGAACCGGTCACCCATTTGGCGTCGCCGCCGCCCTTCGTCGACGCGGCACCGAACAGCCCGGATGCCGCCAACGCGGCCATGGCGTACACATTTTTCCACTGGGGACTGCACCCCTGGGCCATTTACTCGGTGGTGGGCCTGGCCCTGGCGTACTCGACCTACCGGATGGGCCGCGGCAACCTGATGAGCGCCCCGTTCCAGGCCATTTTCGGCAAGGACCGGATCGAGACCAAGGGCTGGGGCAAGCCGATCGACATCCTGGCGATCATCTGCACCAAGTTCGGGTCGGCGACCTCGCTCGGTCTCGGCGCCCTGCAGATCGCCGCTGGGATCTCGTTGCTGAGCACCGGCACGTTCTCCGACGACCCGGGCACCGCCTTGCCGATCATCATCATCTGCGTACTGACCGTGGGTGTGGTGTTCTCCGCCGCGAGCGGCCTTGCGAAGGGGATCAAATGGCTCAGCAACACGAACATGGTGCTCTCCGCCGTGCTCCTGCTGTTCGTCTTCGTGGTCGGACCGACCGTGTTCATCCTGAATCTGCTGCCGTCGGCCATCGGTGCGTACCTGGCCGACCTTGTTCCCATGAGCTTCCACTCGGCGGTGTTCGGCGGCAGCGACTGGCTGGCCAGTTGGACGATCTTCTACTGGGCCTGGTGGATCTCCTGGACCCCGTTCGTGGGCACGTTCATCGCCAGGATCTCCCGCGGCCGCACCATTCGCGAGTTCGTTCTCGGGGTGCTCCTGGTGCCGACGGCGGTCAGTATCCTCTGGTTCGTGGTCTTCGGCGGGGCCGGGCTGCACTTGCAACTGAACGGTGTCGACATCGCCGGCACCGGCAGCGAGGCGGCGGGGTTCTTCGCGGCACTGCAGCAATACCCGTTCTTCATCGGCTCGGCCCTGGTGGTGATGGTGCTCACCGCGGTGTTCTTCGTCAGCGGGGCGGATGCCGGTGCCCTCGTGCTCGGGACGCTCTCGAGTCGCGGCCGCAAGGAGCCCTGGAAGCCCCTGGTGATCTTCTGGGCGGTGCTCACCGGCGCCGTCGCCGCGGTGCTGTTGTTCGTGGGCGGGCTGGGCGCTCTGCAGACCTTCACGATCCTGGCGGCAAGCCCGTTCGTGGTGATCATCGTGGGCCTGTGCGTATCGCTGTATGTCGACCTGCGCCGCGACCCGTTGCGCCAGCGCACCCTCGGGCCGGTGCGCACCTCGTCGGAGGTGCTCGGCTCGGTGCCGTTCACTCGGCCGGCCACCGACGGCGACGGCCCGCCACCGGATGCCTCGCCGCCACCACCCGGCAACAGGTCCGGCTAACCGAGGCGGGCCTGTCGCTTGGCCCGGGCTGCGGCGGACACCTGCGCGGTCACGACAATCACCAGCGCCAGGATGAACACCGCCGACGCGATCACGTTGGCCTCCGCCGGGATGCCCCGCGACGCCGAAATGTAGATGTACTTCGGGAAGGTGGTCACGGCCCCGGAGTTGAAATTGGTGATGATGAAGTCGTCGAAGCTCAGCGCGAACGACAGCAGCGCGGCGGCGAGGATTCCCGGCAGCAGCAGCGGGAAGGTGATCCGGGCGAACACCTGGCCTGGCGAGCCGTACAGGTCCCGGCCGGCCTCCTCGAGCGCCGGGTCCAGGCCGGCGACGCGGGCCTTCACCGTCACGACCACGAAGCTGATGCAGAACATCGTGTGCGCCAGGATTATCGTGAGCATGTCCTTGGGCACGCCGAGCGAGAGAAACTGCGCGGCCAGCCCGGCACCGAGCACCACCTCGGGGGTCGCCATCGGCAGGAACAGCAACAGGCTGGTACTGGAGCGAAACCTGAATCTGTAGCGCACCAGGGCGATCGCAATCATGGTGCCGAGGGTCGTGGCGATCAGCGTGGCTGCCAAACCGATGATCAGGCTGTTGCCGAAGGCCTGGCACACGGCGCCGTTCTGCACCGCGCAGACGTTCAGCCATTTGTCGAGGGTGAAGCCGCGCCAGGTGATGTTGGACTTCAGCGAGTCGTTGAACGAAAAGATGAAGGTGTACACGATCGGCACCATCAGGAAGATCAGCGCGAGCGCCGTGTACATCGGCAGCAGCCACTTGCCGAGCGAGAGACGACTCACAAGAGCTCCTCGGTTCCGCTTCTCTTCACGTAGACGCCCACGATCACGAGGATCACGGTCAGCAGGATGATCGACAGCGATGCCGCCGCGGGATAGTTCAGCAGCACCAGGAAGTTGGCCTCGATCACGTTGCCGATCATCTGGGTGTCCGCCCCGCCGAGGAAGTCGCGACTGGCATTGATGTAGTCGCCGGCTGCGGGGATGAAGGTGAGCAGGGTACCCGCCACGATGCCGGGCATCGACAGCGGGATGGTGACGGTGCGGAAGGTGTGGAACCCGCTGGCGTACAGGTCGTTGCCGGCCTCGAGGTAGCGCAGGTCCAGCCGCTCCAGGGTGGTGTAGAGCGGCAGGGTCATGAACGGGATGAAGTTGTAGGTCAGGCCGAAGATCACCGAGAACGCGGTGCCGGTGAGATGGGCGTCAGGGGCCAGCAGCGAGACGGCCTTCAGCGAGGTGACGAGGAACGATTCGTCGGAGAGCAGCTGCTTCCAGGCCAGCGTGCGCAGCAGGAAGCTGATGAAGAACGGTGCGATCACGAGCACCAGCATCAGGCTCTGCAGCAGCGGCCAGCGCCGGGCGGTGACGCCGATGAAGTACGCCAGCGGGTAGCTGAACAGCAGCGCCAGGACCGTGGCGATGAGCGCATAGCCGAACGAGCGCAGGATGTGCGGCCAGTACTGGCCGATCACCTCGACGTAGTTCTCCCAGCGGAACGCGTAACTGTACATGCCGATGTCACCGAACTCGCTCGGCGCCTGCAGCGAGGTGAGGATCAGCGACACCAGCGGAGCCAGGAAGAACAACACCAGATAGAGGATGCCCGGCAGCAGCAGGAGCAGCGCCACCGGACTGCGGCGGCGCTGCGGCGCATCCGTTGGCGCGGCGGCGGTGCTGGCGAACGCGGCGAAGGCCATCTAGGCCTCCTCGAGCTCCGTGACGAGAGCGGCGCGACGCTGTGCGGCGATGCTCTTGGTGCTGGTGTCGGCGACGAACCTGGGGTCCGGTGCGACGGGGTCGTCGTCGAGGCCGAAGCCGTGCTCGACGTTCCAGGTCACCCATACCTCGTCCCCTTCGCCCTCGACCGGCCCGAAGGAACGGTTCTGTTCGAAGACGATCAGGACACCGACGCCGGGCACGCTCACGAGATATTGGGTGCTCACACCGGTGAAGGACACATCCGTCACCCGGCCCGGACCCATCACATTGTGGCCGGAGTCGTGGACCGGTTTGTCCCGGTGCAGGGTGAGTTTCTCCGGGCGCACCCCGATGGTGACGTCGCCGGCGTGGCGGTGCGAGCGGGTCTTGGGCACCACGATGCTGCGACCGGCGATGTCCACGGCGATGGACGTGCTGGTCTCCCCCACCACGGGCCCGGTGAAGAGGTTGGACTGGCCGAGGAAGTTCGCCACGAACGCGGTCCGGGGGAGCTCGTAGAGCTGCTCCGGCGCGCCCAGCTGCTCGATCCGGCCCTTGTTCATCACCGCGATGGTGTCGGCCATGGTCATGGCCTCCTCCTGGTCGTGGGTGACATGCAGGAACGTGAGACCGACCTCCTCCTGGATGGTCTTGAGCTCAAGTTGCATCTGCCGGCGCAGCTTGAGGTCCAACGCACCGAGCGGCTCGTCGAGCAACAGCAGCGCGGGCCGATTCACGATCGCCCGGGCCAGCGCCACCCGCTGTTGCTGGCCGCCGGAGAGTTGCACGGGCTTGCGCGCGGCCAGGTGGTCCAGTTCGACCAGCCGGAGCGCCTCATGCGCCTTGCCGAGGGCATCCGTGATCTGGCGCCGTCGCAGCCCGAAGGCCACGTTTTCGAGCACCGTCATGTGCGGGAAGAGCGCGTAACTCTGGAAGACGGTGTTCACCGGCCGCTGGTAGGCCTTTTGGGCGGTGACGTCAGTTCCGCCGATCAGGATGCGGCCGCCGGTGGGGTCTTCCAGTCCGGCCACCAGGCGCAGGGTGGTGGTCTTGCCGCAGCCCGACGGGCCGAGCAGGGCGAAGAACGAGCCGGCGGGAATGACGAGGTCCAGGTGTTCGATGGCGGTGAAGCCGGGGAAGCGTTTCTGGATGCCGACCAGCTCAAGGTCGGCACCCCGGTCGGCGAACGCGCCGCTTGGCACGGTTCAGGCTCCCAGCAGGATGCTCTGGAACTGCGCGCCGTAGGTTTGTTCCTCGGCGCCGGTGAGGGTGCGGAACACCTTGGCCTTGGCGAGGGTGGCGTCATCGGGGAAGATCAGCGGGTTCTCGGCGAGCTCGGGGTCGATCTCCATGGCCGCCTCCCTGGCGCCGGCGACGGGGGTGATGTAGTTCACGTACGCGGCGACCTCGGCGGCGACGGCCGGGTCGTAGTAGTAGTTGATCAGGGCTTCGGCGTTGGCCTTGTGCGCTGAACCGATCGGCACCACGAAGTTGTCGTTCCAGATGGTGCCGCCCTTCTCCGGTACCACGAAGCCCCACTTGTCGCCGTTCTCGGCATTGAGTTGCACGATGTCGCCCGACCAGACGATGGCCGCGAGGCTGTCGCCGTTGACGAGATCTTCCTTGTAGGAGTTGCCCTTGATGTTGCGCACCTGGCCGTCACTGACCTGCTTCTTGAGCACGTCGATCGCGGCGGTGAACTCGTCGTCGCCCCAGTCGCCGGCGATGTCGACGCCCGCATCGAGCATGATCAGGCCCATGGTGTCGCGCATCTCGGAAAGCACGCCGACACGGCCCTTGAGCTTGGGAGTGTTCCACAACTCCTCGACCGAGCCGATGCCGCCGGGGAGCTTCTCCTTGTTCCAGCAGATGCCCGCGAAGCCGCCCTGCCACGGCACCGACAGCGCCCGGCCGGGGTCGAAGTCCACGTTCTTGAGGGTGGGCAGCAGGTTGGTCAGGTTGGGGATGTTCGCGTGGTCGAGTTCCTGCAGGTAGCCGAACCTGGCGAGCCGGCCGATCATCCAGTCGGTCAGGCAGACGGTGTCGGCGCCGATGTCCTTGCCGAGGGCGAGTTGGTCTTTGACCTTGCCGTAGTAGGTGTTGTTGTCGTCCACGGCCTCGGTGTAGTTCACCGTGATGCCGGTCTCGGCGGTGAAGGCAGCCAGGGTCGGGTAGTCCCCGGCGTCGTCCACGTCGATGTACAGCGCCCAGTTGTCCCAGCGCAGCGTCTTCTCGCTCTCGGACGCGTCGGCCGCCGCTGTCGGTTGCGCCGCACTGCCGGTCGAACACGCGGCGAGCGCCAGTGCCGCCGCTCCTGCCCCCGCGCCGGTGAGGAGCGCGCGCCGGCCCAGCTGGGCCTGCCTGGCCTGGCGGACGAGCTGCTGGATCATCGGGTCTGCGGGTATCGGCCTGGGCGACATGGACGGTCTCCTTGCATTCTTCAGCGGCGTCGAAAGGCGTCGGGAACGCCCCGGCCCGCTGCGTGACGAGTGGACCGATAGTGGCACAGTCGACACCGAACGCGCCATAAAATGATCAAAACGTTAACATTCCTGCAATTTTCAACCGATTTCGTCGCTGTCACTCGGTCGTTGCGTTCGGGATCGACGATCCAGCCACAGTAGGCTGCTCCCAGGCTGGCCCCCACCAGACTGTCCCCACCAGGCTCAGGAGCGTCATGCGAGTTGCAGTCCCCCGCGAGATCAAAAACAACGAGTTCAGGGTCGCGATCACCCCGGCCGGCGTCCACGACCTGGTGCTCCACGGGCACGAGGTGCTCGTCGAGACCGGTGCGGGCGTCGGCTCATCGATCACGGACGCGCAGTACCGCTCCGCCGGAGCCACGATCATGCCTGACGCCGCATCCACCTGGGCCGGGGCCGAGTTACTGCTCAAGGTGAAGGAGCCCGTGCCCAGCGAGTACGGCTACTTCAGGCCCGATCTCGTACTCTTCACCTACCTGCACCTGGCCGCGGAGGCCGGCCTCACCCAGGCGCTCCTGACGGCCGGGGTCACCGGCATCGCCTACGAGACCGTGCAGCTGCCCAGCCGGGCACTGCCCCTGTTGGCGCCCATGAGCGAGGTCGCCGGCCGGCTGGCTCCGATCGTCGGCGCGAACGCCATGCTCAAGCCCAACGGCGGGCCCGGCCTGCTCGTGCCGGGTGTGCCGGGCACTCACCCGGCCAGGGTCACGATTCTCGGCGGCGGGGTCGCCGGAACCGCCGCCATGCAGGTGGCAATCGGCCTGGGCGCCGAGGTCACGGTTTTGGACACCAACCTCTTCCGTCTCCGCGAACTGGATGCCCTGTACTACGGGCGGGTGAAGACCATCGCGTCGAACGCGTTCGAGATCGACACGGCGCTCGTGCAGTCCGACCTGGTGATCGGGTCCGTGCTGATCCCGGGCGCCAAGGCGCCCAAACTGGTCAGCAACGAGCTGGTGTCGCGGATGAAGCCGGGCAGCGTTCTCGTGGACATCGCCGTCGACCAGGGCGGCTGCTTCACCGACACCCACGCCACCACACACACCGAGCCCACCTTCACCGTGCACGGGTCGCTGTTCTACTGCGTGGCCAACATGCCGGGGGCGGTGCCGAGCACGTCAACCTACGCCCTCACCAACGCCACCCTGCCCTACGTGCGGGCGATCGCGAACCTCGGCTGGCTCGAGGCTCTTCGCTTCGACGCCGCGCTGGCGCTGGGATTGAACACCCACGCCGGTGTTCTGACGAACGCGCCGGTCGCCGCCGCCAACACGTTGCCGTTCCGGCCCCTCGCCGAGGTGCTCGCCTAGGCGGCTGCCTGCCCCGACCTACGGCACCGTGACCCTGTACACGGTGCCGTCAGGGCGCAGCAGCCAGCCCCGCGAACCGGCCGGAGCCAGCGGCGGCGGCAGGTCGCGCCGGCGGGTCAGC
Source organism: Cryobacterium sp. TMB3-10 (assembly GCF_004402305.1). Lineage (NCBI taxonomy): Bacteria > Bacillati > Actinomycetota > Actinomycetes > Micrococcales > Microbacteriaceae > Cryobacterium > Cryobacterium sp. TMB3-10. Next base: position 58,969 of record NZ_SOGH01000030.1, on the reverse strand, counting down.
AGGCGGTAGTCGGCCAGGCTGGCGCCGTCGAAGACCAACGGAGCCACGCCGCGCAACCCGGTCAGCAGCGACCAGTGCGCCTGCCAGGTGTCTGCGTCGCCCACCAGCACGGTGCCGGCGGCGACGTCGGAGACCACCAGGCGATCCTCCCGGGCTCCGACCGACGGGTGAGCGCCGAGCAGCACGACGTGCGGGAAGGCCGGCGAAGCGGCAGCCCGGATGGCTGCGGCGGTTCGTGCGGCGGACCCCGCGACAACGAGCAGCACACGGGTGGACGCGCTGGTGTCGTCCAGCGCGGACGGGACGACGGCCGGCTCGTAACCGTGCCCGGCGGGCTCGGCGAGCATCAGCTGGATTCGCGCACCCCGCCAGCGCCCGCCCCCTGGCGGCACGGTTTCGTCGTAGCTCGCTGCCGGTTCTCCCACAGCCTGGTGCTCGTACACGCTGGGCAGCCGCAGCACCAGGCGGCTCTGGCACAGGGCGGGCAGGGCCTGCAGCGCCCCGGTGAGCCGTTGCCCGGTGACCACCAGGTGCAGCCCGCCCTGGCCGCCGTCACGAAGGAGTCCGGTGAGCAGGTCGACGGCTGCCGCACGGTGTTCTTCGCCCCACCGGGCGAGCACGGCGTCGATGTCATCGAAGAGCAGCAGCCGGCTTTCCGGCCCGGCGTCGTGTCGCCGGCCACCCGCCGGTGCAAGGCCGGCCGGGCCGTCCAGTGCGGCCCTCGCCCGCACCAGGGCGTCCCAAGTGCCCTCGACATCGGCCGGGATGAGGTCGATCCGATGCGGGGCCTGGGCGGCGATCGCGGCCAGCAGTGTCGACTTACCCGTTCCCGCACCTCCCACCACCAGCAGGTGCCCGTCGGCCCGTGGGTCGTACCCGGCCACGGCGTAGCGCTGCTGCTCCGGCTCATCGATCAGTCCCAGCACGAACGGCGGCGGCGGACCCTCGGCGGCGAGCGCGGCGACCTGGGCCGGCGTGACCAGCCGAGGGAGCGGGTCCAGCCAGGGCCGCCGCGGCGGGTCTGCGGAAGCTGGTGCGCCGTTCAGGACCGCCTGGATGTCGGCGTGGGTCGTCGTGGCCACCTGGCAGGTTTGCGCGGGCGCCGACCCGCTGCGCACCACGCATCGGCCAGGCCGGCCGGCGTCGATCCGGGCGGCGGCATCCGACCCGATCACGGCCAGGCTGTCGGCGGCGTTGTTCACCCGTAGCGAGAGCCGCAGACTGCAATTGGACAGCAGGGCGTCACGCGCCACGCCGGCGGGTCGCTGCGTGCACAGCACCAGGTGCACGCCCAATGACCGGCCCCGGGCGGCGATGTCCACGAACTGTGCGTGCAGCGTGGGAAAGGCGTCCAGCATGGTGGCGAATTCGTCGATCACGATGATCAGGCGCGACAGACGCCCGGCGCTGCGCGGGTCGGTGATGTCACGGCCGCCGGCGTCACGGAGCACCCGTTCCCGGTGCCGCAGCTCAGCGGCGAGGCTGCCCAGGGCCCTGAGCGCCTCGCGGTCGTCGAGATCGGTGATCAGCCCCACGCAGTGCGGCAGCTCCCGCACGAAGTCGAATGCCGCCCCGCCCTTGAAGTCGACGAGCAGGAAGGTGACCTGGCTCGGCGGATACCGGGCGGCCAGCGCTGCCACCCAGGTCACCAGGAGTTCGCTCTTGCCGCTGCCCGTCGTGCCGCCCACGAGGGCGTGCGGCCCATCGGCCACGAGGTCCACACTCAGGGGTCCCCGCTCCCCCACCCCGATAACGCAGGCGAGGCCGGCCGGCGTATCGAGGGGGTGGTCGGCTCCCCCATCGGGGTCAGTAGCCCACTGAGAACACAACGGTGCGAAGGCGACGGTCTCCGGCAGCGCGTCCCCCGAGTCGACCACGCCGGCCGCCTCGGCCGCACGGCGGAGCATCGCACCGAATCCGGCGGTCTGCTGTTCAGCCACCAGGTGCGGCACGAAGTGCAGCGCGGCCGGACTCCCTCCCAGCCGCACGAGTTCAGCGTCGCTCGCCCCGTCCACCCGCACGATGGTCGCGCACCCTGGCGGGAGAGCGGCGCCGGTTTCGGCGAGCGCGATCCGGAAATCGGTGTCGGATCCCCCGGACGGACCGGACTGACCGGGCCGGGCCGGGCCGGCTGGCGTGCCCCCGGTGATCGTGAGCCACCGGGCCGGGGACACCGCCGACCGGTGCGGGAGGCCGGCCGCCCAGGCCCAGTCGTCGCCGGCCGGAATCCGGACGCCCAGGGCGCGGGGGCTGAGCTGGCCGACCAGTTGCACCACCAGGCTGCGGGCCAGCGACCTGACGACCAGGCCGGGTCCGACCAGCCCGATGCTGCCGGCCGGGTCCACGGTGATGGGGGCGCCGGTCAGGACCGCCGCCCTGGCCCGCAACTCGCGCTGCTCGGCGCTGGCACCACCCTCCAGGCGCAGGCCGCTGGGGACCGGTCCGGCCCCGAGCACCAGAGCGGCCGTCGCCGGATCGGCCCAGCGGGTCGGGTCGTGGGCGTCGCCGAGCATCCGGTGCGCCGCGGGTGCGGCACGCCAGGCATCGCGCCGCAGCCGGGCGAGGCTCTGGTCGACGGTATCCTCCGCCTCGGCCATCCGGGTCGCGTAGCCGGCGGCGTCCCTGCGGCGTTGCCGAGATCCGGACCGGCGCCCGTCGACGAGCCCCGCGACGGCGATGATGGGGCTGAGGACCGCGAAGACGAGCACCAGCGCCGATCCGGTGATCGCCCAGATCAGTCCGGCGGCAATCAGGGGTGCCACGCAGGCGATGAGCGGAAAGCCGGGGCGTCCGGGTGGCACGGGCGGGGTCGGCAGCCGGATCGGGTCGATGGTAGGCGGCTCGGGGGCGACGGTCATGTCTCCAGCACACCCGAACGGCCGGCCGGGACGACCGATGCGGCGGTCCCGGTGCAGAACGCGGGAACCGACCGGGGTGTGGAGGAGCGGCGAGGCCTTAGAGCACCATGAAGAACTGGTCGCCGATCTCGACCCTGGCACCCCGGCCCACCAGATACCGCCGGCCCGGCTCGCAGCGCAGCGCCGGCGCCGGCGCCCGCCGCACGACGGTGCCGTTGCCGGAGAACCTGTCGTTGACCCAGAACTCGCCGTCGTGCTGGCCGAATTCGAGGTGGCTCTTGGACACCGACATGCCCAGGTCGGTGATTTGGATCAGGTGGTCGAACTGTTCCGACGGCTGGGGCAGCGGGCGGCGGCCGATGAGACCACTGCCGCGCACCGAAACGGTTTCGCCGGTGCTGAACTGCAGGGTGTACCGTGCGGGCTGCGACTTCTCGGCCGGTGCCGCCGCGTGAGCGCCGGCGGGGCGAACGGTCGGGGGCCCGCCATCGGCCGGCTGGTCATCGGCAGGGCCGTTACCCGCCGGCCACCACGGCACCGAGATCACCGTGGTGCGGGGTGCGAGCGGCTGGATAATGGTGGTGTCGCTGGGGCGCGGGTCGGCGCGCTTGCGGGTGATGGGGGTCGCCGAGGTCGAGCTGCCGCAGCCGCCGCAGAACATTGCGCCTTCTGGCAGGTGCGCCCCGCAAATTTGGCAGTTCACTGACCCGGTCCCTTCGTGCTCTCGCGAGCTCCCCACAGCCTGCGCCTGCGCCGGCCATCCCGCCCGGCAGTTCTCTTAGCGTAGCGACCGAATGACCGCACCGAGATGACCGCGCGCAGGCGGTCCCGACGGTTGAGTCCGGCCCGCAGGCCATTCTGCAGCTCCCGCACCGACACCCAGATGCCGTCAGGGTCGATCTCCGCCGCCCCGTCGGGAGCGAAGACGGCCCGGTCCACCTCCCGGGCCAGCCAGAGAGCGCGCACTCCGCCGACGGATCGGGCCAGCTCGGTGCGGGTCGCCAGGGGCGGCACGAACAGGCCGTGATCGGTCACGCTGTCGGCGAATTCCCGCCAGCCACCCACGATGCGGTCGATCGGCCGGTGGGCCAGACGGCGCTGTCGGCGACGCCGCCACTTGGCGACAACGATGCCGAGCAACGGTGCGGCGAGAAGGCCGAACCCGAGCAGGGACCAGGCCGCTATGCTCACGATCAGCCTGACCACAGCCCAGAACGGGTCGGCAGCGGCGGGCGGGTCGGTGGTCTGGCTTTCCGGCTGGCTGGGCTCGGGTTGTTCGGCGGTCTCCGGCACCGGCGGGGGCAGCACGGTCTGCGGGCGGGAGATCGGAGCGGGGTCGTCGGGTTGGCGGGCCGGGATCTCCCGGACGGGCGGGTTGGGATCCAGCGCCACCCAGCCGTCGGCCTGGGTCTGCACCTCGATCCACGCCGAGGCGTCGGCGCCGGTCACCGGGGCGGTAGCACCCTCCGCGGCGGGTACAAAGCCCACCACCACCCGCGCCGGAAAGCCGATCTGCCGGGCCATCAGAGCCGCCGTGACCGCGTATTGTTCGGCATCGCCGAGCATCGGCTGGTCCTGCAGCAGCTCGTCGATGCGGTCAACACCGTGCCCGGACCGGCTGACGGGTTCCCCGGCGGTGCCGTGGCTGACGTATCCGGTCGTGGCCAGGAAGTAGAGCACGGCCTGCAGGCTCTGGCCCGGCGTGTCGCCCGGCCGCAGGACACCGGCCAGGGTTCCTTCGAGGCCGTCGGGCAGCACCGCGGCGGGCGGTAGGACCGCGGAGCCGGGCCGGGCATCTGCCAGGTCACCGACGAGAGTGGGCACGACGGCGGTGCTGGTGTAGCTGTCGCCCTCCTCCAGGCCGGTGACCACGGCGGCGGTCCCACCGAGGTCGTTGTACACGAACGACTCCTGGCGGGCGGCCGCGGTGGCGCCGGTGAACTCGATCTGTTCCAGCGCTCCGACGCCGGGCACCCAGACGCCGTCGTACTCCCGGATCGACACCGACAGGGAGACCTCGTCGCCGCGCACGGCACTCTGGTCGAGACGGTAGGGCAGCCTGGTGAAGGTGCCGGAGTCCGGCCCCGCCGCATCCGCGGTGCCCACCGAATACACCACCCCGTCGTAGTCGTCGAGGGTTGCCAGCCGGATGCGCCCGCCGGCCGGGAGCCCCTCGACCTCGAAGAGCACGGTGTCGGCGAGGTCCGGCTGCTGGTAGTTGCGGAACGCGGACAGCGGACTCGGGTAGGCGCGGGCGTCGAAAGGCGCCACCACTCGGGTGCGCAGCACGTCCCTGGCCGCGGTGGGCGGCAGGGCGACGGCGGCGACGGTGCCGGCCAGGACCGCCACCGTCAGCCCGAGAGCCGCGACGACCACGGACCGGGCCGCGCCCATCCGCCGGTCGGCCGCCGGCAGCCGCGCCGCGGTCGCCGACACCAGCAGGCGACCCCGGCGGCGTTCCAGGTTCAGCCAGAGCAGCCAGAGCACCAGCACGGCGAACAGCGCGAGGCCCAGCAGTGTGGGCGCCGTGGCCTGGCTGGGGCCGAGTGCGATGCCGGCCACGAACAGCAGCACCGGCGCCAGCAGGGCCGGTTCCGCGGCCCGGCTGCGGAGGGCCACCGAGAGCCCGATGACGCTGCTGAGCAGCACCAGGATCAGCGCGGGAACCAGCAGAGCCTGGTACGACCCGACCGGCAGCACGATGGTCACGAGTTGCTTCCAGCCGAGCGCCGTGGCCGGCACCAGCTCGGCGAGGCCGGCCAAGCTCGGCAGCACCCCGTAGAGGGCCCGGCCGGGCACGGCCAGCGGAACCCCGACGAGGAGATAACCGCCGATGGTCGTGAGGCCGACCAGCCAGGCCGGCCAGCGGAACGCGGTGCCGACGAGGGCGATGCCGCAGCCGAGCACCGCGGCGACGGCGACGAGCAGCACGAAGGCGCCGGTCTGGTAAATCGGCCACAGGGCGGCGGCGGCCACACCGGTGGCAGCCAACAGGGCCACGGTGTTGCCGATGATGAAGCGCCCGCTCATGCGGCGGCCCCCCGGGCCAGGCTGTGCTGCAGGTCGTCGAGGAAGCCGATGGTGAGCAGGCTCAGTCCGCCGGCCCGGCGGAGGCCCGGGCGGGCCCCTGGCTCGCAGACGACGGCGACCACCTCGACTCCGAGCGGGAATCCCGCCGCGGAGGCGCGCAGTGCGGCCAACGGCGTCGCAGATCCGCAGAGCAGGAACGCCACCGACAGCCCGTCGACGGCGGCGGCGGCCCGCCTGGACAGTGCGCGGACGCCGTCGGCGTCTGGCGCCAGGTCGACGCCGCTCAGGTCGTCGAGCAGCCGGGTGGGGGTGAGCGTGCTGAGCTGGCGCGAGCTGGCCAGCACCGACACCGTGCGTGCATCACGGATCGCCCGGATGCCCAGCGAGCCGGCCGCGCTGACGGCGAGCTCGAATTCCTCGTCGTCGGCGAAGTCGCCCGTGGCCAGGCTCAGGGCCACGAGCAGGTGGCTGCGGCGGGTCTGCTCGTATTGGCGCACCATGAGCCGGCCGGTCTTGGCAGTGCTCTTCCAGTGGATGCTACGCCGCTCGTCGCCGCTCTGATACTCGCGCAGCGCGTGGAACGCCACGTCGCTGGCGGTGAGGTCGCGGGTGGGTTGACCCTCGAGGTCGCGCACGAAGCCCTGGCTCATGCTGGGGATGGCGATGGTGCGCGGGTGCACGTAGAGGTCGATCCGCTGGGCGAGCACCGTCTCCAGCCGCACCAACCCCACCGGATCGGCCCGCACTGTGTGCACGGGCCCGATCGGGATGATGCCCCGGCGCTCGGCGGGAACCACGAACACCTCGTTGATGCCGGCTCGGGCGGCCAGGGACGGCATCGGGAATTCGGCCAGCCCGGCGCCCACCGGTACCTGAACCGTCACGGCGGCCAGACGCCGGCCGGTCGGGTTGTGCACGTCGACCTGTCCGGGCACCCGCTCCCCCGCGACGACCCTCTCGACGGGCAGGGTCAACGTGATGTGGTGGCCGCTCTGGCCGAGCAGGTGCGCGAGCGCGCCGACCACCAGGACGGCGGCCGCCCAGCCGATCGCGGTGAGTTCGGCCCAGCCCAGGCCGTAGCCGGCGCCGAGAAGTGCCGCCGCGCATCCGGCGACGCCCCAGCCGAGCGGTGTGACGGCCTGGAGCAGCCGGGTTCGTCTAGAGGACATCCGGCCTCTGGTCCTCCCCGCTGCGCGGCGGCGGCGTCTCGACCAGGATCCGGCCGATCACGCTCGACGCGCTGACCCCGTCGAATTCGGCCTCCGCGTCCAGCAGCAGCCGGTGCGCGAGCACGGGTTCGGCGAGCGCCTTCACATCGTCGGGGGTCACGTAGTGGCGGCCCTGGGAGGCCGCGTAGGTCTTGGCGGTGCGGATGAGCGCGAGGGCACCCCGCACGCTGGCGCCCAGGCGTACCTCCGGGCTGGTGCGGGTGGCGTCGACGAGTCGGGCGACGTAGTCGTTGATGGTCGCGTCGACGAACACCGTGCGGGCCAGCGCCGCCACTTCGACGACGGACTCGGCCGAGAGCACCGGCGCCAGGCGGCCGTCGTGGGCGCGCCGGCCGGCGCCTTCCAGAATGCGCACGGTGGCCGCGTGGTCGGGGTAGCCGATCGAGGTCTTCATCAGGAACCTGTCCAGCTGGGCCTCCGGAAGCCTGTAGGTGCCGGCCTGCTCGATGGGGTTCTGGGTCGCGATCACCATGAACGGGCCCGCCACCCTGTGGGTGACACCGTCAACGGTGACCTGGCCCTCCTCCATCACCTCGAGCAGTGCGGCCTGGGTCTTGGGGCTGGCCCGGTTGATCTCGTCGGCCAGCACGATGTTGGCGAACACCGGTCCGCGGTGGAATTCGAAGGTGGCCGTTCGCTGGTCGAAGATGCTCACGCCGGTGATGTCGCCCGGCAGCAGGTCGGGAGTGAACTGCACCCGGTTGCTGGTGCCGCGCACGCTCTGCGCGATGGCACGGGCCAGTGAGGTCTTCCCGGTGCCGGGAACGTCCTCCAGGAGCAGGTGGCCCTCACTGAACAGGGCGGTGAACGCCAGCCTGATGACGTGCTGCTTGCCCAGCACGACCTCCTCGACGCCGCGCACCAGCCTGTCGAACAGGGTCGCGAACTGACCGGCTTCCTCGATGCTCATCAGGTCGGCGTCGCGGCGGGCGCCCGGCTGGCCTGGGCTCACACGATCGGGGGTCAGGGTCATGGGGTGATCGCTTTCTTCGGGATCGGGCGGGAGTAGTCGAAGGTGTGGCCGTCCACCGTCACGGTGAGCAGCACTGTGCCGGATTCGGGCAGCGGGCCGGGCAGGGTGCAGGTGGTGGCGCTGTCGGCCGGAGTCGACGCCGTTCCGGCGACCGCGCACGCGAAGGTCGCCGCGAGGGTGCCGTTCTGCGGCGCGCCGGTCCAGGAGAACCGGCCGGACGGGCCGTCGTAGGCCAGTCCGGTCACGGTGAAGGTGACGGATGCCTCCGGCGCGGTGGTGGTGCCCGACCACGGCCCGCAGGAGCCCCACACCGTGCAGGCCTGCAGCTGGAAGGCCACCGCGGAGCCGAACGGCAGGCCGAGCAGGTCGCGCGGCCAGGTGCTGCCGCCGAAGCGCTGTACCGAGCCGGAGCCATCCGCGGCCCGGATGTTGTAGTGGTCGACACCGGCTGACGGGGTCACCCCGGTGAGGTGGTAGTCCCAGGCGTCACCCTGCTGCTCCATCGCACCCTGCACCTGGCTGATCGCGCCGGGAGCGGGCCGCACCAGGACCGTGGCAACGGCGGTCGCCGCGCAGCCGGCCCGGTTGTACCCCCAGACCACGAATGAGTAACTGCCATCGTCGGCGAGCAGGCCGTCGAACACGGCGCTGCGCCCGCCGGCCGGCACACTTTTCTGGTCGAGCACCACCCCTCCGGCGCGGGGTGCCGTGACGGTGCCGGGCGCGGGGCTCGACACCGAGCAGGCCTGCGCGCCGGTGGGCTGCCCGCCGCCGCTGATCCGCTGCACGAAGTAGCCCGCGACGGCGTCGCCGCGATCGGCGAAACCGTCCCAGGTCACGGTGACGGCGCCGCTGACATCGGTCGCCGTCGCGGTGATCCCGCCGGCGACCGCCGCGCCGTACGGCGTTCCGGTGGCGGCGGTGGTGTTCCAGCTCGACAGGGCGGGGTAGGCGTCGTTGCGGGCACTGACGGTGTAGCCAATGCTGGTCCCGTTGGCCAGGCCGTCTACGCGCAGGGTGCAGCGGGCGGCCGCGCAGCGGGCTCCGGTGGCGCTCACCTCGGGTTGGGCGACCCCGGCGACACTGACCTGGTAGCCGCGGATGGCGGTGCCGCCGCCCGTCGCCGCCACGACGTCCCAGCCGAGCAGCAGGGCACCGTCTTCGGGCACGGCGGTGAGCCCGGTGGGTGCGGCCGGGATCACGTCGGACCAGACCGTGGCGGCGAGGGTGGCTGCCGTCGCTGTGCCGACGCCGTTCTGCGCGGCGACGCTGACGCGCACGGCGTTCGCCTGCCCGTTGCCGGGTGTGGCGAGGGTGCAGGAAGTGGCCGCGCACACTGTGCTGCCGAGGGGGCGGCCGGAGGCGGCGTCGAGGGTGGTCACCTGGTAGCCGGTGATGGGCGAGTTGTTGGCGGCGCCGGGGTTGAAGACCACGGTGACGCGTCCGTCGGAGAAGCCCGTGGCCCGCAGCCCGGTGACGGCGTCGGGAACGTCCTGCACCGATACCCGAACGGTGCCCCAGGTGTACCGGTCGGGGTCGTTGGTGGCGTCAGCGACCTGGTACTGCAGGGTGCTGTCGGTGGGCTGCGCGTCGGCGGACACCCGCACGGTGAGTCTGCTGTTGTCGGCGCTGGGTGTGATCGTCACCCCGGCGGGCAGCGCGGCCGCATCCAGCCCGCGTACCGCGAGCACGCGCAGTGGGACCGCGGGGAACGGGTTGGTGGCGCCGTCGTTGGCGAGCACATCGATGACGGTGCTGCGCCCGCGGGGCGCGATGGCCGCATCCGTCGCCGGCAGCGCGAGGGGTCTGGTGGAGGCCACGACCTTCAGTTCGACGCGCCCGGCCTTTCCGGTGCTGAGGTCGTCGCGCACCCCGATCGTGACCGCGCTGGTGCTGCCCTTCGGGGTGCCGTCCAGAGCGGTCACGGTGAGCAGGCTGCCGTTCAGCGTCTGCTCGAAGCCGGTCGGCACCGGGTCGAGCACAGTGTAGGCGAGTTCGTCGCGGTCCTCCGGGTAGGGGTAGGAGGTGAGCTTGGCCAGGTCGATGACTTTCTTCTGGCCGGGTTCGAAGTCGATTCCCGCCCCGTCGAATGCGGGCGGCTGGTTCTCCCGCGGTGTCACGGTGATCGGCAGCACTATCGTGGCAGTGCGTCCGGCGGGGTCGGTCGCACTGGCGCCGTCGGTCACCTCGAAGGAGATGGAGGCGGGCCCGAAATACTGGTCCGCGCTGGTGAACGCGAGCGTATGGGCACCCGTTGCGAGTTCAGCGCCGTTGGCGTGCGTGGCACGCACGGTGTTGCGGTCGGTCAGTTGCACGGGCTTGTCGCCGACGGCGACGACGTAGTCGTTGATGTCGATGTCGATGGTGGCCTCGCTGGCCACGACGAGTTTGGCGGCCCCGGCCCGCAGCTGCGGGAGGGCGTCGTCGGTTCCCGGTACCCAGACGAACGCGTAGGCGATGATCTCGGGGTCTTGGGGGTGGCTGACGCTGAACGGGATGATCTGGCTGGTCTTGGCGACGGACACGCGGATCCGGGCGGTGTCGGTGACCGTCGCCGCGCCGTCGTAGCCGGGCAGGACGGCCAGCAACAGGTCCCTGGCCGACCCTTCCGCGAAGAACACCCTGGCGAGCACGTCGACGTCGACGGTGTCGCGGCCCAGCACATCGGAGAGCCTCAACCGGGTGTCGGCGGCCTCGGGGAGGGCCCGGGGGGCGTCCGGGGTCACGACGACGGTGAGGAACGCGGAGCCGGTGCCGCCGCGCTCGTTCTGGATCTGATAGACGAAGCCGTACCGGCCGTTGACGTTCGGGGCGCGCACCACGACGAGGTCACCGTCGACGACGGCGGTGCCGGCGGCCCCGCTCGCGGCACCATCCGTCGCCTCGACCGCGGTGATGCTCAGTGCGCCGCCGTCGGGGTCGGAGTCGTTGCCGAGCACCCGCACCGACACCCGGGATCCGGGCCGCACGGTCACCTCATCCGGCACGGCGACCGGGTTGCGGGCCCCGTCCGGGCGCGGGCTGATGCCCACCCGCACGGTGCCGGTGGCACGGGCGCCGAGGGCGTCGATGACGGCGTAGCTGAAGGTGTCTGTACCCGCTGAGTAGTCGCCGGCCCGGTAGCTGAGCGAGTCGGCGTCGATGGCGGTGACGGTGCCCTTCTCGGGGTTGGTCTCCTGGCCGAGCAGCTGCACGGAGTCACCGTCGGGGTCGATCCCGGTGCGCGGGATCTGGATGCGCACGGTGTCACCCGCCAGCACCCGGGCGGTGACGGTGGGCGGCAGCGGCGGGTTGTTGGTGGCGGCGTCGGTCTCCCGCACCGAGATGCGCACCTCGGCGTTGGCGAACTGCCCGTCAGGGGCGCTCACCCTGTACACGGCGGTGAAGTTGCCGGTGCTGGCCGGGGCGAGGTAGCGCAACACCCGGCCGGAGGCGAAGAGCAGCCCGGCGCCGGCGGGCAGCGGGGTCGAGAGCACGGGGTCGAGAGTAAGCGGGTCGCCGTCGGGGTGTTCGTCGTTGACGAGCACGGGGATGTCGATGGTGTCGCCGACCCGGACCGACACCGAGTCTGCCGCCGCGACGGGCGGCTGTCTGGTGGTCGCCGCGGGGATCTCGATCACCGTGACGGTGCCGGTGGCCGAGGCAAGGCCGTTGCTCACCGTGTAGTCGAAGCTGGTCGTGCCCGACTCGAGCGGGCGGGTCAGGGTGACCCTCAGAAGGTGCTGGTCGAGGATCTCGACGGTCAGTCCGCTGCCGGCAGGCACGTTGGAGCTTCCGGTGACCAGCAGCACTCCCCCGGCCGGATCGATGTCGGTTGCGAGCACGTCGATGACGGTGGGCTGCTGCGGGCGCAGGAAGGCGGTATGCGGCACCGTGATGGGCCGGCCGGGGCTGTCAGGGGCGGGGTCGACGTCGACCCGGATCAGCCCGGTCACGGTGGTCGCGCCGTCGGTCACCGCGTAGTCCAGGTAGTGCACGCCGACGGTGTCGGTGGCGAACCTGAAGGTTCCGCCGGCGAAGTCCGCCGTGATGCTGACACCGGGCTTGTCTGGCACAGCGCCCAGGCGGAGCGGACCATTGCCGCCGCGGGCGTGCTCCAGCGGAGCGACGGTGACCTCGCTGCCCGCCGTGGTGCGCACGGCGAACGCGTCGGCGACGATGGGCACGGTCCCGGCCGCACGCACCGTCACGTCCAGGGTCCCCGCGCCGGTGAGGCTGCCGTCCGAGACGGCGAGGCCGACCTGGGCGGCGTCGCCGCCGTCGCCGGCATCCGTGAACAGCACGGCGCCGGCCGGCGCCGAGGTCGCGGTGTCCGGGGCCGCGGCGGTGGCCGCGGTGAGGTAGAACGGGTCACCGTCCGGGTCGATCCAGTCGCCGAGCACCTGGGTCTCGACGCTGCCGCCGGCCGCGACGGTGGCCCGGGTCTGGCGGGCCTGTGCGGGGGCGGAGTTTTCGTCCGGGCTGCGGACCGTGACCGTGACGGTGGCGTCGGCGGTGCCGCCGCGTCCGTCACTGACCGTGTAGTCGAAGCTGAGGCTGCCGGACGCCTCAGGGGTGAGGGTGAGCTGCAGCTGCTGGTTGCCGGCGACCAGGTCGATGCGGCCCTGCTCGGCCGGCGGCGGTTCCACACCGTCGATGACCAGCACGTCGTCGTTGGGGTCGTAGTCGTTCAGGAGCACCGGCAGGGTGACCGTGCGGCCGGGGCGGGCGCCGAACGCGTCGTCGATCGCGACCGGCGGCAGCTGGGTGTCCTCGTAGTCCGGCGGGGTGTCGTCGGTGGCGCTGGTCACCTCCTGCTGGTCGGAGACCGGGTCGATGAGGTCGTCCCAGTTGTCGATGAGTTCGTTGTCCCGCTGCACGTTCCAGGTGGCGCCGTTGCGGGCGTCGTTGAGCAGCAGCCGGGTGCCGTTCTGCCGGTATTCCAGGCGCGCGTCGCCGGCGAGTCCGGCGAGGGTTGCCGTGGTTCCAGCCGGCGAGCCGATGCCGCAGGCCTGCCAGGCGGTGCCGTCCGCCCACGCCGCGTAGGCACATCGACCGTCCTGGGCAGGCGCGGCCGGGCTGCCGGCGACAGACTGATCGGCCAGGAGTTCGGTGGCAGCCCCACGGTCGAGTGGCACGCTGAGCAGACCGCTGCGGTGCGCGATCAGAACCCTGTCGCCGGCCGTCGCCGGCTCCTGCAGTCGGGGCAGGTCAGTGAGGCTGCCGGTGAGGTCGACGGCGCGTTGGGGTAGGTGCAGGATGCCGGTAGTCGTGTTCAGCAGCACCCAGCTGCCGTTCACCTGGCTGAGCTGGTAGACGTCTGAGGGGTCCCCGGCCGATACCGTCCTCGTCTCGGCGACGGCATCCGGGTGGTCGGGGTCGATCCGCACGAGGGTCTGCGTGGCCGGGGTGAACGCGAACAGGACGCCGACCGCGTCGAGGCTGAACAGGGTCCCGGTGCCCAGCGCGAGGGCGGGATCTGTGGTGCTGTCGAAAGTCGCCAGGTCGGCGCTGTTCGCCCGCCAGAGGTCGCCGTCGGCCGAGATCGCGGCTAGGTCACCCGCCAGACGCACCTCGGGGGCATCCGGCGGCAGCGCCACACTGTCGGTGACCGTCGCGGTGGCCGGGTCGAGGATGTCCAGGGTGCCGTTGCCGGCGTCGACCACGAGCACTGTCCCACCGTGCTGCACCACGGAGGTGCGGTCGGATTCGACGGGAACCACGGTGTTCAGTTCGGCGATCTCGGTGTTGACTCTGCCCACCAGCTGCCGGGTTTCGCTGGCCACCCACACGGCTGCGTCACCCAGGTCGACTTTCTGCGCGGTGTAGCCGCCGGAGACCACCGCGACGGTGACCACCAGGGCGGTGACCAGGGTTCCGCCGGTGATCGAGGCGGCGAGGGAGCGGTGCGTGGCCAGCCAGCGGCGGATCATTGCGCTCCCGTGGCCGGGTCGACGCACTTCTCGGTGCTGGCGGCGCCGGTGCGTCCGTCGCGGTTCACGCTCACGGTGACGCAGACCGGCGTCCGGGCACCGCTCGGCGCGGTGTCGGTCTGGACCGTGAACTGGGTGCCGCGCTGGATGCTGCTCTCGCCGCTCCGCAGGCTGACCACGTAGCTGTCACTGTCGCGCAGGCCCGGGTCGGCCCAGCTGAACACAATGGTGCCATCGCCCGCTCGGCCGGTGACATCGCTGACCCGCGGCAGCGCGGAGTCCCCCGGGCTCGCGGGAGCGCCGGAGAGCACCGGGCCGAGCAGCAGGGCGCCGGCGACGACGCCGAGCCCGACCACCAGCAGGCCGCCGGCGACGACGGCCGCGAGAGTGCGCCGCCGCTGGGCGGGGCGCGGACGGTCGGCGCGGGTCGGGTCGGCGCGGGCCGGCGAAGCAGCGGTGCGGGCGGCGCCCGACTCCCGACGTTGGCGGCGGGCCGGCTGAGCGTCCACGGAGACCAGGCCGGTGATGCGGGTCTGATCGTCGGCGTCCCCGGCGGCCTGGGCTTCCCACTCGGCCGTCGCGAGCTCGAGCGGAGTCTGGGCGAGCCCGAGCTCGGCCTCTACGGCCTGCAGCTCCCGGATCAGCTCGAGCGCACTGGCCTGGCGCCGCTCGGGGCGTTTGGAGAGGGCCCGGGCCAGCACCAGCTCCAGGCGCTCCGGCACGTCGGGCCGACCGATGGGCGGCAGGGCCATCTTCTGGATGCGGGCCATCAGCTGGGCGGGCCCGTTGCGATCGCCGGGTAGTTCGAACGGCGACCGGCCGGCCAGCAGCGTGTAGAGCGTCGCCCCGAGTGACCAGACCTCGGCGGCCACCGAGCCCGGGCTCTCGTCGAACAGCACCTCGGGCGCCGACCATGGGATCGAGAGCCCGACCTGGTCGCTCTCCTCCACCTCACCGAGGGTGGCCGCAATGCCGAAGTCGGACAGCACCGGATGCCCGTACGCGGTGATCAGGATGTTCGACGGCTTGATGTCCCGGTGCAGCACGCCGGCCCGATGGGCGGTCTCCACGGCGCTGGCGATGGTCACCCCGATCCGGAGCAGTTCGGACACCGGCAGGCGGCCCGACCGGTAGCGCTGCTCGAGGGCGTTGGAGCAGTACTCCATCACCAGGAACGGGCGGCCGTCGGCGGACACCCCGGCCTGGAACACCGTGAGCACCGACGGGTGGGCTGACAGCTGAGCCATCAGGTTCGCCTCGGCCTGGAACAGACGCCTGACCGGGTCGCTGACAACCTCGGCGATGAGGACCTTGACTGCCACCTGGCGCCGCGGCAGGTTCTGTTCGTACAGGAACACATCGGCGAAGCCACCGGCACCCAACGGCCTCAGGTAGGAGAACCCCGGCAGGGCCGGGGGCGTCGACGGCAGTCTTACCGCCATGGCGCCTCCCGTGAATCGTCTCGAACGGTCGAAGGAACCGACCGGATTGCCTGCTTGCCCTGCCTGATCGCAGGATGTGGTCGTCGTCACGGGTATCGACAACCCTGCACAATTCTACGGCTGCGGGTCGTCAGGCCCCGGCAGCGGCGTCGGCCGCGTCGTCATGAACACCGGCGTCATGAACACTCTCGTCTTGACTACCGTCGAGATCGTCGACGCTGAGCACGTCCAGGACTATCGCGGTCACGTTGTCGCGGCCGCCGTTCTCCAGCGCCGCGGTCACCAGGGCCGCGACGGCGTCCTCGGCCTTCGGGTTCGACAGCAGAAAATGCCGGATGCCGTATGCGGTCAGCTCCTTGGTGAGACCGTCCGAACAGACCAGGATGCGCTGGCCCGCCGTCAGCGGCAGGATGCGATAATCGGGCACCGGTGGTTCGTGGAATCCGACGGCCCGGGTGATCACATTTCCGTGCGGATGCACATCCGCTTCCTCACGGGTGATCCGGCCCGCGTCGACGAGCTCCTGCACCACCGAATGGTCGACCGTCACCTGCTCCAGGACCCCGGAGTTGAGCTGGTAGACCCGCGAGTCGCCGATGTTGTACGCGATGAACTGCGGGGCATCCGAGACGATGGCCACGGCAACGCCGGTGACGGTGGTGCCGGTGCCCAGGTCGGTGACGCCTTCGCCGGCCTTCATGTCGTCAACGGCGAGGGCGAGGGCCCGGTTGATGGCCTCTGCCGTCGTATCAGCGTCGCTGCCCAGTTCGGCGAGCCGGGTCACCACGGCCTTGCTGGCGACATCGCCGGCGGAGTGGCCGCCCATGCCGTCGGCCACCGCAAAAATGGGTGATCGGGTTACCAGGCTGTCTTCATTGACTTCGCGGCGATGACCAACGTCGGTGAGCGCGGACCAGGCCAGGGTGACGGATTTCTTCACCGCGGGGAGCGCGATCGTGTGGCTGGGTGAGCCTTGACCTATCTGGGTCACGGGTGGTGCCTTCCGAATACAAACGTGCGGCAACGCAGCGAACGACGGTCAGTCCGCTGGCAGTATCTCGATCAGGTTACCGTCCCCGATGTCCACCGTTGTACCGGGCAGCACCGTGAGCGAGGCTCCGAAGCGCAACCGCTGGGTGCGACCGAGGGGAAAATGAACCAGTGTGCCGTTCGTCGAACCGAGGTCGGTGACGACGACGGCGTCGCCGTCCTGCCGGATTTCGAGGTGATTCGCCGAGACGAGCGCTGTCGCTGAGGCCACCACGATCAGCTCCAGCCGCTCACCGGGCTGGATGCGCCGGGGCCGGGGGCTCCGCCCGATCCGGTACACCGCGCCCAGTCGCACCACCTCGCCGGTGGCCAACCTGAACCCGTGGGGCCCCGGCCGGTCGGCGGGTTCGTCGGCGGAAGATCCGGCGGCGGATTCGCCGGCGGATGGGTCGGCCGGTTCGTCCGAGGGCTCGACGGCCGGTGCGCCGGCAGCCACGACGACAACGCGGTCACGCATCCGCCGGTCGAGCACGACGGTGTCGTCCACGATCCGCCTGGGGCGAAGTACAGTGTCAGCGGTGTCGTCCGGTCCCCCGGCGACCGACCAGAACAGGGTGTCGCCGGCGTCGATGCCCGTGCCCAGCATCCGCCCGGCAGCCAGCCGGTCGGACCGAGCGACGGCGGCCAGGGGCGAGCCGATCACCAGCCCGGTCACGGACTGGAACTCCGCCAGCAGCCAGGGCCTGATGTTGCGGTCGGTGAACCGGCGGGATCCCCCGATCGAGAAGACGTCCACGGCGATGGCTCCACGCACGACGGCGTGCACGGGGATGCCGTCTTGCGTCGGGTCGTCTCCGTTTGTCCCGTCGCCGGCGCGGCGGACGCCCGGCACGATCACCGCGAACGCGTCCGGTTCTCCAGCACCGCCAAGCGGGATCAGCGACACGAGCGCCTCGAGCGTGACGGCGGTCTCAGCGGCGAGGGCGTGCAGGGCGGCCACGACGGGGCTGGCGGTGCTGGCGGGCACAACGGCCAGGAACCCGCGGCCCACCACGAACGTCCATTCGGCGCTCTCCAACGGCGCGGTCTCGCAGCCGACCCGTCCCAGTTGCATCAGGCTCCCTCGTTCCTTTGATGCTAAACCCGACGGCCGAGTCGACTCAGCCGATGTAGCTCATCACGTGCTTGATCCGGGTGTAGTCCTCGAAGCCGTACATTGACAGGTCCTTGCCGTAGCCGGAGTGTTTGAACCCGCCGTGCGGCATCTCGGCGACGATCGGAATGTGGGTGTTGATCCAGACGCAGCCGAAGTCCAGGCGCTTGGCCATCCGCATGGCCCGCCCATGATTGGAGGTCCACACCGACGAGGCCAGCCCGTACTGCACGTCGTTGGCCCAGGCCAGGGCCTCGGCTTCATCGGTGAAGCTCTGCACGGTGATCACCGGGCCGAAGATCTCACGCTGCACCGCCTCGTCGCTCTGCCGCAGTCCGCTCACCACGGTGGCCTCGTGGAAATAGCCGGTGCTGCCCTGCCGGTGGCCGCCGAGCTCGACCACGGCGTGGTCGGGCAGCCGGTCGATGAAGCCGGTCACCTGGTCCAGCTGGTTGCGGTTGTTCACCGGTCCGAACAGGATGCCCGCCTCGCTCGGCGGCCCGGTGCGGGCGTTCTGGGCGGCGTGGGCGGCGAGCGCCGCCACGAACTCGTCGTGGATGCCGGCCTGCACGAGCACCCGGGTGGCTGCCGTGCAGTCCTGGCCGGCGTTGAAGAAGCCTGCCGCGCTGATGCCCTCAACGGCCTGCGCGATGTCGGCGTCGTCGAAGACGACGACCGGCGCCTTGCCGCCGAGCTCCAGGTGCACCCGTTTGAGGTCGGTGGCGGCGGCCCCGGCCACCTCCATGCCGGCGCGCACCGAACCGGTGATCGAGACCAGTTGCGGGATCTTGTGGTCGATCATCGCCGCTCCGGTGCTGCGATCCCCCATCACCACGTTGAACACGCCCGGCGGCAGGAACTCCGCAGCCACTTCCGCCAGCAGCAGGGTGGCGCTCGGGGTGGTGTCGGAGGGCTTGAGCACCGTGGTGTTGCCGGCGGCGAGCGCCGGGGCGAACTTCCACACCGCCATGTTCAGCGGGTAATTCCACGGTGTCACCTGACCGACGACGCCGATCGGCTCCCGGCGGATGAAAGAGGTGTGGTCCTTCATATACTCGCCGCCGCTTCTGCCCTCGAGCACCCTGGCGGCACCGGCGAAGAACCGGATCTGGTCCACCGACACCAGGATTTCGTCGTCGACGAGGGTGCTGCGCGGTTTGCCGGTGTCCCGGGATTCCGCGTCGGCGAATTCCTCTGCGCGCGCCTCGACGGCATCGGCGATGCGGAACAGGGCCAGCTGGCGTTCGGCGGGGGTGGATTCGCCCCAACCCTCGAATGCGGCCGCGGCGGCCCGGTAGGCCGAATCCACGTCGGCGGCGGTCGACACCGGGCTGGAGCCGTAGCTCTGCTCGGTGGCAGGGTCGATGAGGTCGATGGTGGTCGCTGAGGTGGACTCGACGTGGTCGCCGTTGATGAAGTTGCGTAGCGCGCTCATGCGCGTCAGCCTAGCCGCCCGGAATCCGTTGTGAAACTCGTGTTTCACGACTGATTCACTTGCCGCATAGCCCCTTCACTGTCACAATCGGGTGATGAGCAGCAATGGACGCGGCAGTGCGGGTCGGCCCGCGCAACTGGACGATGTGTCCAAGAAGATCATCGAGCAGCTGCAGGTGGACGGCCGGCGGTCCTACGCCGAGATCGGCAAGGCTGTCGGTCTGAGCGAGGCCGCGGTGCGCCAACGTGTGCAGAAACTCACCGAGGCCGGGGTCATGCAGGTCGTCGCGGTGACCGACCCCATGCAGCTGGGCTTCTACCGGCAGGCCATGATCGGCATCCGCGCCACCGGAGACACCCGGGTCCTGGCCGATCAGCTCGCCGCGATCGCCTCCGTCGACTACGTCGTGCTCACCGCAGGTTCCTTCGACATCCTGGCCGAGGTCGTCTGCGAGAACGACGACGAACTGATCGCCCTGCTCAATTCACAGATCCGCGCGCTTGAGGGGGTCGCCTCGACCGAGACCTTCGTCTACCTCAAGCTTCACAAACAGTTGTACAACTGGGGAACACGGTAACCGCGATGACCATCACAGAGCCCACCATCGGCCCGCGCGTCTACACCGACGCCGAGAACGCCGACCTGCAGCAGAAGGCGAAGGACCACCTCTGGATGCACTTCGCCCGCCAGTCGGTGCTGGAATCCGGTGCCGGTGTTCCCGTCATCACCAAGGGGCTCGGCCACCACATTTGGGACTCCACCGGCAAGCGCTACATCGACGGCCTGAGCGGGTTGTTCGTGGTGAACGCCGGTCACGGCCGCAAACGCCTCGCCCAGGCGGCCGCGACGCAGGCCGAGGAACTCGCGTTTTTCCCGCTCTGGTCCTACGCGCACCCGAGCGCCATCGAGCTCGCCGACAGGCTGGCCGAGCATGCCCCGGGCGACCTCAACCGGGTGTTCTTCTCCACCGGCGGTGGCGAGGCCGTCGAAACCGCGTTCAAGCTGGCCAAGTACTACTGGAAGTTGCAGGGCCGGCCCACCAAGCACAAGGTGATCTCCCGCTCGGTCGCCTATCACGGCACCACCCAGGGTGCCCTGGCGATCACAGGTATCCCCGCGCTCAAGGAGATGTTCGAGCCGGTCACCCCCGGCGGGTTCAGGGTGCCGAACACCAACTTCTACCGGGCCGATGAGATGGGTTCGGGGCACGGCGACGACGTGGAAGCGTTCGGTCTGTGGGCCGCGAACCGTATCGAAGAGATGATCCAGTTCGAGGGGCCGGAAACCGTGGCCGCGGTGTTCCTGGAGCCCGTGCAGAACTCCGGCGGCTGTTTCCCACCGCCGCCGGGCTACTTCAAGCGGGTGCGCGAGATCTGCGACACCTACGACGTGCTGCTGGTGGCCGATGAGGTCATCACGGCGTTCGGCCGGATCGGCAACATGTTCGCCTCGACGACCTTCGGCATCGAACCGGACATGATCACCTGCGCCAAGGGCATGACCAGCGGGTACTCTCCGATCGGCGCGACGATCATCAGCGACCGCATCTACGAACCGTTCAAGCACGGCGACACGGCGTTCTATCACGGCTACACCTTCGGCGGCCATCCGGTCTCCGCAGCGGTGGCGCTGGCCAACCTCGACATTTTCGAGGAGGAGAAGCTCAACGAGAACGTGCGGGAGAATTCGCCGGTGTTCAGGGCGGAGCTGGAGAAGCTGCTCGAACTGCCGATCGTGGGTGATGTGCGCGGCGAGGGGTACTTCTTCGGCATCGAGCTGGTCAAGGACAAGGCCACCAAGGAGACCTTCAACGACGCGGAGTCCGAGCGGTTGCTGCGCGGATACCTGTCCGGTGCGCTGTTCGAGGCGGGGCTGTACTGCCGGGCGGATGACCGGGGCGACCCCGTCGTGCAGCTCGCACCGCCGCTGACCATCGGCCCGGCCGAGATCCACGAGATCGGCGACATCCTGCACGGCGTGCTGTCGGAGGCGCCGAAGCACCTCTAGCCGGTCGCTCGGCCCGGTGCTAGCGTGAAATGGTGACTCCGCAGGAACTCGAGATTCTCGCCTGCCTGCGCCGGGCCCGGGACCTGATCGATCGGGAGTACGCGAACCCGCTCGACGTCCCCACCATGGCGCGCCGGGCGCTGATGTCGCCCGCGCACTTTTCCCGACGGTTCCGGGCGGCGTACGGCGAGACGCCGTACAGCTACCTGATGACCCGCCGGATCGAGCGGGCGATGGCGTTGCTCCGCGGTGGCGCGAGCGTCACGGATGCCTGCATGAGGGTCGGCTGCACCTCGCTGGGCTCGTTCAGCACCCGGTTCGCCGAGATCGTCGGCGAGGCTCCGAGCGCCTATCGGGCGCGCACGCACGCGTCCGTGACGGCCATGCCGGCCTGTGTCGCCCAGACTCACACCCGCCCGGTTCGGCGCCCGCCGGGCACTGCCCGCGAATCGAGCAGGATCCAAGAAGCGCGCCGGACGCTAGCGGCCTAGATTCGTCGCATGACAACGACAATCTCACTCCAGTACTGCAACATCACCGTCAACGATGTCGACGAGGCGATCGCGTTCTACCGGGACGCGCTCGGGCTCGAGGTGCGCAGCGACGTGCCGTCCGGAAAATTCCGCTGGGTCACTCTCGGCAGCGATGCCCAGCCCGGTCTCGAGATCGTGCTGTCGGAGCCGCACGCCGGCCGGTCGCCGGCCGACGGCGATGCGCTCCAGGAGCTGCTCACCAAGGGGGTCCTGCCGATGCTCGTGTTCCGCTCGGACGACGTCGACGCGACGTTCGAGACCGTGCGTGCGTCCGGCGCCGAGGTGCTCCAGGAGCCCACCGACCAGCCCTGGGGCCCACGCGACTGCGCCTTCCGGGATCCGTCCGGAAACACCGTGCGCATCGCGCAGGCCCCGGCTGCCTGAACGGGCTCAGAGGTCCGTCTCGTCGGGCACCTCGAAGGCCCACTCCGGCAGGTGGCCGCTGCCGATCAGCTGCAACAGCAGCCGCGCCATGCCGTACTCGCCGTCGATGTCCAGGGCCGTGTCGATGTAGATTCCCGCGACCGACCCTCGGCCCAGCGTCCAGCTCAGCCAGGCCAGCATGCACAGCGGCGCCGGCCTGGCCGACCGGGGTGCCATCGCCACGAGCAGCTTGAGCAGCCGGATGCCCCGGCTGACCCGTTCCGGGTCCGGCCGGTCCCGACTGAGGCCGAGCATCAGGTCCCCGGTCGTCGGCGAGTCTTCCTGCAGGGCCCGGCCGGCCGCCATGTCGGCCTCGACGACGTCGTCCATGCTCAGGCCCGTCTCCCGCTGCCGTCTGGCGTAGTGCCGGTTCAGCGCCAGGCTGCGGTGGCCCTCGGCCTCGCCGAAGGCGAACTGCAGCATCATCTGGTCGCGGGTGGCCGGACCCTGAATCAGGAAGAGCAGCGCGGCGGCCTCGTCGATGCTGAGCTCGGCGGGGTTCACGCCCAGCGCGGATTCCGCGGTGCCGACAGGGTCGAGCATGTCGCCGACCATCTCGATCAGCTCAGGGACCGGCCCCAGGTCGGGGCCGAGCCGTTGGTAGCGGGCCAGGCGCCTGGCGCAGCGTTCCCGGGTGGCGAGGTCCACCCTGGGCAACTCGGCGCCGGTGTGCAACCGGCCCAGTTCACGGCGGGCGTCGCCTGGGAATCCCTCGCTGACGCTGGAGTCCTTGATTTCGCGGAGCGGATGCCGCAGCGGTTGCTTGCGTGGCCGGCCACGGTCAGGTGCGGCGTCCAGGTAGGAGGCCCAGCCATCCGCGGCCACGCACAGGGCGTCGCGCACCAGGAAGCCGGCCTGGCCGGCGCGGGTGAGGATCGCCCGCAGGAACGCGCCCTGCGGCAGGTCGGCCACGTCGGTCGCCGGGGCGTCGCCGATCGACTCGTCGGTGTAGCTCACCGGTACGAGGGCGTCAACGCCGGGAATCTTGCACAGGGTGCCGAGCAGGGCGCCGGCGATGCGTCGGAGTTCCTGCGGACCGGCGTCGGGGCTGGGGAGGTTGAACCGCAGCGCACCGCAGGTGCGGTTGCCGCGGAACGCGACGAGCACCAGGCTTTGGGCGGGGTGGAAGCCCACAAGTTGGGGCACGAGGGCGAGGAAATCCTGGGGAGTCGGGGTCTTCACGATTGTCTTCTGCATGCCTCGACGGTGCGCCGGATCCGGCCAGGGCGACCGGACGCCGGCCGACCTGTGCAGAACCTGCCGGGCCGGTGGCCTGTGCACTACTCGGTCGGCGGGGTGGGGCCGGGTGCGGCTGATAATCTCAAAACAAATGAATCAGATCAATACGACGTGTCCGGAGGCCCCCGCGGCCTCCGCGACAGCACCCGCCGCACCCATGTCCGCAGCCCCCGCAGCCCCGTCCCACGGCCCCCTCGCCGATCCCGGCGCCCTCGGCCTGGGCGCGTTCGCGCTCACGACCTTCGTGCTCAGCATGTCCAACACCGGAATCGTTCCCTCCAGCGTCGCCGTCCTCGGCCTCGCGCTGTTCTACGGCGGCATCGCCCAGGTCATTGCCGGCATCTGGGAGCTGCGCAACGGCAACACCTTCGGCGCCACGGCGTTCACCTCGTTCGGTGCGTTCTGGCTGGCGTTCTGGTACCTGGAGAGCACCGGCGGCAACGTCGAGGCCGGTGCCGCCGGCATGGGCACCTTCCTGCTGGCCTGGGCGATCTTCACGCTCTACATGACCGTGGCCGCCAAGAAGACCAACGGCTCGATCTTCATCGTCTTCGTCGCCCTCTCGATCACCTTCGTGCTGCTGGCCATCGGCGCGTACACCGGGATCACCGCGATCCACCAGCTCGGCGGCTGGTTCGGCATCCTCACCGCACTGCTGGCCTGGTACGGCTCGTTCGCCGTGGTCTACAACTCCACCGCCGGCCGCGCCGTCCTCCCCGTCTGGCCCGCCAAGTAACCCGCTCCCTCCCCCTCGCGAACTGTGAGAAAAGCCCCAGAAACTCGACGTTTCTGGGGCTTTTCTCACAGTTCGCGGGGCCGGGGCTACTCGATGGCTGCTGCGAATTGGGAGTCGTAGAGGGACCTGTATGCGCCGTCGGCTTCGAGCAGCTCGGCGTGGCTGCCCTGCTCCACGATCTGGCCCGCCTCCATCACCAGGATCAGGTCGGCGTCGCGGATGGTCGACAGTCGGTGCGCGATCACGAAGCTGGTGCGATCGGCGCGGAGTGCCTTCATGGCGTGCTGCACGAGCACCTCGGTGCGGGTATCGACGGAGCTGGTGGCCTCGTCGAGGATCAGCACGCTGGGCCGGGCCAGGAACGCCCGCGCGATGGTGAGCAGCTGCTTCTCCCCGGCGCTGACGTTGCCGCCCTCGTCGTCGAGCACGGTGTCGTAGCCGTCCGGCAGCGAGTGCACGAACCTGTCCACGTAGGTGGCCGTCGCGGCCTCGAGGATCTGCTCCTCGGTGGCGTCCGGCCGGCCGTAGGCGATGTTGTCGTGGATGCTGCCGCCGAACAGCCAGGTGTCCTGCAGCACCATGCCCATCCGGCCGCGCAGGTCGTTGCGGGTCATCCCGGCGATATCCACACCGTCCAGGGTGATCCGGCCCCCGTCGAGCTCGTAGAAGCGCATCATCAGGTTCACCAGGGTGGTCTTGCCGGCGCCGGTAGGGCCCACGATCGCCACGGTCTGGCCGGGTTCGGCCACCAGGTTCAGGCCCTGGATGAGCGGCTTGTCGGCGCTGTAGCTGAACGACACGTCCTCGAACACCAGTCTCCCGCGGGTCTCCGCGGGCGTCTCGGCCGGGTCGGCGTCCGGGGTCTGCTCGTCGGCATCCAGCAGCTCGAAGACCCGCTCGGCGCTGGCGACGCCGGACTGCAGCAGGTTGGCCATCGAGCCCAGCTGCGCCAGCGGCTGGGTGAACTGCCGGGAGTACTGGATGAAGGCCTGCACGTCACCGAGCTGCATGGCCCCCGACGCCACCTGTAGGCCACCGACGACGGCGATGGCCACGTAGACCAGGTTGCCGATGAAGGTCATGGCGGGCATGATCATGCCGCTGACGAACTGGGCGCCGAAGCTGGCCTCGTAGAGTTCGTCGTTCTTCGCGGCGAAGCGCTGCTCCACTTCCTTCTGCCGGCCGAAGACCTTGACCAGGGCGTGCCCGGAGAAGGTCTCCTCGATCTGGCCGTTGAGCTCCCCGGTGTGGGCCCACTGCGCCACGAAGAGCCTCTGCGACCGCTTGGCGATCAGCACCGTGGTGACCAGGGTCAGCGGCACGGTGACCAGCGCGATCACGGCGAGCAGCGGCGAGAGAAGCAGCATCATCACGATCACGCCGATGACGGTGAGCAGCGACGTGACCACCTGGCTGAGCGACTGTTGCAGGCTCTGCGAGATGTTGTCGACGTCGTTGGTCACCCGGCTGAGCAGCTCACCGCGCTTGACGGTGTCGAAGTAGCCCAACGGCAGCCGGTTGATCTTGGCCTCGATTTCCTCGCGCAGCCTGAACACCGTGCGCTGCACGACGGCGTTGAGCACCAGCGCCTGCAGCCAGCTGAACACCGACGCGAGAATGTAGAGCGCCAGCACCCAGAACAACACGGCAGACAGGGCCGCGAAGTCGATGCCGAGGCCGGGGGTGAGGGTCATGGCGCTGAGCATGTCGGCCTGCGCGATGTCGCCGGATGCCCGCAGTCCGGCGATCACCTCGGCCTGAGTGGCCCCGGCCGGCAGGGCCTTGCTCACGACGCCGGAGAAGATCAGGTTGGTGCCCTCGCCGAGCAGTCGGGGGCCGATCACCGAGAATGTGACGCTGATCACGGCGAGCACCAGCACCAGCACCAGCCACACCCGCTCGGGGCGGAGCGTGCCGATCAGGCGTTTGGCGCTCGGCCCGAAGTTCATCGCCTTCTCGGCCGGCATGTTCATGCCGCCGAACGGGCCGCCGCCCCGCGGTGGGCGTGCCGGTACCTTGTCGTCGGCGGTTTCGGTGTCGCTCATGAGGTGGCCTCCGCTGCCAGCTGGGATGCCGCAATTTCCTGGTAGGTCGACGAGGTCGCGAGCAGCTGTTCGTGGGTGCCGCTCGCGACGATGCGGCCGTCTTCGACGACGAGGATCTGGTCGGCGTCGAGGATCGTGGACACCCGCTGGGCCACGATGATCATGGTGGCGTCGGCGACGTCCGCGGCCAGGGCCGCCCGCAGCCGGGCATCCGTGGCGAGGTCGAGCGCCGAGAATGAGTCATCGAAGATATATAGCTCCGGCCGTTTCACCAGCGCCCGGGCGATTGCGAGGCGTTGCCGCTGCCCGCCGGAAACGTTGGTGCCGCCCTGGGCGATGGCGGCGTCGAGGCCACCGTCGAGCCGTTCGACGAAGTCGCGGGCCTGCGCGGTCTCCAGCGCCTGCCAGATCTCGGCCTCGGTGGCATCCGGCTTGCCGTAGAGCAGGTTGCTGCGCACGGTGCCGGAGAACAGGTAGGGCTTCTGCGGAACCAGGCCGATGTGGCCCCAGAGCAGGTCGGGGTTCAGCTCGCGCACGTCGACACCGCCGAACAGCACGGTGCCGCTGGTGGCATCGAACAGGCGCGGCAGCAGGTTGACCAGGGTGGTCTTGCCCGAACCGGTGCTGCCGATGATGGCGGTGGTGAACCCGGGTCTGGCCACGAAGCTGATGTCGCTGAGCACGGGCTGTTCGGCGCCGGGGTAGGCGAAGCTCACGCCCCGAAGCTCCAGCTCGCCGTGCCCGTGCGTCTGGTTCACGGGGTTCTTTGGCGGACGCACGCTGGAGGCGGTGTCGAGCACCTCGCCGATCCGGTCGGCCGACACTGTGGCGCGGGGAATCATCACGGCCATGAAGGTCGCCATCATCACGGCCATCAGGATCTGCATCAGGTAGCTGAGGAACGCGATCAGGGTGCCCACCTGCATCGATCCGTCTTCGATGCGGAACGCGCCGAACCAAATCACGGCGACGCTGGAGACGTTGAGCACCAGCATCACCACGGGGAACATCAGCGCCATCAGCCGGCCGGCCTGCAGGGCGGTGTGGGTGACGTCGGTGTTGGCCTGGCCGAAGCGGCGGGTCTCCACGTCTTCGCGCACGAATGCGCGAATGACCCGGATGCCGGTGAGCTGTTCGCGCAGCACCCGGTTGACGGTGTCGATGCGCACCTGCATCACCCTGAACAGCGGCACCATGCGCACGATGATCAGCCCGACGGCCACGAGCAGCA
This sequence comes from Cryobacterium sp. TMB3-10, assembly GCF_004402305.1. Lineage (NCBI taxonomy): Bacteria > Bacillati > Actinomycetota > Actinomycetes > Micrococcales > Microbacteriaceae > Cryobacterium > Cryobacterium sp. TMB3-10. The sequence goes on along the minus strand of NZ_SOGH01000030.1, from coordinate 31,733 downwards.
CGGGCACGCTGACGGCGATCAGCCAGGACAGTTCGAGGTCCTGGCGCATCGCCATGATCACCCCGCCGATGCAGAGGATGGGCGCTGAGACCAGCAGGGTGCAGGTGGTGAGCACGAGCATCTGCACCTGTTGCACGTCGTTGGTGGAGCGGGTGATCAGCGAGGGGGCGCCGAATCGGCTGACCTCCTGCTCGGAGAATTCGCCGACCCTGGTGAAGACCGCCCCGCGCAGGTCACGGCCGAGGGCCATGGCCGCCTTGGCGCCGAAGTAGACGGCGATGATGGCGCAGATGATCTGGCCGAGGGTGATCATCAGCATGATCCCGCCGACGCGGAGGATGTAGCCGGTGTCGCCGGTGGCCACGCCCTCGTCGATGATGTCGGCGTTCAACGATGGCAGGTAGAGCGACGCGATCGACTGCGCCAGCTGGAAGACGACGACGGCCACCAGCAGGCGCCAGTGCGGCCGGAGGTAGCGAACGAGCAGGGTCCAGAGCATCAGGCGAAGAGGGCGGAGATGTAGGCGACGTCTTCAGCCGTGGGCCGCCAGGTGGTGGCGGCCTCGGCGTTCTGCACGATCTGCTCCGGCTTGGTGGCGCCGGCGATCACGCTGGTGAGACCGGGCTGGGCCAGGAGCCAGGCCAGGGTCGCGGCCAGCATGCTCACGCCGCGGTCGTCGCAGAACTGCTGGTAACGCTCGATGGTGTCCCAGGGGGCGTCGTCGAGCAGGTGCCGGCGGATGGTCATGATGCGGCTGTCCGCCGGGCCGCCCTCACGACTGAACTTGCCGGTGAACAGCCCGTTGTAGAGCGGAAAGAACGGCAGGAAGCCCAGGCCGTAGGCGTTCACGGCGGGCAGGACCTCGTCTTCGGCGTCGCGCACGAGCAGGCTGTACTCGTTCTGTGCCGAGATGAAGGCCGGGTGATGGTTGATCCTGGCGGTGAATTCGGCTTCGGCGATCTGCCAGCCGGCCAGGTTGGAGTGGCCGATGTAGCGGATCTTGCCCTCACGGATGAGGTCGTCCAGGGTCTCGAGGGTCTCCTCGATGGGGGTGTTGGCGTCGGGCCGGTGCAGTTGGTACAGGTCGATCCAGTCGGTCTGCAGCCGGGTGAGCGACGCTTCGACGGCCAGACGGATGTAGCGGCGGGAGCCGCGGGCGTCCCAGTCGGGGCCGTTCGCGCCGGCCATGTCCATGCCGAACTTGGTGGCGAGCACGATCTGGTCGCGCTTGCCGCGCAGGGCGTTGCCCATCAGGGTTTCGCTGAGTCCGCGTTCCGCGCCGTAAATGTCCGCGGTGTCGAACAGGGTCACACCGGTGTCGATGGCCGCATCGATCACCAGGGAGGTACCCGCCTGGGTCTCGGTGCTGGTGCCGTTACGGCCGAAGTTATTGCAGCCCAGACCGATCGTCGAGACGACGAGGCCGGAGTTGCCGAGAGTGCGATAGTCGATCTGAGCCATTGCTACAGACTATTCCTGTGCGGCGATGATGTGACCACCTACGGCCCCTCCTCCACAGGCCCCTGACCGGCCGGATATTCCCCTGTCCGAAAACCGCCGGAACCGTTCGGGACCGCCGACTACAGTCACACTATGACCAGCGCAGCCCCCACTCCCCCGAACCTGATCCGCGTGCAGAGTCCCCTCGGCGACCTCGAGCTCACGGGCGATGACACCGAGGTCTGGTCCCTGGCCATCGTCAGGGACGGCCACCTCCCCCTGGAAGGCCTGCCGGAGGCTCCCAACGCGCTGCTTGGACGCGCCGCCGCTGAACTCGGCGAGTACTTCGCCGGCGCGAGGGTCACCTTCGATGTGCCGGTGCGGTTGAACCGCGGCACCGAGTTCCAGCAGAGCGTCTGGCGGGGTCTGGCCGCCATCCCCTTCGGCGATCATCTTTCCTACGGTGAGCTGGGCCGTTCGATCGGCAGGAGCGGCGCCGGCCGGGCGATCGGCGGCGCCGTCGGCGCGAACCCGGCGCCGATCCTGGTGGGCTGCCATCGGGTGCTCGCCTCTAACGGGCGCATCACCGGTTTCAGCGCCGGCGAGGGCATCCCCACCAAACAGTGGCTGTTGCGGCACGAGGGCATCGAGTACGTCGGATGACAACCGAGGAAACCGTGATTCCGCGGCCATCCGTCGTCGTCGGTGACGACGGAGTCGCCCGGTGCGGCTGGGCCGCGAACGACGCCGAGTACCGGCGCTACCACGACGAGGAGTGGGGCCGGCCGCTGCGCGATGAGCAGCGCCTGTTCGAGAAGCTGTGCCTGGAGGGATTCCAGGCGGGGCTGTCCTGGATCACGATCCTCCGGCGCCGGCCGGCGTTCCGGGCCGCGTTCGCCGGTTTCAACGTCGATGCCGTCGCCGCGTTCACCGAGGCGGATGTGGAGCGGCTGCTCACCGATGAGCGCATCATCCGGCACCGGGGCAAGATCACCGCCACCATCGACAACGCCCGAACCACCCTGGCCCTGGGCGAGAGCCTGACCGAGCTGATCTGGAGCTTCGCACCAGCACCGCGGAGCACGCCGCTCACTGATCTGGCCGAGGTGCCGGCGATCACGCCGGAGTCCACCGCGCTCAGCACGACACTCAGAGCCCGCGGCTACAGGTTCGTGGGCCCGACCACCATGTACGCGCTGATGCAGTCGAGCGGGCTCGTGAACGACCACGTGCTCGGCTGCCACCTGGCGCCGGCGCCGGCCTAGGCGGATTCTCGCGGGCCGAGCAGCCCCAGGGCACCGACGGCGGCGCGCTCCGCCTGCAGTTCGGCCACCGAGGTGTTGATCCGCGCGCGGGAGAAGTCGTCAACAGCCAGCCCCGGCTCGATCGCCCAACGGCCGCCCAGGGAGCGCACGGGGTAGGACGACACCAGGCCGGCCGGCACGCCGTATGACCCGTCGGAGAACACTCCGGCGCTGGTCCAGTCGTGACCGGTGCCGTTCACCCAGTCGTAGACATGGTCGACCGTGGCGCTGGCGGCAGACCCCATCGAGGACGCTCCGCGCACGGCGATGATCTCGGCGCCGCGGTTGGCGACCCGCGGGATGAACTCGTTCACCAGCCAGGCCTCGTCGACGAGCTCCCGCACCGGGCGTCCGTCGATGGTGGCGTGGGACACGTCGGGGTACTGCAGAGCCGAGTGGTTGCCCCAGATAGCCACGCCCCTCACCGAGGTGACCGGCACCGACAGGTGCGCCGCGAGCTGGGCGACCGCGCGGTTGTGGTCGAGCCTGGTCAGGGCGGTGAAACGGTCGGCGGGTACATCCGGCGCGTGGCTGGCCGTGACCAGGGCATTGGTGTTGGCCGGGTTGCCCACCACGACCACCCTGATGTCGTCGGCGGCGCCGGCGTTGATGGCGGCGCCCTGCGGGCCGAAGATGCGGGCGTTGCCCTCGAGCAGGTCCGCACGCTGCTGGCCGGGTCCGCGGGGCCGCGAGCCCACGAGGATGGCCACGTTGGCGCCGTCGAAGGCCTGCACCGGGTCATCCGTCACGAGCACCTCACGCAGCAGCGGGAAGGCGCTGTCCTGCAGTTCGAAGGCGCTGCCCTCCGCGGCCCGGAGACCGCTGGGGATCTCGAGCAGGCGGAGCGCGACGGGAACGTCAGGTCCGAGCAATTGGCCCGAGGCGATGCGGAACATCAGCGCATAGCCGATGTTGCCTCCGGCGCCGGTGACGGTGACGTTTACTCGTTGTCTCTGCACGAATTCATACTAGAGGTGACCGGCGACGACGAGTTCGAGTTCGCCGACAGCGCCGGGCCGCAGGGCGAATCCGGCCGTCGGCGCCCAGGCGAGGAGCGCGTCGACGGTGTCGAAGGCCTGGCCGTGCTGCAGCAGCGCCCTGGTGAAGTCGCCCTTGGCCTTTTTGTTGAAGTGGTTGAGGGCGCGGGTGCGACCGTCGGCGCTCTCGGTCACCACCCGCAGGTAGAACCGCCGCGGATGCCCCGCCGCAGGTCCCAGCGACACGTACCCTTCCGAGCGCAGGTCGAGCAGCAGCCCGCCCGAACCATCGGACGCGGTGGCCTCGAGCGCCGCGGACACGTCGGCAGCCCAGTGCTTCTTGAGGGGCAGGCCCGGCAGCCGGGAGTCGTGCGAGAGCCTGTAGGCGGGTACGAGGTCGAGCCCCCCGACGGGTCCGAGCAGCGCGGAGTGCACCAGCAGGTGCCTGCCTGCGAAGTCGCGGGCCGCCGGCGACAGGGTGTCGGCGGCCAACGCGTCATAGAGCACCCCGGTGTACCTGTCGATGACCGGGGTCGTCGGGGAGGACAGCAGGGCGGCGTTGCGGTCGATCTCGGCGAGTTGGGTGCGGCCGAGCTTGAGGGCGCGCACGGTGGCGTCCTGATCGGCGGCCAGCGCGGCCAGGGCGGTAGTGAGCACGTGGCGGCGACCGGTCAGCGCCGGGAAGGCCAGGGAGTCAATCGCCAGGGGCATGCAAACGCCGCCGGAGCGTTTCGTCTCCGACGGCGGTAGCAATACAAACACGAGGATCCTAAATCAGGCGGCGCCTAAACGAGTGCGGCCCGGCGGGCGACAATGGAGATGATGTCGTTGTCCACGGACAGGAACCCGTCGTCAGCCTCGGCGACGACCTTGGTTCCGTCCAGCAGCGTGATGCGAACCTCGCCGCTGGACAGGATGGCCAGCAACGGCTCGTGGCCGACAAGAATACCGATCTCGCCTTCCACCGTGCGCGCGACAACCATGGACGCCTCGCCGGACCAGACCTGCTGGTCCGCCGAGACGAGAGTCACGGTGAGCGAAGCCGAAGCCATGCTTAGCCGTTCTCCTTCTGGATCTGAGCCCACTTCTCTTCGACGTCGTTGATGCCACCGACGTTGAAGAATGCCTGCTCCGACACGTGGTCGAAGTCACCGTTGGCGATGGCCGTGAACGACTCGATGGTGTCCTTGAGCGACACCGTCGAACCCTCGACGCCCGTGAACTTCTTCGCCATGTAGGTGTTCTGCGACAGGAACTGCTGGATGCGCCGGGCGCGGGCCACGGTCACCTTGTCCTCTTCAGAGAGCTCGTCAACACCGAGGATCGCGATGATCTCCTGGAGTTCCTTGTTCTTCTGCAGGATCGCCTTGACGCGAACGGCCGTGTTGTAGTGGTCGGCGCCCAAGTAGCGGGGGTCGAGGATACGGCTGGACGAGGTGAGCGGGTCGACGGCCGGGTACAGGCCCTTCGACGCGATCTCACGCGACAGCTCTGTGGTGGCGTCGAGGTGCGCGAACGTGGTCGCCGGAGCCGGGTCGGTGTAGTCGTCGGCAGGCACGTAAATGGCCTGAAGCGAGGTGATCGAGTGGCCACGGGTCGACGTGATGCGCTCCTGCAGGATGCCCATCTCGTCGGCCAGGTTCGGCTGGTAACCCACGGCGGACGGCATGCGGCCCAGCAGGGTCGACACCTCGGATCCGGCCTGGGTGAAGCGGAAGATGTTGTCGATGAAGAGCAACACGTCCTGCTTGGCGACGTCACGGAAGTACTCGGCCATGGTCAGCGCGGAGAGCGCGACACGCAGACGCGTTCCCGGCGGCTCGTCCATCTGGCCGAACACGAGGGCGGTCTTGTCGAAGACGCCCGCCTCTTCCATTTCGCCGATGAGGTCGTTGCCCTCACGGGTACGCTCGCCGACACCGGCGAACACCGACACACCACCGTGGTCCTGCGCAACGCGCTGAATCATTTCCTGGATCAGGACGGTCTTGCCGACACCGGCACCACCGAAGAGGCCGATCTTTCCACCGAGCACGTACGGCGTGAGCAGGTCGATGACCTTGATGCCGGTCTCGAACAGCTGGGTCTTGGACTCCAGCTGGTCGAAGGGCGGCGGCTTGCGGTGGATGGGCCAGCGCTCGGTGATCTCGATCTTCTCACCGGGCTTGGCGTTGAGGACCTCGCCGATGACGTTGAAGACGCGGCCCTTGGTGACGTTGCCGACCGGAACCATGATGGGCGAGCCGGTGTCCCGCACCTCCTGGCCGCGGACGAGGCCGTCGGTCGGGTTCAGGGCGATGGCGCGAACCAGGTCGTCACCGAGGTGCAGGGCGACCTCGAGGGTGATCTCGGTCGACTCGTCGCCGATGACGATGGTCGTCTTGAGCGCGTTGTACATGCCAGGGATCGAGTCGTGCGGGAACTCGATGTCCACGACGGGGCCCGTGACGCGTGCGATGCGGCCCACAGCGCCGGCTGTGCCCTCTTCGAGGACTGGCGCGATTGCGGTGTCAGTCATTGCTCTCTCTTCTCTGGATTAGTTCTTGGCGGATGAGAGCGCGTCGGCTCCACCCACGATCTCGGAAATCTGCTGCGTGATCTCGGTCTGGCGCGCATTGTTCGACAGCCGGGTGAAGTCCTTGATGAGCTTGTCGGCATTGTCGCTGGCCGACTTCATCGCCTTCTGGCGGCTGGCGTGCTCCGAGGCCGCGGACTGCAACATGGCGTTGAAGATGCGGCTTTCGATGTAGACCGGCAGCAGGGCGTCGAGCACGGTCTCGGGGTCCGGTTCGAATTCGTAGAGCGGCAGCGTGGCGGGCACGTCGCCGGCTTCACCCTCGACGACCTCCAGGGGCAGAAGGCGCACAACCTGGGGAACCTGGGTGACCATGCTCACGAAGCGGTTGTAGACGATGTGGATCTCGTCGACGCCACCGTCATCGGCTTCGCGCAGGAAGGCCGACAGAAGTGCGTCGCCGATCTCCTGGGCGGTGTCGAACTCGGGACGGTCGGTTCCGCCGGTCCACGACTGCTCGGACACACGACGGCGGAAGCTGAAGTACGCCAGGGCCTTGCGGCCGACGAGGTAATAGACGACGTCCTTGCCCTGGTTGCGCAGCAGCTCGCTGAGCTGTTCAGCCTCACGCAGTACCTGCGAGCTGAACGCGCCCGCGAGTCCACGGTCCGAGGCGAAGATGACGACCGCGGCACGGTTGATGACCTCGGGTTCGGTAGTCAGCACGTGCTCGACGTTCGAGTAGGTGGCGACGGCCGACACCGCCTGCGTGATCGCACGCGAATACGGGGTGGAAGCCGCGACTCGCGCCTGCGCCTTCTGGATGCGCGAAGCGGAGATCAACTCCATGGCCCGAGTGATCTTCTTGGTCGTCTGGGCAGACTTGATCTTCTGCCGGTAGACCCGAAGTTGCGCTCCCATGTGTCTCCTGTGCTTGCTTAGATATCGTGTCGATGAGTGTCAAGTACCCGGTCCGAGCCGCCTGCGGCGGCTCGAACCGGATGCGCGGTCAGCGCTTGTGCTTGACGATCTTTTCCTGGTTGACGTCTTCTGCCTTGGTTGCGACGAACTCTTCACGGCCGACGGAAGCCAGGGGCTTGCCCTCACCGGTCTGGAATTCGCGCTTGAAGGTGTCAACCGCGGTGGTCAGTTCGGCGACGGTGTCGTCGCTGAGCACGTTGGTGTCGCGGAGCGTCGTGAGGATGCTGGTGGTGCGACCGAGGAAGTCGAGCAGTTCGCGTTCGAAACGCAGGATGTCCTCGAGGGGAACCTCGTCCAGCTTGCCGTTCGTGCCGGCCCAGATCGAAACGACCTGGTCTTCCACGGGGTACGGCGAGTACTGCGGCTGCTTGAGCAGCTCGGTGAGACGGGCGCCACGAGCAAGCTGGCGACGGCTGGCCGGGTCGAGGTCAGATGCGAACATCGAGAACGCTTCGAGAGAACGGTACTGGGCCAGTTCGAGCTTGAGGGTACCGGAGACCTTCTTGATCGACTTGACCTGGGCGTCGCCACCAACACGCGAAACCGAGATTCCCACGTCGACCGCGGGGCGCTGGTTGGCGTTGAAGAGGTCGGACTGCAGGAAGATCTGGCCGTCGGTGATCGAGATCACGTTGGTCGGGATGTAGGCGGCAACGTCGTTGGCCTTGGTCTCGATGATCGGCAGGCCGGTCATCGATCCGGCACCGAGCTCGTCGGAGAGCTTGGCACAACGCTCGAGCAGACGGGAGTGCAGGTAGAACACGTCGCCGGGGTACGCTTCGCGTCCCGGCGGGCGACGCAGCAGCAGCGACACCGCACGGTAGGCCTCGGCCTGCTTGGACAGGTCGTCGAAGATGATGAGAACGTGCTTGCCGGCGTACATCCAGTGCTGGCCGATGGCCGAGCCGGTGTACGGCGCGAGGTACTTGAAGCCGGCCGGGTCGGACGCGGGAGCCGCGACGATGGTCGTGTACTCCATCGCTCCGGCATCCTCGAGCGCACCCTTCACCGAAGCGATGGTGGAGCCCTTCTGGCCGATGGCGACGTAGATGCAGCGAACCTGCTTGTTGGAGTCGCCGGACTCCCAGTTGGCCTTCTGGTTGATGATGGTGTCCACCGCGATGGCGGTCTTGCCGGTCTGGCGGTCACCGATGATCAGCTGGCGCTGGCCACGGCCGATCGGGATCATCGCGTCGATGGCCTTGATGCCGGTCTGCATCGGCTCGTGCACGCTCTTGCGGTGCATGACGCCGGGAGCCTGCAGCTCGAGGGCGCGGCGACCGTCCGTGGCGATCTCACCGAGACCGTCGATCGGGGCGCCGAGCGGGTCGACGACACGGCCGAGGTAACCGTCGCCGACGGGAACGGAGAGGACCTCGCCGGTGCGGTACACCTCCATGCCTTCGACGATGCCGGCGAACTCGCCGAGGACGACAACACCGATCTCGTCTTCGTCGAGGTTCAGCGCAAGGCCGAGGGTGCCGTCCGCGAACTTGATGAGCTCGTTGGCCATCACGCCGGGGAGACCCTGCACGTGGGCGATGCCATCGCCCGCGGTGGTGACGTAGCCGACCTCGGTCGTTGCGGCCTTGTTCGGCTCATAGGACTTGACGAAGTCCTGGAGAGCGTCACGGATCTCATCGGGGCTGATCGTTAGTTCTGCCATCATCTTCCCTTTTCTGTACAGCAGTACAGGCTTTGTCTTTTCGACACGTTACCGTCTCGAGATATGTGTGTTCTGGCAACCCGAAGGTTAGCCAGCAAGCTGCAGTCTCAAGTCCTTGAGACGGGTGGAGACGCTGCCGTCAATGACGTCATCGCCGATCTGTACCTTGAGGCCACCGATGACGGATGCGTCGATGACCTGGTTGAGGGCGACGTTGCGTCCGTACCGGGCCGAGAGCGTCGCGGCGAGGCGGTCCAACTGCCCCTGCTGCAGCGCTGCCGCCACGGTGACCGTCGCAAGGATGCTGTCGGCCTGATCGGCGACGATGGTGGCCGCATCCGTGAGAAGCTCGCCGATACGGCGGCCGCGAGGCTGCTGCACCAGGTGGCGAACGATGACGAGGGTCTGGGGCGACACCTTGTCGGCGAGGAGCGCCTGGATGAGTCCGACCTTGGCTGAGGACTTACCCAGCTTGCTGGTCAGGGCCAACTCGAGTTCGGCATCCGAGGACACCGCCGCACCGAACTGGAACAGTTCGGATCGGATCGACACGTTCGGCTCGGCCGAATCCGCCGTCACCCGCAACGCCAGCTCTTCGAGCGCGGCCAGCAGATCCTGGTGGCTCGACCAGCGGCCGACAGCCACGCTCAGCAGCAATTCGAGAGCGGCGGGCGTGACGGTGGCACCGAAGACCGCACGAACGAGCGCGATCTTGTGTGACTCCTCCGCAGACGAATCGCCGAGAGCGGCGAGAAGCTGAGACGACTCACCGATGACCCGGCCGGCGTCGAACAGGTTCTCACCCGTCGCCAGATCAGCCCACTCGGCGTGGGCGGCGAGTGCCGCCCGCGACGTGGCCAAGGCTTCTCTGGTGGCGCTTCCCATGTGTCTTAGTTCTTTCCGGCCGAAGGGGCCGTGTTCTCGGTGGCTTCGATGTCAGCGAGGAACCGCTCGACCATGGCGCTTGCACGCGCATCGTCGTTCAGGCTCTCCCCGATCACGCCGGAGGCGAGGTCGATGGCGAGGGATCCGACTTCACTGCGCAGCGACTGGACAGCGGACTGACGCTCGGCCTCAATCTGTGCCTTCGCAGTTGCCGTGATGCGGTTGGCCTCTGACGTGGCCTGTTCCCGCAGCTCGGCGAGAATGCGCTGACCGTCGGCGCGTGCCTGCTCGCGGATCTGGCCGGCTTCGACGCGGGCAACGGCCAGCTGGGCGGTGTACTGCTCGAGAGCAGCTTCGGCCTTGCGCTGGGCGTCGTCTGCCTTGGCGATGTTCCCTTCGATGGCCTCCGCACGGTCGTCAAGGATCTGACGGAAACGCGGGATCGCGAAGCGTACAAAGAAGACCATGACAACCAGGAGGACGACAAGCGACCAGGTGATGTCGTAGATGGCAGGAAGAAACGGGTTGGTTTCCGCTTCCGCTGCGAGAACAAGCTCAGGCATTGTGGTAATCCCTAGACGAAGATGAAGAATACGGCAACACCGATGAACGCGAGGAGCTCGGTGAACGCGATGCCGAGGAACATGGTGACCTGGAGACGGCCGGCGAGCTCGGGCTGGCGAGCCATGGCTTCAACGGTCTTTCCGGCGACGATACCGATGCCGATACCGGGGCCGATCGCGGCAAGGCCGTAACCGACGGTCGCGATGTTGCCGGTGATCTCGGCGAGGATGGTGGGTTCCACTAGGTGTTTCCTTTCAATCGAAAAACGACGTCGGTCGACGTAGCCAGTTCAGTTGTGTCAGTGCTCTTCAGCCACGGCTTGTTGCACGTACACGGCGGTCAGAAGGGTGAAGATGTACGCCTGGAGGATGTAGACGGCGAATTCAACAAAGGTGAAGATGAACCCGAACGCGAGTGTTCCAACGCCGAAGAGTCCGACCCATCCACCGGCAGTGAAGAAGAAGAAGTTCGTGGCACTGAAGCACAGCACGAGCAGCAGGTGCCCGACCATCATATTGAGTAGGAGTCGCAGGGCCAGCGAGAGCGGCCGGACGATGAAGATGTTGATGAACTCGATCGGCGCGAGCAGGATGTAGATCGGCCACGGCACACCGGCGGGGAAGAGCGAGTTCTTGAAGAACTTGCCCGGGCCCAACGCCTTGATGCCGGCGTAGATGAACACGACGTAGGCGACGAGGCCGAGCAGCAGCGGCATCGCGATGATCGATGTTCCCGAGATGTTCATGAACGGCACCACACCGGTGATGTTCATCGCCAGGATGCCGAAGAACAGCCCGGCCAGGAGGGGCAGGTAACGCCGGCCCATGTCCTTGCCCAGGATCTGGTCTGCGATCTGCACCTGGACGAAGCCGAGGGCGAGCTCCGCGATGCTCTGGTTGCGACCTGGGACCCGGGTGGGCTTGCGCAGTGCGAACCAGAACAGGAACAGCATGAGCGCGATGGCCAGCAGTCGAACCAGGATGATGCGGTTGATCTCGAAGGGCGTGTCTGCGAAGAACAGCGCGGGGAGGCCCAGGAATTCGCCAATCCCCGGAGCGTGGAATTCGCCCTCCTCGGATGCCATGGGAATCAGCAAGTACGCAGCGTTAGACAACAGCGCTATCTCCTGTTTCTGTGCGGACGCACATAGGCGACAGTGGGGGAATTCGGTCTACGGCTCGGGGGCGCACACTGCCACCTGAGAGTGTTTTCACTTTACCAACAATCGCTCTTGGGGACTAATCGACGTGACCGGTGCGCGGTCAGCGCGCGGTCTCATCCGGTGCGCTCGGAAGCATGACATTGCTCGCGTAGCCCAGGCGTGATTTGAAGACCACGATCACGTCGATGAGCATGGTGCCGACGGCCCCGGCGATCACCGTGAGGAAGAGCACCATCGTCTGCACGAAGGGGGCATCGCGCAGCAGGGCCAGGATGACGATGAAGACGACGATCTTCAGCAGCCAGGCACCCATGACGATTCCGAAGAACGCCGCGATGTCGAACCTCATCGCCCCGATGATGCTGGCGGCGGTGATGGACGCGAACAGAACAGCCAGCGCGGTGCCGATGAGGGCGCTGATGAGGCCCTCCGTTCCGGCGAACAGGTAGCCGAGGCCGCCGCCGATCACGGCGATCGCGATGGCCAGTAGTCCGGTGTACTTGAGGACCTCGGTGAGGATCTTCTTGGCATCCACCGGCGTCGTCCTGGTCGGTGTGGCTGGCGCGCCTGCGGAGTCGGGGGAATCGGGTGCGGGGGTCATACGGGCTCCTTGGCGTCAGACGCTTCGTCGAGGGGATCAAGCCGGGCAATGGTGGGGACGCCGATGGCGCCGGTCGCCGGGGCGAGCTGGCTGGCGGCCTCGATGGCCTTGCGGCGGCTCAGCGGGGCGAGGGTGACAACCGTGCAGATAACCAGGGCGCTCACCAGGAAGACGGTGGCCCACCAGGTGGGCAGACCGAAGAACACCGGGAGCAGGTAGTAGAGCAGGCAGCCCACCGATGCGGCTGCGGTCCAGGCGTAGAAGATCAGCACGGCGTGCAAGTGCGAGTGCCCCATGTCCAGGAGCCGGTGGTGCAGGTGCTTGCGGTCGGCGCTGAACGGCGACTTTCCGGCGCGAACCCGCCTGAACACCGCCAGGCCGAAGTCGAGCAGCGGGATGATGAGGATCGCCACCGGCAGGATCAGCGGGATGAAGGCCGGGAACAGCTGGGACCGGTTGACGGCCGTTGGGTCGACCTGGCCGGTGATCGCGATGGCCGAGGTGGCCATCAGCAGCCCGACGAGGAGGGCGCCGGCGTCGCCCATGAACATCTTGGCGGGGCGCCAGTTCACCGGCAGGAACCCCACGCAGGCGCCGACCAGGATCGCGGCGATCAGGGAGGCGAGGTTGAAGTAGTTGGTGGGCGAGGTGTCGCGCACCAGCAGGTAGCTGTAGATGAAGAACACACCGTTGGCGATGAGCGCGACCCCGGCGACCAGCCCGTCGAGCCCGTCGATGAAGTTGATCATGTTCATCACGATGACGATGGCCATGACCGTGATCACGATCGACATCCAGGACGATCCGACGGTGAGTCCGCCGATCGGCAGGGAGAAGACCTGCACGCCCTGCCAGGCCACCAGGCCGGCGGCGATGAACTGGCCAAGCAGCTTGGTCATCCAGTCGAGATCCCAGATGTCGTCCGCGACACCGAGCAGCACGATGAGCAGGGCCGCGCCGAGGATGGCCATGATCTGGTGCGGGTCGGCGAAGATCAACCGAAGCGGCGCGAACTGGGAAGCCACCAGGTAGGACACCCCGAAGGCGACCAGGATGCCCAGGAACATGGCGATGCCGCCCAGCCGCGGGGTGGGCCGGGTGTGCACATCACGTTCACGGATCTTGGGGTACAGCCGGTACTTGTGGGTGAGCTTGAGCACCACGATCGACATGACGAAAGTCACGACCGCCGACACCACAGCCAACAGGAAGAAAAGGGTCATTACACGTCCACTGGGGCGAGAGCGTCGCCGATGACGGCCTCGATCGCGGCCCGGGAGATCACACCGTTCCGCACGATGACCAACTTGCCGCCGTTGGTGGCGAAGCCGGTGGCATCCACGATTGTGGAGGAGGTGTCGCCGGCGCGGTCGCCGATCGGCTCGTAGTCCAGTCCCGCGACTCCCCCGTCGAGGTAGACGGCGACACTGATGCCGAGCATCTCTTCTGCGCCGATGACGTCGATGGCCGAGGGCAGGCCGCTGGTGTTGGCGCTCGAGACGGCGAGTGGGCCGGTCTCGGCCAGCAGGTCCAGGGCCACCTGGTTGCGGGGCATCCGCAGGGCGACGGTGCCTTGGGTCTCGCCCAGGTCCCAGACCAGGGAGGACTGCGCGGTGAGCACCACGGTGAGACCGCCGGGCCAGAACTCGGCGACCAGGGCGCGCACGGGCTCTGGCACGTCCTGGGCGAGGGCGTCGAGGGTGGGGATGCCCGGGATGAGCACCGGCGGGGGCGACTGGCGGCCCCGGCCCTTGGCGTCGAGCAGTTTTTGCACGGCCTCGGGGTTGAATGCGTCCGCGGCGAGGCCGTAGACGGTGTCGGTGGGGATGACGACGAGCGCACCGCGGCCGATCGCCGAGCGTGCCAGTCTCATGCCCGTCGAGCGTTCCTCATCGACCGAGCAGTCATAGATACGTGTCATCGGGCACGATTCTAGTGCAGCCAGCCTGTGAGGGCCCGTCGACGGAGCCGGGGCGGGCTCTAGGCGCCGCGAACTGTGAGTCAAGGCCCGGTTTCGGCGGGTTTTGGGTGCTTTGCTCTCAGGTCGCGGGGTCGGTGAGGTGTTTTTCCATCACGATCTTCGTGGGCGCGTACGCCAGGGATGCGTAGAGGGCCCGGGCCGTGGCATTGCGCGCGAAGACGTTCAGGGTGAGCTTGGCCGCACCGTGCCTGGCGGCTTCGGTCTCGGCCAGCTGCATCGCCAGGCGGCCGTGTCCACGGCCCCGAAACTGCTCGAAGACTACGACGTCCAGGATCCACCAGTTGGTGGGGTCATCCGCCGGCCCTGCAGAAAGCCAGATCACGCCAACCTGCTCGCCCGCCACCGTGATGGCGTAGACGTGCTGACCGGCGGCGGGCACTCCACCCGGGAATTCGCGCCGGGAGGATTCGTTGGCCTTGTTCTCGGCCGCAGCCCGGCTGAGCCCGCCTGCCTCCAGGTCGTTGACGTAGTCGGCGGTGCTCGAGAGTAGCCAGCCCGCGAGTTGCTCCTTACCGAGGAGCGCGAGTTCGCCCGTCGTGTGCACGCTCACGGGCGCAGGGCCGTGGTGCTGCGGTCTCGGGTGGTGAGGTCGCGGTGGGTAGCGGTGGCCCGCCAGCCGTCGGCGTCGAGGAGGGCACGGATCTCGGCGCCCTGCAGTTCGCCGTGCTCGATCACGAGCACTCCCCCGGCGCGCAGCAGGCGCAGGCCCGTCTGGGACACCAGGCGCACGATGTCGAGGCCGTCCGGCCCGCCGAAGAGGGCGTGGGCCGGGTCGAACAGCCGCACCTCGGGGTCGCGGGGGATGGCGTCGACCGGGATGTAGGGCGGGTTGGACACCACCACGGAGACGGTGCCGTTCAACTCGGTGAAGGCGCCCGCGAGGTCGGCGAAGACCAGGGTGGCGTTCTCGGCGGCCACCTCGGTGAAGTTGCGGCTGGTCCACGGAAACGCGTCGGCCGAGTTCTCGCAGGCATAGACGCGGGCGTGCGGCACCTCGGTGGCCAGGGCCAGGGCGATGGCGCCGCTGCCGGTGCCCAGGTCCACCCCGATCGGCTCGGGGTCGGCCATCGAACGCAGGGCGTCGATGGCCAGCTGGGCGACCCCCTCTGTTTCGGGGCGCGGCACGAAGACCCCCGGTCCCACGTTGAGTTCGAGACCGCGGAACGGCGCCCGACCGGTGATGTGCTGCAGGGGTTCGCGCTTCTCACGCCGCTGAACGAGGGCGACGATGGCTGCCGCATCGGTGTCGCTGAGGACGGTGCCCATAATGGCGCCGGCCTGAACCTGCCCGCGGCTCTGACCGAGGACGTGACCGATCAATAGGTCGGCGTCAATCTCGGCGCCTTCGATTCCCGCTCCGGTCAGGGCCGAGGTGGCGAAGGCCCGCATCCGCTCGATCGTCGTTGGAATATCGGACAGGGAGCCGGAGTTGCTAGGGGAAGGCGTCACAAACTGGAATCTTACGCAACTCCGGGGCACCCACTGGGTATCGTCGGGGCTCTAGGCTGAACGAGGCGCGCCAGAGCACGGCTTTCGTTACGGCACCACCCACCTGCGGAGCATCCGCACCAGTCGGCTCCAGGAGAGCCCCAGGAAAGGTCTACCGATGTCCGCACGGATTTACTCAGACATTACCGAAACTGTCGGCGGCA
This sequence comes from Cryobacterium sp. TMB3-10, assembly GCF_004402305.1. NCBI lineage: Bacteria > Bacillati > Actinomycetota > Actinomycetes > Micrococcales > Microbacteriaceae > Cryobacterium > Cryobacterium sp. TMB3-10. The sequence goes on along the minus strand of NZ_SOGH01000030.1, from coordinate 16,005 downwards.
CCCCGCTGGTGAAGCTCAACCGCCTGCCCGGCACCTCCACTGCGACGGTGCTCGCGAAGCTCGAGTTCTACAACCCGTCCAGCAGCGTCAAGGACCGCATCGGCATCGCCATCGTCGACGCCGCCGAAGCCTCCGGTGAGCTCAAGCCCGGCGGCACCATCGTGGAGGGCACCAGCGGCAACACCGGCATCGCCCTGGCCATGGTCGGCGCCGCCCGCGGCTATTCGGTCATCCTGGCGATGCCGGAGACCATGAGCAAGGAGCGCAAGATCCTGCTGCGCGCCTACGGCGCCGAGCTTGTGCTCACGCCCGGCTCAGAGGGCATGCGCGGCGCGGTGGAGAAGGCCAAGGAAATCGTCGCGGCCACCCCCGGCGCCATTTGGGCCCGTCAGTTCGACAACCCGGCGAACCCGGCCATCCACAAGGCCACCACCGGGGTGGAGATCTGGGACGACACCGACGGCGCCGTGGACCTGCTCGTGGCGGGAATCGGAACCGGCGGCACCATTACCGGCGCCGGCCAGCTGCTCAAGGAGCGGAAGCCGTCCGTCCGCGTGATCGGTGTAGAGCCCAAGGACTCCCCTATCCTCACCGGCGGCGCCCCCGGCCCGCACAAGATCCAGGGCATCGGCGCCAACTTCGTGCCGAGCGTCCTCGACACCCACGTCTACGACGAGGTCACCGATGTGACCCTCGCCGACTCCGTCGCCACGGCCCGCGCCCTGGCCACCGAAGAGGGCATCCTCGCCGGAATCTCGGGAGGCGCCGCAGTGTGGGCCGCTCTGGAGCAGGCCAAGCTGCCCGAGAACGCCGGCAAGACCATCGTCGTGATCGTGCCCGGTTTCGGCGAGCGGTACATCAGCACAGTCCTGTACGAAGACCTCGTCGACTAGGCACCATCCGCTGCTCGATCGACTACAGACAGGTGCCCGGCATGGGAGTGTTCGCACGCGTTCGCGAGGATATCGCGATGGCGCAGAGGCACGACCCTGCCGCGCACAGCAAGGCGGAGGTCGTGCTCGCGTACAGCGGCGTGCACGCCGTGTGGGCCTACCGGATCACACATCGGCTGTGGCTGGCAGGCCTGCGCCTGCCGGCCCGGCTGTTGTCGCAGTTCACCAGGTTCCTCACCGGCGTGGAGATCCACCCCGGGGCGACCATCGGCCGGCGACTGTTCATCGACCACGGCATGGGCGTCGTGATCGGTGAGACCGCCGTGGTCGGGGACGACGTGATGCTGTACCACGGGGTCACCCTGGGCGGGAAGAGCCGGCACGGGGTTGTTGTCGGCGCCCGGCGGCATCCCCATCTGCACGACGGGGTCACCGTGGGCGCAGGCGCCAAGATCCTCGGCCCCATCACGCTGGGCGAATGGAGCACCGTGGGTGCCAACGCCGTCGTCACCAAGGACGCCCCGGCCCGGTCGATCCTGCTCGGAATCCCCGCGCGCGCGCAGCACGGCTCCGCCGAGGAAATCAAGGCAGCGCGGGGCCTGCTCAAATCCGGCAACTGAACCCGGCTCGCCGAGGTTTTCTGCGAACACGGGCGTCACCGCGGACGTTCACCCGCAGATTCTTCGACCTCGGCAATCCGGTGTAACACCGGCCTGAATTCGTTTGGTTGTTGGCAGAATAGTTGTCATGACAACCTCAGCCGCCGCACCGACGCTCCCGATCCTTGACTTGTCCCGCCTCGACGCCGGAGCGGAGGAAGCCGAGGCCTTCCGCGCCCAGTTGCGCGAAGTCACCCACGAGTACGGGTTTTTCTACCTCACCGGGCATGGTGTGCCGGCCGATCTCATCGAGCGGGTGATGACCACCTCACGGGCTTTCTTCAACCTGCCCGAGGACGACAAGATGGCCATTGAGAACCTGCAGAGCCCCCACTTCCGCGGCTACACCCGGGTGGGCGGCGAACTCACCCAGGGCAAGGTGGACTGGCGCGAGCAGATCGACATCGGACCGGAGCGCCCCGCCCTGGAGCTCACCCCGGACAGCGCCGACTATCTCCGCCTGGAGGGCCCCAACCAGTGGCCGGTGAACCTGCCCGCGCTGGAAGAGGTCATGACCTCCTGGCGTGAGGAGCTCAACGCCGTGGCGCTGCGCCTGATGCAGGCCTGGGCCCTCTCCCTCGGAGCCGACGAGCACGTCTTCGACGAGGCGTTCGCGGTGAAGCCGTCCACGCTGATCAAGATCGTGCGTTACCCCGGCAAGTCAGACCCCACCCCGCGGCAGGGCGTAGGCGCCCACAAGGACTCCGGCGTGCTGACGCTGCTGTTCGTCGAGCCGGGCAAGGGCGGGCTGCAGGTGGAGAAAGACGGCGAGTGGATCGACGCTCCCCCGCTCGACGGCGCCTTCGTGGTGAACATCGGCGAGCTGCTCGAGGTCGCAACCGACGGTTACCTCAAGGCGACGGTGCACAGGGTGATCTCGCCGCTGATCGGCGACGACCGCATCTCGATCCCGTTCTTCTACAGCCCGGCGCTGGATGCCACCATCCCGGTGCTCACCCTGCCGGAGGAACTGCACGCCCCCGGCATCACCGTGGACCCGGAGAACCCGATCTTCACCACCTACGGCGAGAACTCGTTGAAGAGCCGGATGCGCGCGCACCCGGACGTCGCGGCCATCCACCACGCCGACCTGCTCAAGTAGGCAGCGGTCAGCGCAGGTCCTTCGCGAACCAGTGCTCGGCGTAGGGTTCGGTGTTGAACGGAGCGACCTCCGCGTAGCCGGCTCTGGCATACAGGCGCCGGGCCTCGATGAGGTCTGTGCGCACCGTGAGCCGAAGTTGGGTGAGGCCGGCATCCACCGCCAGCTCGCTCAGATGATCGAGGAGCGCGGCCCCGGTGCCGGTCCCCCGCGCCTGTGCGGCCACGTAGACGCGAGTCAGCTCGCCGATGCCGGCGCCGACGAACCGCACACCGCCGCACGCGACCGGGACGCGGTCCAGCATCCCGAGCACGAGCAGACCGGTGCCGCCCTGCAGGTCGTGGCTCGGCTCATCCGCCATCGCGGACTCGACCTCAGCGGGCAGCGCGAGCCGCCCCCAATATCGGCCGACGATGTCCTCATAGTAGGCCCACAACATGGCGGCGGCAGCGGCTGAACCCGGGTCGGTAGTGACAAAGGTCGGCCCAGGCATGATTGAGATCCTAGCGCTCCCCGACCGCACCGCTTTCTTAGGGCGGCGGGCCACCATAAAAAAGGGCGCCCCGGCCGAAGCAGGGGCGCCCTTTCTGGTGCAGCAGGTGTTAGTCGTGATCGCCGATCTCGGCGAGGCGCGTGGCCTCGTCGGCGGTGATGCACGAGTCGATAACGGCATCCAGGGCGCCGTTCATCACGGTGTCCAGGTTGTATGCCTTGTACCCGGTGCGGTGATCCGCGATGCGGTTCTCCGGGAAGTTGTACGTGCGGATGCGCTCTGACCGGTCCATGGTGCGGATCTGGCCCTTGCGCACCAGCGAGGCGGCCTCGTCGATCTCTTCCTGCTGCCGGGCGAGGACGCGGGCGCGGAGGACCCGCATACCCGCTTCCTTGTTCTGCAGCTGGCTCTTCTCGTTCTGCATGGCCACCACGATCCCGGTGGGAAGGTGGGTGATCCGTACGGCGGAGTCGGTGGTGTTCACCGATTGGCCGCCGGGGCCGCTGGAACGATAGACGTCGATCTTGAGGTCGTTGGGGTGCAGCTCGACCTCTTCGGGCTCATCGACCTCGGGGAAGACGAGAACGCCCGCCGCCGAGGTGTGGATGCGTCCCTGCGACTCGGTGGCCGGCACCCTCTGAACGCGGTGCACGCCACCCTCGTACTTCAGGTGCGCCCAGACACCCTCGGCGGGGTCAGCCGAATTGCCCTTGATGGCCAACTGGATGTCCTTGATTCCGCCGAGGTCGCTGGTGGTCTGCTCGATGATCTCGGTTTTCCAACGCTTGGACTCCGCGTAGTGCAGGTACATGCGTAGGAGATCGGCGGCGAACAGCGCGGATTCCGCACCGCCCTCCCCCATCTTGATCTCCATGATCACGTCGCGGGCGTCCAGCGGGTCACGCGGGATCAGCAGGCGACGCAGCTTCTCGGCTGCCTCCTCCAGCTGGTCGGTGAGACCGGGGATCTCGTCGGCGAACGATTCATCCTCGTCGGCGAGTTCCCGAGCGGCCTCGAGATTGTCGCCAATCTCTTTCCACTCGTTCCACGCCGCGATGATACGGCTGAGCTCGGCGTAACGACGGTTGACCTTTTTGGAACGGGCCGGATTCGCGTGCAATTCCGGGTCCGCCAGCTGGGACTGCAGTTCGTCGTGCTCAGCCTGCAGAGTCAGGACAGAATCGAACATCAGTGATCCTTGTCTGACCCGTTCGGGGTCGGCATCGACTTCTGAACCTGCATCAGGAACTCGACGTTGGACGAGGTCTCCTTCAGCCGGCCCAGGATGACCTCGAGAGCCTGCTGCTGTTCGAGTCCGGCCAGCGCACGGCGCAGCTTCCAGGTGATCTTGACCTCATCGGCGCTCATCAGCATTTCTTCGCGGCGGGTGCCGGATGCGTTGACGTCGACGGCCGGGAAGATCCGCTTGTCGGCCAGGTGGCGCGACAGGCGCAGCTCCATGTTGCCGGTGCCCTTGAACTCCTCGAAGATGACCTCGTCCATCTTGGACCCGGTCTCCACCAGTGCGGAGGCGAGGATGGTGAGCGAGCCACCGTTCTCGATGTTGCGGGCAGCGCCGAAGAAACGCTTGGGCGGGTACAGCGCGGATGCGTCGACACCGCCGGAGAGGATCCGGCCGCTCGGCGGGGCCGTCAGGTTGTAGGCACGGCCCAGACGGGTGATCGAGTCGAGCAGCACGACAACGTCGTGACCCAGCTCGACGAGACGCTTGGCGCGCTCGATGGCCAGTTCGGCGACCGTGGTGTGGTCCTCGGCGGGACGGTCGAAGGTGGAGGCGATGACCTCACCCTTCACCGTGCGCTGCATGTCGGTGACCTCTTCGGGGCGCTCGTCGACCAGGACGACCATGAGGTGGACCTCGGGGTTGTTCGTGGCGATGGCGTTGGCGATCTGCTGCATGACGATGGTCTTGCCGGCCTTGGGCGGCGCGACGATCAGGCCGCGCTGGCCCTTACCGATCGGGGCGACGAGGTCGATGATGCGCTGGGTCAGCTTGCCCGGCTCGGTCTCGAGGCGCAGACGCTCCTGCGGGTAGAGCGGGGTGAGCTTCTGGAACTCGACGCGGCTGGCGGCTTCCTCGACGGTCAGGCCGTTGATGGAGTCGACCTTGACGATCGCGTTGTACTTCTGGCGACCGTTCTGGTCACCCTCGTGCGGCTGACGGATCGAGCCGACGACGGCGTCGCCCTTGCGCAGGTTGTACTTCTTGACCTGGCCGAGCGAGACGTAGACGTCGCTGGCACCCGGCAGGTAGCCGGAGGTGCGCACGAAGGCGTAGTTGTCGAGCACGTCGAGGATGCCGGCGACCGGGATGAGCACGTCATCGTCGGTCAGCTCGGGCTCGAAGTCGTCGTTGGCGGTGGCGCCGCGACGCTTGCGGTCACGGAAACGGCTGCGGTTGTTGCGACCGTTCAGCTCGTCCTCCGGGCCGGAGTTGCGGTCCAGGCCCTGGTTGCGGTCCTGGCCCTGGCGTTCCTGCTGGGCGCGATCGCTCTGCTGGCGGTCGCCCTGGCGGTCCTGCTGCTGGCGATCCTGCTGCTGGCGGTCCTGGCCGCGGTTGCCGGCCTGGCGCTGGTTCTGCTGGCGGTCGTCGCCACGCTCGGCACCACGGTCATCCGACGTCTGCGGGGCACGGTCACCCTGGGCACGGTCAGCCTGGCCACGGTCGCCCTGGTTGCGGTCGCCCTGCTGGTTGCGGTCGCCGCCGCGGCTGCGGTTGCGGCTGCGTCCCTGGCGGGGCTGCTCGGCCTGCTCGTCGGACTGCTCGGTGGAGCTGCTGTCGGACTGCTCGGCCGGTTCGACCTGCTCGGCCGGTTCAACCTGCTCGGTCGGTTCGGCCTGCTCGGTCTGCTCGGCGCGTGCACCGCGCTGGTTGCGCTGGCGTCCGCCACGCTCGGAGCGTTCGGCGCGCACGACGCCCTCCGGACGCTGGATGCGCGACTCGGTGCTCTCGGCGGAGTCGGCCGAGTCGGTCGCAGCCGGTGCGGCTTCGAGTTCTTCAGGAGCCTCGTAGCCGTCTTCGGCGTTCTGGGCGTCGATCATGCTGCGCGCATCGAAGGCGTTGCGGGCAGTGGCGGCGCTGTTGTTGTTGTTGCGGTTGTTGCCGCCGTTGCGTCCGCCGTTGCGCGATTCGTTGCGGTTTTCGTTCCGCGATTCGTTGCGGTTCTCGTTGCGACCGTTGCCGCGACGGTTGCGGCCGGAACCGGCCTGCGTCTCGGTGGCGGGCTCTGCGGCTTGGGCGGCGACGACTGCGGTGGTCTCTACGACCGGAGCAGCGGCCTCGGCGGCGTTCGCGGTTGCGACGGCCTCGGCGATGGCGGCCTCGGTGATGGTGGCGGTGCTGGCGCGCTTGCGGGCCTGGCGGACCGGCTTCTCCACGACGGGTGCGTCGGCGACGATGTTGTCGGTGGCACCGGCATAGGTGGTGGGGGCCGTGGTCTTGCGGGTCTTCGCGGTCTCCGGGACGATCAGGCCGAGGCCCAGATCTCCGTCGGCGTTGACGTGGGCGACGGCGGGAGCCGACGTGGCGGTGCTCACCCGGCGGGAGACCCGCTTCTTGGGCGCGGTCTCGGCGGGGGCGTCGGTGACGACAGCAGCGGCCTCTACCGGGGCAGCCTGCACGGGTACGTCAGTGACGGCGGTGTCGATGACGGCGGCGTCGGTAGCTGCAGCCGACTCGGTCGTGTGGGACTGGTTCGCGGTGATTGCGTCCACGAGCTCTCCTTTACGAAGTTTGGATGCGCCCTGGATACCCAGTTCGCCCGCCAGAGCCTGAAGCTCGGCGACGCGAAGGGTGGTCAGGCGTGAGATGTCCACGCCGTTGGCGTGGAGGTTGACGTTGGTCACGAAGTTTTATCCTTCCCCCTGGCTCTTACGAATTGGCCAGAGAAGATGTTGCAGCGCCGGTGGGCTGCGGGTGATCCAGTCCCACACAGTGGCGGACTGGAGTGAACACACACAGCCACGCACAAAAACGCGATAGCAGTGAGTTACAGGGAATACACCAGAGAACAGATCCGCGGTGGCGGTTTCTATCGGGTGCGCAACCACTCTAGCAGGTTCGGTCGGCAGCGCGCGTGCGTCGACACGCGAGAAGAGCCCCTTCCCGTCAGGCGGGAAAGGGCTCTGGTCTCGGCCGAAGCTAGGCGTCGGTGCGGATGACCGTGGCACCCTTGAAGTCGACGGCCAGCATCAACGTCTCCCAGGGCGTCTCGCTCGTCCGGGCCACCAGGTCGGCGGCCACCAGGCGCTGGCCGGGGTCGCTGGCCAGGACCAGGATCGACGGGCCGGCGCCGGAGACGACGGCCGCGAAACCGTGCTCGCGCAACAGGGTGATCAGACGGTTGGTCTCCGGCATCGCCGCGGCCCGGTAGCTCTGGTGCAGCTTGTCCTCGGTTGCGGCGAGCAGCAGCTCCGGGCTCTGAATGAGCGCGGCGATGAGCAGCGCCGAGCGCGACAGGTTGAAGACGGCGTCCTCGTGCGGCACCGACTCCGGCTGCAGGCTGCGGGCCAGAGCGGTGGACATGGCGTGCACGGGCACGAAGACCATCGGCGAGACGCCGCGGTGCACCATCAGTTTCTTGTGCTTGGGGCCCTCCGGCGTCATCCAGGCGATGGTCAGGCCGCCGAACAGGGCGGGCGCCACGTTGTCCGGGTGCCCCTCCATCTCGGTGGCCAGCACGAGCAGCGCGTCGGAGTCGATCTCCACGATGCCCTCGAGCAGGCCTTTGGCGGCCATGATGCCCGAAACGATGGCGGCACCGGATGACCCCATGCCACGCCCGTGCGGGATCACGTTCTCGGCGACCAACTTGAGCCCCGGCAACGGGATCCCGTAGGCGGCGAAGGTGTGCGCGATGGCGCGCACCACGAGGTTGGTCTCGTCGGTGGGCACCTCCCCGGCGCCGACGCCGTGCACCTCGACGAACACGCCGGACTCGTCGGTCACCTCGACCTGCAGGTGGTCGTAGTGCGCCAGGGCCAGGCCGAGGGTGTCGAAGCCTGGGCCGAGGTTCGCGGTGGTGGCCGGAACCTTCACGACGACCGAACGGCCCGCCAGCGCATTGCGTCCCACGACGGGGAGCGCCGTGGTCATTTCTGGCCCAGACCCAGCAGCTCGGCGATGGCGACGGTGTCGACGGGAACGATCGTGGGCTTCACGTCGCTGCCGTCCGCGGTGCGAAGTGCCCACTGCGGGTCCTTCAGGCCGTGGCCGGTGACGGTGAGCACCACGGTGGCGCCCTGGGGGATCTGGCCGGCGTCGGCACGTTCGAGCAGACCGGCGACGCTGATCGCGGAGGCCGGCTCCACGAAGATGCCCACCTCGGCGGAGAGGATGCGGTACGCCTCAAGGATCTTCTCGTCGCTGATCGCGCCGAAGTAGCCGTCGCTGACCTCGCGGGCGTTCAGGGCGAGGTCCCACGACGCCGGGTTGCCGATGCGGATGGCGCTGGCGATGGTCTCCGGGTGCTCCACGCGGTGACCCAGCACGATCGGGGCGCTGCCCGCAGCCTGGAACCCGAACATCCGGGGCAGTTTGGTGGTGGCGCCGCGAGCGAGTTCTTCGCTGTAGCCGCGGAAGTAGGCGGTGTAGTTGCCGGCGTTGCCGACCGGGACGATGTGGATGTCCGGGGCGTCTTCGAGTACCTCGACGACCTCGAACGCGGCGGTCTTCTGGCCCTCGATGCGGTCGGGGTTGACCGAGTTGACCAGGTGCACGGGGTAGTTCTTGGCGAGGTCGCGGGCGATGTCGAGGCAGTCGTCGAAGTTGCCCTGCACCTGCAGCAGCTGTGCGTTGTGTGCGATGGCCTGGCTGAGCTTGCCCATGGCGATCTTGCCCTCCGGCACCAGCACGACGGCCTTGATGCCGGCGTGGGTGGCGTAGGCGGCGGCCGACGCTGAGGTGTTGCCGGTGGAGGCGCAGATGACGGCCTTGGCACCGTCTTCGACGGCCTTGGAGATGGCCATCGTCATGCCACGGTCCTTGAACGACCCTGTGGGGTTCATGCCCTCGTACTTGACCCAGACCTTGGCGCCGGTGCGCGCGGAGAGCGCGGCGGCGGGGATCAGCGGGGTGCCGCCTTCGCCGAGCGTGATGATCGGGGTGGCGTCGCTGACGTTCAACCTGTCGGCATACTCGCGCAGCACACCGCGCCACTGACGGGACGGGGTCTTGACCATTTGGTGCTGACCGGTCTCTCGTTCGCTGGACATCAGACTCCTTCAACTCTCAAAACGGATGCGACATTGGTGACGACACTGTTCGCGGCAAGGTCGTTCACGGTCGCGGCAAGCGCAGCCTCCGTGGCCTCGTGCGTTCCAATGACTAGGGTAGCTGTGCCCGACACGGGCTCGTGACTGGCGGTTCCGGGCTGCTCGAGCGTCATCGACTGTTCGACTTGCGCGAGCGAGACGTGGTTTTTGCTGAACACTCCGGCGATCGTGGCGAGCACGCCGGGCTCATCCGTCACCTCGAGGGTGACGGCGTATCGGGTGGTGACCTTGCCGATGTCGAGCACCGGCAGGTCGGCGTGGCTGGAGGCCGCGTAGCCAGGGCCGCCCATCACGTGGCGGCGGGCGACGGAGACGAGGTCGCCGAGCACGGCGGATGCGGTCTGCACTCCCCCGGCCCCGGCGCCGTAGAACATCAGCGGGCCGGCGGCCTCGGCCTCGACGAAGACGGCGTTGTTCGCGCCGTGCACCGAAGCGAGCGGGTGGCCGCGGTGCACCATGGCCGGGTAGACGCGGGCAGAGACACCCTGTTCGCCGGTCTCCGGGTCGGTGAGGCGTTCGCAGATCGCGAGCAGCTTCACGACGTAGCCGGCCTTCCGTGCCGACTCCATCTGCTGCGGGGTGACCTGGGTGATGCCCTCCCGGTAGACCTTCTCGAGGGGCACGTTGGTGTGGAACGCCAGGCTGGCCAGTAGGGCTGCCTTCTGCGCGGCGTCGTAACCTTCGATGTCGGCGGTGGGGTCGGCTTCGGCGTAGCCGAGTTCGGTCGCGGTGGCCAGGGCTTCTTCGAGGCTGTCGCCGGCCACATCCATCCGGTCGAGGATGAAGTTAGTGGTGCCGTTCACGATGCCGAGAATCCGGTTGACGGTGTCACCGGCGAGGCTGTCTCGCAGCGGCCGCACGATAGGGATGGCGCCGGCGACGGCGGCTTCATAGTTGAGCTGGGCGCCCACCTGGTCGGCGGCTTCGAACAGTTCGGCGCCGTGCTGGGCGAGCAACGCCTTATTGGCGGTGACGACGTCGGCGCCGGAGTTGATCGCCGTGAGGATGTAGCTGCGGGCGGGCTCGATGCCGCCCATCAGCTCGATGACGATGTCGGCGCCGAGGATCAGCGAGTCCGCGTCGGTGGTGAACAGCTCACGGGGCAGGTCGACGGTGCGTGGGGCGTCGAGATCGCGCACCAGGATGCCGACGAGTTCGAGGCTCGCGCCCACCCGGTTGGCGAGCTCGTCGCGGTGCTCGAGCAGCAGGCGGGCCACCTGGGCACCGACCGAACCACCGCCGAGCAGGGCGACACGCAGATTGCGGTATTCGATCATCGGGTAGTTTCCTTCATTTGATTGGTCGAGCTTGTCGCCCCAGTTCCGTTGGTCGAGCTTGTCGTGACCTTGTGAGTCGACCTCGCTAGACCTGCGTCCCGCGCCAGTAAGTCGTCAATCGTCTCCCCGCGCACGATGACCCTGGCCTTTCCGTCTACGACGGCCACAACGGCCGGCCGTCCCAGATAGTTGTAGTTGCTCGCCAACGACCAGCAGTACGCTCCGGTCGCGGGCACCATCACCAAATCTCCCGGCGCCACATCCCCGGGCAGGTAGTCGGCGTCCACGACGATGTCGCCGCTTTCGCAGTGCTTGCCGGCGATGCGTACCAGCGCGGGCTCGGCATCCGACACCCGGTCGGCGAGCCGCACCGAGAACTCGGCGCCGTAGAGCGCGGGGCGGGCGTTGTCGCTCATGCCGCCGTCGATGCTCACGTAGAGCCGGGTGTTCTCGCCGATGCGCACGGGCTTGGTGGTACCCACCTCGTAGAGGGTGACGCCGGCCGGTCCGATGACGACCCGGCCCGGTTCGATGGCGATCACCGGCACCGCGATGCCGCGGCGCGCGCATTCGGCGGCGACGATGTCGGCCAGGCCGGCGGCCAAGTCGGCGATCGGGCTGGGATCGTCGGTGCTCGTGTAGGCGATGCCGAAGCCGCCGCCGAGGTTGAGCTCGGGTACCGGGCCGTCGGTCAGCAGCTCGGCGTGCAGGCTGAGCAGGCGCGACGCCGACTCGGCGAAGCCTTCGACGCCGAAGATCTGTGAGCCGATGTGGCAGTGCAGGCCGAGGAAGTTCAGGCTCGGTTCGGCGCGGATCGCCGCGACCAGGGCCGGGGCGTCCTCGAAGACCACACCGAACTTCTGGTCTTCGTGCGAGGTGGCCAGGAATTCGTGGGTGTGCGCGTGCACGCCGCTGTTCACGCGGAGGCGCACGTTCTGCACGACCCCGTGCCGGGCGGCCGCCGCGGCGACCCTGTTTATCTCGACCGGGCTGTCGATGATGATCGTGCCCACACCCAGGCGGGTGGCGTCGTCGATCTCGGCGCGCGACTTGTTGTTGCCGTGAAAGCCGATCCGGCCGGGTTCAACACCGGCGGCCAGGGCAACGGCGAGTTCGCCGCCGCTGCAGACGTCGATGTTCAGGCCGGCGTCCACCATCCAGCGGGCGACCTCGGTGGAGAGAAACGCCTTGGCGGCGTAGTACACCTTGACGGTGGTGCCGATGCGGGCGAACTCGGTGTCGAACGCTGCGCGCAGCTCCGCGGCGCGGGTGCGGGCATCCGTCTCGTCGATCACGTACAGCGGGGTGCCGAATTGGGCCGCCAGCTCGGGGGCGCTGACGCCGCCGATCGTGATCGCACCGGCGTCGGAGCGGTGCGCGGAGGAGGGCCAGAGGCCGTCGGCGAGCGTGTTGGCATCAGCTGGAGAGCTGAGCCACTCGGGGGCGAGTGGATTATGGGCCACGGGTGAAAACCTCACAGGAGTCAAGTGGGTGTCTCACGAAGTGGCGAGCGAACCCGGATTGGTCCCTGAAGCCAGCGAAGAGACGCGCCGAAAGAGGCGCGGGAATCTACCGGAATTCTAGCGACTGCGAGTTGCGCGCGCCGAATCAAGCGGTGGAACAGCTGCCCAGGGTGGTGAGCGACTGTTCGGTGAGCGTCAATGTGCTCGACTCCAGCGTAATGCGTGCGCGCTCCGCTGTGGTCTGCACATCGCTGAGTGTGACGCCCTGCGGCAGGTAACCGGCCAGGCACACGCTGATCGGCTCGTTGCCGAGCACCAGGTCCAGCAGTCCGCTCACGTCCAGGCCACCGGCACCGGAGGTCACCCGCGCGTCGGTCGGGGTGAGCACGAGTGAGTCGTCGGTGACGCTGGGGGTCGCGGTGGCCTGGTAGCCGACGGCCAGGCCGAACACGCTCAGCTCGCCGGTGTAGGTGACCTGGTCGGTGCCGAGCTCGAGTTCCGCGTTGCGCGCGGCAGGGGCGGCATCCGCCTCGGCCAGTGCGGACTGCAGCAACGTGTTGAGGGCGGCCTGGTCGAGGTCGATGGTGCCGTTGACATGGTCGATGGGCTGGGTCGTGTCGGTGGGCACGCCGGTGGCGACGATCGATACGGATGCCGGCACGCCGTTGACGGAAAGGGTCGGCGCGGTGAGCACCACACGTTCGAAACTGCCGGTGAGGTACTGCGCGATCACCGAGGTGCCACCGATCGCCGCCTCGACGTCGCCGGTGACACCGGCGGGCAGGCCGGCATCGATCTCGTTGGCGATGCGGTCTTGCGCGTAGCCGCGGAGGCCCGCGTCGGCGGCGAAGTAGATGCCCACCAGCGCGAGCACCACCACCAGCGTCACCAGCAGCCGGCGAGCGGGCCGGCGGCGTTTGGGCAGTGTCGAGCTCGTCACGAAGGAGCGCTCCGGCCTACATGCGCTCCGGCGCGGAGACGCCGAGCAGACCCAGGCCGTTGCGGATGACCTGGCCGGTGGCGTCGTTCAGCCACAGCCGGGTGCGGTGCAGGTCGGTGACCGGCTCGTCGCCGAGCGGGATGACCCGGCAGTTGTCGTACCAGCGGTGGTAGTAGCCGGCGACCTCTTCGATGTAGCGGGCCACGCGGTGGGGCTCGCGTAGTTCGGCCGCCTGGGCCACCACGCGCGGGTACTCCTGCAGCACACCGAGAAGCGCGGACTCGCTGTCGTGGGTGAGCAGTTCGGGGGCGAACGCACTGCGGTCCACGCCGGAGTCGGCGGCATTGCGGCCGACGGAGCAGGTGCGGGCGTGCGCGTACTGCACGTAGAAGACCGGGTTCTCGTTGGTGCGCTTGCCGAGCAGGTCCAGGTCGATGTCCAGCTGGGAGTCGCTCGAGGAACGCACCAGCGAGTAACGGCCGGCGTCCACGCCAACCGCGTCGACGAGGTCGTCGAGGGTGACGATGGTGCCGTTGCGCTTGGACATCCGCACGGGCTCGCCGCCCTTGAGCAGGTTGACCATCTGGCCGATGAGGATCTGCAGGTTCACGCCGGGCACGTCACCGAACGCCTCGACCATGGCCATCATGCGGCCGATGTAGCCGTGGTGGTCGGCGCCGAGCATGATCAGGTTCTGGTCGAAGCCGCGCTCGCGCTTGTCGAGGTAATAGCCCAGGTCGCCGGAGATGTACGCCGGTTCGCCGTTCGAGCGGATGATGACTCGGTCGCGGTCGTCGCCGAAGGTGGTGGTGCGCAGCCAGATGGCGCCATCTTCCTCGAAGATGTGGCCGAGTTCGCGCAGGCGCTCGATGGCGCGGTTGACGGCGCCGGATTCGTGCAGGGAGTCTTCGTGGAAGAACACGTCGAAGTCCACGCCGAAGCCGTGCAGCTTCTCCTTGATCTCGGTGAACATGAGGTCCACGCCGATGGAGCGGAAGATTTCCTGCTGTTCGTCGCGGGGCAGGACGGCGATGTCACCCTCGTAGATCTCGACGACCTTGTCGGCGATGTCACCGATATACGCTCCGCCGTAGCCGTCTTCGGGGGTGGGCTCACCCAGGTAGGCGGCCAGCACGCTGCGGGCGAACCTGTCGATCTGCGAGCCGTGGTCGTTGAAGTAATACTCGCGCGTCACATCCGCGCCCTCGGCGATCAGCACGCGGGCGAGGCTGTCGCCGACGGCTGCCCAGCGCACGCCACCCATGTGGATGGGGCCGGTGGGGTTGGCCGAGACGAACTCGAGGTTGATCTTGATGCCGTCGTACAGGTGGCCGGTGCCGTAGACCGGGCCGGCGTTGACGATGGTCTGCGCGAGTGCGCCGGCGGCGGATGCCTCGAGGCGGATGTTGATGAAGCCGGGGCCGGCGATCTCCACGGAGGCGACCTCTGGCATGGCTTCGAGGCCGGCGGCGAGTTCGGCGGCCACGGCGCGCGGGTTGGTGCCCAGCGGCTTGGCGATCTTCATCGAGACGCTCGAGGCCCAGTCACCGTGGTCGCGGTTGCGCGGGCGCTCCAGCGACATGTCGGCTGCGACCAGACCGAGATCTGCGATCTCCGCCCCTTCGCCTCGTCGGCGCTCGACCAGGGAGTTGACGAGGTCGAGCAGGGACTGGGAGAGTTCGGCAGGGGTCACGGCGAACAAGCTTACCCGCCGTCCCGGTTGGTAAGGTCAACGAGTGACCCACTCCAGCTCGTCCTCCTTCGCCACCGGCCGCCGACTGCGCGCCGCACTCGCCCTCACCGGCGCTTCGCTCGCTCTGATCGCCCTGGCCGGATGCGCACCGGCAGGCGACACGGAGCCCACCGCGTCAGCCACGGCAAAGCCGACCAGCACTGCCACGTCGGAGCCCACCGCCACGGCGGAACCCACGGTGTCGGCCACGGCGTCGGCCACCCCTGCGCCGGCAGCCGAAGGCACCGCCGTGGACAAGAGCTGCGACCAGGTCCTCACGGCGGACGACGTCTACGAGATCAACCCCAATGTGAGTGTCGACCCGGGATATTCAGCGTCGAGTGACACTGCCGTGACCGCGACCACTTATAACGGAATCGCCTGCGGCTGGATCAACAATTCCAGCGGCGAGGTCATCGAGGTGTCAGTGGCGATGCCGAACGAGGCGCTCGCCAACACCTTGAAGGATGCGGCCCTGGCCGGCGGCGAAGTCGTGCCGACCTACGGCAGCGCTCCCGACGTAGAGGGCTACTTCAGTGCCGATACCGGCACCGCTCAGGTCTTCACCGGTGGGTACTGGGTGGCGGTCTCCTCCCCCGCCATGATCGAGCCCGGCGATGCCGAGCGCGTCATGAGCACGGTTATCGGCAACCTGTAGGGCTCTTCGGGAGGATCGCTCCTCCTCCACAGGCCGGTTTTTCTGGACCTTTCCACAGCTTGGTTTCTGGGCCTGGGAGTGTCGGTGGTGNTTCCACAGCTTGGTTTCTGGGCCTGGGAGTGTCGGTGGTGGGTGCTTCACTGTGCCTATGGCCACCTCAGCTGCCACACCCGATCACACCCCCGATGACCCTGCGGACCCCGCGGTGGATCCTGTCGCGGCGGCGATCAGCGCGGTCATCGACCCGCTGATCTTGAACGAGAAAGTGATCGCGGCCGGCTACGCCGAGCGCAGTCGACTGCTGACCGAGCTGGACCGGCTGGGCCATGAACCGCGCATCCTCGCGGGTCTGTGTGGTGACCCTGTCGAGTCCGGTCGGAACGACCCCGACACCGGCGCGCACGGCCCGGCCTGGGACGACGAGGAGCTCGCCCGCCGCAGCATGGCCGCCGAGGCCGCCGGGGCGCTACGGCTGACGGCCACCACGGCGGGCATGA
>NZ_SOGH01000025.1:0-114815 GCF_004402305.1 Cryobacterium sp. TMB3-10 | reverse complement strand
GCGCCCACATGCTCGAGGTCAGCCCGTCACTGGCCACCGAGAAGCCGACCCTGGAGATCCACCCGCTGGGCATCGGCGGCAAAGACGACCCGGTGCGCCTGGTCTTCAATGCCGCCCCCGGCCCCGCCGTGGTCGTCGCGATGAGCGACATGCGCGACAGGTTCCGCCTCACCGCGAACGTCGTCGAGGTCGTCGAACCCACCCAAGCGCTACCCAAACTCCCCGTCGGCCGTGCCGTCTGGAAGCCCGCACCCGACTTCGCCACCTCCGCCGCCGCCTGGCTCACCGCCGGCGCCGCCCACCACACCGTCATGTCGACAGCCGTCGGCATCGAGGTGTTCCAAGACTTCGCCGAGATCGCTCAAACCGAGCTCCTCGTGATCGATGAAACCACCACCCTGCGGGACTTCTCCCGCGAGGTCCGATGGAACCAGGCGTACTACCGCCTGGCGCAAGGCCTGTAACACTCGGCCGCCGACCACTTGGGCGAAATGGGTCAGGCGCCGGCGTGCACCACGCGGTTGCGGCCGTCCCGCTTGGCCACGTACATGCGCACATCGGCGGCCCGCAACAGCGACGAGCTCGTGGCCGCATCGTCCGGGGCGAGCGCGACGCCCAGACTCACGGTGACCCGCAAGCCGGCGTCGATGGGCGACCAATCGTGACCGGCCACATCCAGCCGCACCTTTTCACACAGTGCGCCCGCGGCGGCCGCGTCGTGGGCGGGCAGAATGAGAAGGAATTCTTCCCCGCCCAGACGCGCCGCGATCGCCCCGGGAACCGACGCGACAGCCTGCGTCAGAATGCGGCCGAGCGTCCGCAGCACGTCGTCACCGACCTCGTGCGAAAGCGTGTCATTGATGCGCTTGAAATGGTCGACGTCGATCATCGCGATGGCGATGGGTGCGCCACCCTCGCGGAGGAGGGACAACAGGTTGCTGAGGTGCTCGTCGACGAACCGACGATTGCGTAGCTCTGTCAAAGGGTCGCGTTCGGCCATCTCGCGGTAGCGCTCGCTTTCCCGGCGGGACTCAGCGGTCTGGAACATCGCCTCGAGGATGCGTCCGCGCGCCTCGTTCTCGCTGGCGCCGAGAGCGATGGACTGTTCGTGGTAACTGCGGTAGGCCTCGAACGCCGCCCGAAAATCCTCTCGTTCGGCGTAGATCTCCGCCTGCTCGCGCATGAGCTCGGTGGCCCAGCGCACGAGCCCGTTCTCCCGGGTGAGCTCCCGACACTGGTCGACGACGGCCTGGGCCTCATCCAGATGCCCCCGCCTGCGACAGGTCTCGGCCAGGGTGACCTGGGCGGCGGCGATGCTGTCGGGGTGGAAGTCGACCGGCCTGGCCTCGATGGCCGCCACCAGGGTCGCTTCGGCTTCCTCCAGCCGTCCGGCAGAGAGGTAAACCCTGGCGATAGTGTCGCGGGCGTACATGCCGATCGGGCGGTTGTTGAGTTCGGACAGCGCGAGCAGGCTCTCGACCGCGACGAGTGCGTCGTCCTGATTGCCGGCCAGGTACTCCGTGAAGGCGAGGTTGTTCAAGATCATGTAGCGGATGCTGGTTTCAGGGTCGTCGATGACCAGACGAAGTGCCTCGTTGTAGCGGCGGCGTGCCTCGTCGAACGATCCAGTGGAGCCGAGGGCGTCGGCCAGGGTCAGGCGGGCGGCAGCCCGCATCAGGGGGCTCTCGGTCTCGCTCAGAAGGTCGTTCGTGGCGACGGCGTGTTCCAGGGCCAGGGCCCGGTCGCCCACCATCTCGAATACCGATCCGAGAACGTCGTGGCAGCGGGACTGCAGGGTGAGCTCGCCGTGCCGCTCCGCCCAACGCAGAATGCGCTGCACATCGGTGGCTCCCTGGCTCGGATCTCCCCTCCGGGTCATGATCGAGGCGATCTGCACCTCGAGGCGCCGGCTCAGCGCACCGTGCTCGCCTGCTCCCAACTCCGCCAGCCAGTCTTCGGCTGCAGCGAGCGCGACATCCTTGTCGATCCAGTACTGGCGCTCGACCCACGCCAGCCGGTCATCGACCGCCAGTTCGATTGCCGTCACTGTGTCCCCCTCCCCAACAGTCGGTTCCGATGTGTCAAAACCCGCCGGAGGTCTTCTCGAGGGAGAGGACGCACTGTTGTCGCTCAGCCTAGCCGTCCACGGCCTCCCCCAACTCAGGTTCGCGCGGTGCCGTTCTCACCCATTCCGGGTGATCCAGAACCGCCCTGCGTGATTAACGTGATTACCAGCCAAGGACTGTGACACGCTGCCCCATGCGGCGGCAGGGCCTCGGCCAGACGTTACAGGGAAAGGTGCCGACCATGAGTTTCTGGTCTAATTTTTGGGATTTCATCGGATTCTTCTTTTGGACATTCGTGTTCGTGTCCTACCTATTCGCACTCTTCGCCGTGATCATCGACGTGTTCCGGGATCGAACCCTGAACGGATGGGCGAAGGCGGCGTGGCTGCTGTTCATGGTCTTCGTGCCCATCCTGACCGTGCTCGTGTACGTCATCGCACGCGGCCGCGGTATGGCGGAGCGCCAGGTCAGCGCCGGGATGCAGGAGAGGGCGAGTACCGACGAGTACATCAGAAGTGTCGCCGGCAGCAATCCCGCGCAAGACATCGCCCAGGCCAAGCAGCTCCTCGACTCCGGAGCGATCAGCCAGGGTGAGTACGCGGTCTTGAAGGACCGGGCGCTGGGTAACACCCAGGCCCGATCCGACGTCGTCTGATCCGGTCGACCGACGAGCACAGACAGCGGGCGGCGCATCCGAGATGCCGCCGCCCGCTGTCGCTGTGTTCGCGCTCGGGTTAGAACTCGCGTCCGCCGGTGACCGGCAGCACGGCACCCGACGTGTACGACGAGTCCGTCGACGCCAGGTAGACGTACGCCGACGCCAGCTCGGCGGGCTGCCCGGCCCGACCCAGCGGTGTGTCCTGACCGAAAGTCGGCAGTTTCTCCGGCCACGAGGTCGCGGGGATCAGCGGGGTCCAGATCGGCCCGGGTGCAACGGCGTTGACCCGCACCCCGGTGGATCCCAGCTGCTGGGCGAGGGCCTGGGTGAACGCGACCAGCGCCGCCTTGGTCATCGCGTAGTCGATCAGTTCCGGTGACGGGCTGGACGCCTGGATCGACGTGGTCGTGATGATCGACGACCCCGCATTGAGGTGCGGGATCGCGGCACGGGCGATCCACAGCGTTGCGTAGAGGTTGGTCTTGAAGACCCTGTCGAACTCCTTGGTCGAGAGCGTCTCCAGACCGTTGCGGTTCTCCTGGTACGCGGCGTTCAGCACGAGAATGTCGAGACCGCCGAGCTGAGCCGTGGTGTGCCCCACAATGTCGATGCAGTGCTGTTCGTTGCGGATGTCGCCGGCCAGCAGCACCGCGGTGCGGCCGGCAGCCCGCACGAGCGAGGCGGTGTCTTCGGCGTCTTCCTGCTCTTCGGGCAGGTAGGAGATGGCCACGTCGGCACCCTCCCTGGCGAAGGCGATTGCGACGGCACGGCCGATCCCCGAGTCACCGCCGGTGATCAACGCCCGCTTGCCCACGAGCTTCCCGGTGCCGACATAGGTGTCTTCGCCGTGGTCGGGGCGCGGCACGGTCGCCGTGGTGAGGCCGGGCTGGTCCTGCTGCTGCAGCGGGAAGCCGCCGGTGTGATAACTGGTGACGGGGTTCTGGACGTCGGTCATGAAAGCTCCTTGCTGGCGAAGGGTCGAAGCCGGTACACGGCTTGCCAGGTTCATGACTGAGACGCGTCCAGCCCGCCGATCGTCACGGCAGGAGCCGGATTCAGTTCACGGCGCCCGGTTCCAGATCGTGGCGGGTAGCTAACCACTCGTCCAGTTCCAGGGCCGGAATCGGCCGCGACATGAAGAAGCCTTGCGCATGATCGCAGCCGTATCGGGCCAGCTCGTCGTACGCCACACTGCTCTCGACACCCTCTGCAACCATTCGCAGGCCCAGGCTGTGCGCCAGCTCGATGGTGGACGCCACCAGCGAGGCCGCGCGGGCGTCATGGGTCATCGGCAACACGAATGACCTGTCCAACTTGAGCTCGTCGATGGGCAGGTCGCGCAGGTAGGAGAGCGAGCTGTAGCCGGTGCCGAAGTCGTCGACCGCGATCTGGATTCCGGCTTCCCGCAGCCGGGTGAGCACGTCCCTAGCCCGGTCCCTGTCGCTCATCAAGAAGTCTTCGGTGACCTCCAGCATCAACGCCGACGCCGGCAGCCGTCGTGCGTTGACCATGCGCACGACCTCCTCCGGGAACTCGACGTTGACGAGGGAGCTGGCCGAGATGTTGACCGCGATGGTCAGGGCGTGGCCACCAGCGTGCCAAAGCACGGCTTGATCGAGAGCCTTGGTCAGCACGATCCGGGTGAGTGCGTGCATCAGCCCCGATTCCTCGACGAGGTCGAGGAAGTCCTCGGGCAGCAGCAGCCCGCGGGTCGGATGCTGCCAGCGCACGAGTGCTTCGACACCGGTGACCTCACCGTTTTGCAGACCGATCTTGGGTTGGTAGTACACCACGAGTTGGTCGTCGGTAAGGCCCAGGCGCAGGTCTTGCAGGGTGCGCAGCCTGGTGTCGCCGTGACTGTCATCTTCGGACTGGTACACGTGGTGGCCGTGCCGCCCGGACTTGGCCTTGTACATCGCCATGTCGGCACGGCGCAGCAGATCGCTGAGGTCGCGGCCCTGCTCGGGGAACAACGCGATGCCGATGCTGACACTGGTCTGCACGGCCAGCCCCTCGAGGGCGAAGGTTTGGGCGAGCGCGTCCCGCAGGCCCAACGCCACGACGGTGGCCTCGGCCTCGCCGGCATCAGCGAGCAGGATGGCGAATTCGTCGCCGCCGAGCCGGGCCAGCCTGGCTCCCGGCGGCAGCGCTGCCGCCAGGCGGCCGCTCACCAGCACCAGCAGCCTGTCGCCGACGTCGTGTCCGAGGCTGTCGTTGACTTCCTTGAACCTGTCGAGGTCGAGTAGCAGGAGCGCACTGTGCCGTTGACGGGAGGGCGTGCGACTGAGGGTGAGCAGCGCGGGCGCATCCGTGTACAGCGCCCGCCGGTTGGGCAGCCCGGTCAGGTCGTCGGTCCGGGCCTGCCGGCGCAGCAGCCGCTGCCGGAATACCAGCGGGATCGCGGCCAGGGACACGGTGAGGCTGGCCAGGATGACCGCGGCAACCGGCTGGACGACCTGCGTGCCGAGGATGAGTACGCCCAGTCCGGCGGCGACGGCCACCGCGGGAACGAACAGGGCCGGGGTCTTTCGGGCGCCCACGACGATGCCGCGTTGGGGGCGGTCGGTCGCGTCGACCCACACCGCCATCAGGGCGAGACCGAGCGCCCACGCGGCATCGAGCGGAACGCCGACGATGTAGGTGCCACTCACCTCCAGCAGCGCATAGACCACGTCGGCGCCGGCGAAGACGACAAGGCCGCCGACCAGAAACGCCCAGCGCGAGCCGATGTGCAAGCCCGGGGCGGCGGCGATGCCGGCGATCGCGGCGACGAGGAGCAGGTCGAAGACCGGGTAAGCAACCGCGACGGCTGTGGCCAGGATCGCGGACTCATCGGCCGCCTCGGTGAGCACCGGGCCGAGGACGGCAGCGAGGACCGCGGCAGCGCCGAGGGCCCCGACCGCGCTATCCAGCAGGACGGACCAGGCCAGGCCGCGCATCTGTCTGCGGACAAGAGCCACGAGGGCGAGAAGCATCAGCGGGTAAAACAGCAGATATCCGAAATCGGCCGGGGACGGGAACGGCAGTTCGCCGCCCGCATCCATAGCGAGCACGTAGTAAGTGTCGGCGGCGGCATTGAACGTCACCGCGAGCGTGGCGAAGAGAACGTCGCCACGGGCGAAGCCCGTGCGCACAACGGCCACCCAGAAGACCGCGACGGGCACCCATTGGGTGAGCTCGCCCAACCAGATGTCAACGAGGGGGCTGGGGCCCGCACCGTTCAGAAGCAGTCCGAGCGTGTACGCCGCCACAAGCACAAAAACGGCCCAGATCAGCCATCGGTCCCCATCGCCGCGATGCGTTCTGTCACGCCAGTTCACCCACACGTGACTCTCCCTCAGATCTCCGCTCAGCCTACCGCCCGGCCGGCCGTGACTTTGGTCCCTGGCGACCAGAACGGGCCCAGCGACCGTGCGGTCGCGGGGCCCGGGCGATGCGAATTGTTACTTGCGGGTGCCGGCGATCAGGGCGCGCACAAGGTCGAGCTGGGCGTCGTCGGCGAAAGCGCCGGAGAGGCCGACCACGCTGGTGCCCGCGGCCAGGAATTCCGGCGCGTTCAGGGCGGTCACGCCGCCGGTGGCGATGAAGTTGGTGTCCGGGTACGGACCCTTCTGGGCCTTGACCCAGGCCGCTCCGAGCAGGGACGCGGGGAACGCCTTCACCCAGGTGAGACCCAGGGCGCGGGCCTGCAGGATTTCGGTGGCCGTGGCGATGCCCGGCAGGTGCGGGATGCCGCGGCGCACGCTTTCGGCCACGATGGCCGGGTCGAGGCCGGGCGAGACCGTGAACGCGACGCCCACGTTCGTCGCAGCGTCGAGCTGGTCGATCGTGGTCACGGTGCCGGCGCCGATCACGAGGCCTCGTTCGGCAGCAGCGTCGGCGACGGCCTGCAGCACGGGGACGGCGTCGAGGGTCTGGATCGGGATTTCGACGTGTTCAACCCCGGCGTCCCAGGCGCGCACCGACAGGCGTACGGCTTCGGCGGCCGACAGCCCGCGGAAGACCGCGATGACGGGGACTCGGAAGAAGTCGCCGGGGAACCACTGGGTGGCGCTGAGAGGCTGGGTGGTGGTGCTGGTGGACGAGGTCATGCGGGTTCTCTCCTGAGGTCGAACGTACGGTCGTGGGTGGCTGGCGCGGACGGTTCGTCGGCCGACATCCGCTGGCCGAGTCCCGGGCGGAAGTCCTGGCGGCTGCCCAGCGCCCAGGCGGCGCGGGAGTGACCGCGCTCGAGGCGCTCCGCGGAGGGTTCCGCAGAGAGCAGGCTGGACAGGTAGCCGGCGGCGAAGGCGTCGCCCGCGCCGACGGGTTCGACGACGTCGACCTTGCGGGCCGGCACCACCGTGACGGTGTCGGTGCCGTCCGCGGCGAGGGCGAATTCGGTGGCATCGATCGAGGAATCCTTCACCACCAGATACGGCAGCCGGGGCAGCAGGGCCCGCACGTCGGCCGCGGTGGCACAGCCCCACAGCACGGCGGCTTCATCGAGTCCGACGAGGACGACGGTTGCCTTCTCGGCCAGGGCGAGCAGCCGCGGCGCGGCATCCAGAACCGACCAGATACCGGGGCGGAAGTTGATGTCGAACGAGACCGACGCCCCCCAGTCCGCGGCGTGGTCGAGCACGTGTTCCACAAGAGCGGAGCAGCTGTCCGACAACGCGGGGGTGATCCCGGTGGTGTGGATCCACCGGGCGCCGGCCAGGGGCCAGCCGTCGGCATCCGCGATCTTCAGCGTGGATGCCGCCGAGCCTTGGCGGTAGTAGAACACGTGTGCTCCGCTACCGGTGTCGGGCTCCTTGAGGTAGAGCCCGGTTGGTGCGTCGGCGGTGCGGCCGACCCACCGGGTGTCGACGCCGGCGGCGCCGAGGGCGTCGATGATCTTGGTGCCGACCGGGTCGGTGCCCACGGCGCTGGCCCACGCCACGGCGTGGCCGAGTTCGGCCAGGTGCATGGCGACGTTCGATTCGGCACCGCCGGTGCCCAGGGTGAAACCGGTCGCGGTGTTCAACGGCACCGAGCTGGTGGGCGTGAACATGCCCATCGTCTCGCCGAAGCAGACCACGGTTGGCTGCGAGGCACCCATTAGGTCACGGCCCCGATGTGCCACGGCACGAACTCTTCCTGGCCCACGTCGAATTCTTCGCTGACGGTCTGGGTGCCGCTGGCGACGGCGATGATCATCTCGAGGATCTCGGCGCCGACCTCGTCTACGGTGGCGTTGCCGTCGGCGATCCGGCCGGCGTCGATGTCGATGTCGTCGCCCTGGCGCAGGAACAGTTCCGTATTGGTGCCCACCTTGATGCTCGGGGTGGGCTTGCAGCCGAAGACCGAGCCGCGGCCGGTGGTGAAGACCACGACGGTGGCCCCGCCGGCGACCAGGCCGGTGACCGAGACCGGGTCGTACCCGGGGGTGTCCATGAAGCCCAGGCCGCGGGTGTCGATCGGTTCCGCGTACTCGTACACGGCGGCGAGATCGGCGTGGCCGGCCTTGGCAACGGCGCCCAGCGACTTCTCCAGAATGGTGCTGATACCGCCGGCCTTGTTGCCCGGGGAGGGGTTGTTGTCCATGGTGCCGCCGTTGGCGTGGATGTAGGTTTCCCACCAATCGATCCGGTCGATCAGCTTGTGACCGACCGCGGGGGTGGTGGCGCGGGCCGTGAGCAGGTGCTCGGCGCCGTAGATCTCCGGGGTCTCGGCGAGAACGGATGTTCCGCCGTGCGCCACGAGAACATCCGACGCCCAGCCCAGGGCCGGGTTGGCCGTGATGCCGGAGTAACCGTCGGAGCCGCCGCAGTTCAGGCCCAGCACCAGCTCGGAGATGTCGATGGGTTCGCGGTGGCGGTTATTGATCTGTTCGGCCAGGGTGAGGATCTTCTCGACGCCGGCGGCGACGGTGTTGCGCATGCCGCCGGTCTCCTGGATCGACAGGGACTCCACCACGGTGTCGCTGGGCAGGGCGCCCTCGGCGAGGACCAGGCTGGTCGGGGTCATCTCGCAGCCGAGGCTGAGCATCAGGACGCCCGCGATGTTGGGATGGCTGGCATAGCCGTTGAGCGTGCGGAGCAGCACCTGGGCGCCTTCGCTTTCCAGCACGAGGCCGCAGCCGCTCTGGTGGGTGAGGGCGATGACGCCGTCGACGTTCTCGAACCCGTCCAACGCGCCACCGCGGAATCTGTCGGCGATGAGCTTGGCAGTGGTTCCGGAGCAGTTGACCGTGGTGAGGATCGCGATGTAGTTACGCGTACCGGCCCGGCCGTCGGCGCGGCGGTAACCGTCGAAGGTTCGGCGGGCCGTCGGGGCCGGCAGCTCGGTGTGCACGGTGCCGAATTCGTGGGTGCGGGCAGCGAGGTCCATGCCGATGTTGTGGCTGTGCACCTGCTCGCCCCGGCTGATCGGCGCCGTGGCAACCCCGATCGACTGGCCGTACTTGTGCACGGTGGCGCCGACGTCGAGGTCGGTGAGGGCGACCTTGTGGCCGCTCGGGATGAGCGTGGTGACGGTGAGGAGACCGTCGCCGACGGGGAGGGTCTCCCCCGGCTGGAGGTCTCGGAGGGCGACCGCGACGTCGTCGCCCTCGGCCATGACCAGCACGGAAGTGCCGGTGGTGATGCTGTCGATGTGTGACATGAAATGAGTCCTTAGATAAGCGAGACGGTCGGGCTTACGCCTGGCCGATGATTCCCTTTTCCCAGCGGCCTGCTTCGAGGTCGTGGGCGATGGCGGTGTACTTGTCGTCGGACAGGTTGTAGAGGAAGTAGACGATCACGGCGGCCAGGGCGAGGGCGACGGCCGGGTAGAGGGTCATCACGGCCTTGATACCGAAGAGGGTTTCCTCCGACTGGCTGGCGCCCTGGGCGATGTAGCCGGTGACGGCGAGCATCCCGGCGCCCACGAGGGCGGCAATGGACTGGGCGATCTTGCGGGAGAAGTTGAAGGCCGCGTAGGTCATGGTCTCCTTGCGCACTCCGGTGTGCCATTCGCCGTAGTCGATGGTGTCGGAGACGAACGCCCAGGTGACGGCGTTCGGGATGGCCAGGGCCATGTAGCCGATGGTCACCAGCAGCATGAAGGTCCACAGGTTGGTGGGGATCATGAAGTTCAGGCCGTTGGCGATCACACCGATGATGAATCCGCCCATGGCGGTGCGCTTCTTGCCGAATCGGCCGACCAGACGGGGCACGAACATGATGCCCACGATGGAGGCGCCGATCATGACCAGGTTCAGCACCGGTTGCAGGGCGATGTTGCCGAGGTTGTATTCGGCGAAGAAGATCATCATCATGTTGTTCACGTTCATGGCGGAGATCGTGAACAGGGTCATCAGCACCAGGCCGAGCAGCGGCCGGTTGGTGAAGATCGCCTTGGCGTAGTCCTTCATGCCGTTCTGCTCGAAGCCCACGGCGCGGTTGACGTAGACGCGTTCCTTGGTGCCGCGGTAGCAGATGTAGAAGGAGATGATGCCGATGAGGGCGAACACCGCGGAGGCCCACATGTAGTTGGCGCCGGTCATGCCGCCGAACACCATCATGATCGGGATGAACGCGAAGCCGCAGATCCACTGAGCACCGAGCGAACCGGCCTGGCGGGTGGTGGCCAGCTGGGCGCGGTCCTTGATGTTGCGGGTCATCACCGAGGCCAGCGACCCGTACGGGTCGTTGGTGAAGGAGTAGATGAGGCCCCAGATGGCGTAGGTGCCGGCCGCGTAGGCGATCTTCCAGCCCATGCTGACGTCGGGCATCGTGAAGGTGACCACGGTCATCACGCCGAGGAGGATCGAGGAGACCATCATCACCGGGCGGAACTTGCCGCGCTTGCCGAACTTGCGGCTGTCGATGTAGGCCGCCGCGATCGGGTCCATGAACGCGTCGAAGATCTTGGCGAGCGAGAAGATGAGGGCCACGACGCCCGCGGCAATGCCGGCGGTGTCGATCCAGAACTTGGTCAGGTACGACTGACCCAGGTCGAACATGAAGCCGTTGCCGAAGTCGCCGAACCCATAAGAGACCTTCTCCTTGGTGGAGATGCGCTCGATGGTGGCGGTCCCGGGCTGAGGAGCAGCTGGGGCTGATTCCCCAGCTTCAATACCAGTTTGAATTGCCATGACTCACATACACACTTTCGATTTGAACGGATATCGGGCAGTGGCCTGGTTACAGACCGAAGTAGTTGTTCGCGTTGTTGAAGCAGATGTCTTCGACCATCCGGCCGAGGATGGCCTCGTCGTCGGGGACCTCGCCGAGTTCGACCCATTCGCCAATCAGCTCGCAGAGGATGCGGCGGAAGTACTCGTGCCGCGGGTAGGACAGAAAGCTGCGGGAGTCGGTGAGCATGCCGACGAAGTTGGAGAGCAGGCTCTCGTCGGCGAAGGTGGACAGCTGCAGCCGCATGCCGTTGCGGGTGTCGTTGTGCCACCAGGCGCTGCCCAGCTGCATCTTCTGAACGGTGTCCTTCTGGTAGGCGCCCATCAGGGTGACGAGCGGCATGTAGTCGTTGGGGTTGAGGGAGTAGAGCATCGTGCGCGGGATGGCGTCTTCGAGTTCCATCGAGTCGAACAACGCGGCGAGCGGCTCGGCGACGCTTCGGTCGTTGAGGCCGTCGTAGCCGGTGTCCGGGCCGAGCTTGCCCAGCATCACGGTGTTGGTGTTGCGCAGGGCGTGCAGGTGCAGCTGCATGGTCCAGTTCTTGCGGTGGTACATGCGCATCAGCGCCTTGAGCACCGCGGTGCGGTACTGGGCGATGCCGAGGTCGGTGAGCGTGCCGCCGGTCATGGCCGTCGTGACGATGACGTCGAGCTCGGCTTCGGTCGACTCCGCATATACGACGGTGTCCAGGGCGTGGTCGGAGAGCCGGGCGCCCATGGAGTGGAAGAAGTCGACCCGGGCCGACAGGGCGTCGACGATGTCGGCGAAGGAGCCGATCTTGACCCCGGCGGCCGTGCCGAGGGTGACCAGGTAGTCCACGTAACCGGCGGCGTGGATGTTCATGGCCTTGTCCGGGCGGAACGCGGGGACAACGGTGAAGGCCGTCTCGCTCTGGAGCAGTTCGTGGAAGTGCAGGTCGTCTGCGGGGTCATCCGTGGTGCAGATGGTCGTGACGTTGCTGGACCGGATCAGGCTGCGGCGGGAGAACCCGGCCGTGGCCAGCAGGGCGTTGGCGCGGTCGTAGACCTCGCGGGCGGTTTCGCGGCTAAGGACCAGGTCGATGTTGAAAAAGCGCTTGAGTTCGAGGTGGGTCCACACGTAGAGCGGGTTGCCGAGAGCCTTTTCGACGGTACCGGCCCACGCGTAGAACTTGTCGAAGTCGTCGCCGTCGCCGGTGATGAGGTTCTCCGGCACGCCGTTGGCACGCATCAGGCGCCATTTGTAATGGTCGCCTTTCAACCACACCTCGGTGATGCTGGCGAAGTTCTGGTCTTCGTAGATCTCCTGGGGGTTCAGATGGCAGTGGAAATCGATGATCGGCATGTGCTTGGCGTGATTGTGAAACAGCTTCTTCGCCATGTCGGTGCCGAGCAGGAAGTCGTCGTTGAGGAGCATGATCTGCGGTCCTTTGTCTGGGGTCGGTCGGGGGTTAGGCGCGGACGGCGAGGTCGGCGATGGTGGCGCGCACGCCGCGGTCGCGCAGGGCGTCGAGGCCGGCAGCGACCTGGTCGACGAGGCCGTCGAGCTCGGTGAGGTCGGTGCCCCACAGGGTGGTGTCGGCCAGGATCGTAGCGACGTAAGCATCCGTGGCGTAGGCGGCGTGGAAGGCCGCGATGGTCTCAGCGCTGTCGACCGGGGTGATCGTGACGGCTGGGTCGCCGCTGTAGGCGAGCAGGATGGCGGAAAGCGCGAGCGTGACTCGGGGCGGGAAGGTGCCGTTCTTGGTGTGGAAGCCGGTGAGGACCGGCAGCAGGCGGCTCTTGAACTTGGAGGCGCTGTTCAGGGCGATTGCGGAGAGCTCGTGGTGCATGAACGGGTTCTCGAAGCGCTCCTTCACCGACTCGGCGTACGCCGCGAGTTCGTCGTGCGGTAGGTCGAGCACGGGCATGATCTCCTCGTACATCACCGCTTCGACGAGCGGGCCGAAGTCGGCATCGAGCATCACGTCGCGCACGGTCTCAACGCCGGCGAGGCGGGCGAGGGAGGCCATCGTGGTGTGCGGGGCGTTGAGCAGGAACACCTTGCGTTCGCGGTACGGGGTCATGTCGTCGGTCACGGTTACGTTGAGGCCGGCCCGGGCCAGCGGCAGGCTCTCGGTGAGTGACTGCGGGC
Organism: Cryobacterium sp. TMB3-10; assembly: GCF_004402305.1. Taxonomy (NCBI): domain Bacteria; kingdom Bacillati; phylum Actinomycetota; class Actinomycetes; order Micrococcales; family Microbacteriaceae; genus Cryobacterium; species Cryobacterium sp. TMB3-10. Next base: position 101,838 of record NZ_SOGH01000025.1, on the reverse strand, counting down.
CCTCGATGACCCAGAGCAGGAACGGTTCGGCCTTGACGATGAGGCGGTCTTCGAAGCCGAACTCGGCGCAGAGTTCCTCGGCGCGGTCCTTGGGGTAGCCGGGGACGATCCGGTCGACCAGGCTGGAGTAGAAGGTGTTGTCGGTGTTGACCCACTGAATGAAGTCGGCGCTGAGGCCCCAGTTCGCGGCGGTTGCGAGAACAGTTTCCTTGAGTTTGTCGCCGTTGCGCTCGATGAGCTCGCACGGAATCAGCTGAAAGCCCTTCTTGCCGAGCTCGAACCGGCGGAACAAGAGCGCGGTGAGCTTGCCGGGGAAGCTGGCGTGGGGCGTGTCGGCCAGCTTGTCTTCTGCGTTGTAGACAATGCCGGACTCGGTGGTGTTGGAGAAGATGAACTCGATGTCGTCGTCTTCGGCGAGGGCGAGGTAGGCCTCGTAGTCGGTGTACGGGTTGACGGTGCCGTTGACCAGAGTGATCACCTCGTGGGACTGCACTTCTTCGCCGTCCTGCTTGCCTTCCAGCAGCACCGTGTACAGGCCGTCCTGCTCGTCGAGCATGGCGACGAGGCCGCCGGCCAGGGGCTGCACGATCTTGACGCCACCGTTGAACAGCCCCTGCTTGTTCATCTGCTGGAGCTGCCAGTCCACGAATCCGCGCAGGAAGTTGCCCTCGCCGAACTGGATGGCGCGGGTGGGCAGGGTCTGAACCGGGTGGATGGCGCTGGTGAGTCGTTCCATGACGAGCTGTCCTTCGTGGTGCTGTTCGGTGTGTTGCGGGTGGGGTGCGACAGCGATGCCGACGCTCATGCTGGTGCTCTGGCCCGGGGCGAGGATGGCGGCCTGGTCGCGCACGTTGCAGGCCTCGACGCAGACGGTCTCGGTCCATTCGTCGTCGCCGTAGTCGCCCATCGCGGCGGCCTTGACGGTGCCGGGGTTCCAGACGACGGTCTGGGCGGCATCGGTGTCGCCGACCGTTATTGTGCGTGCATTGGTGACGTCGTCGATGGTGACGGTGCGGGGCATCGGGTAGATCCGGTCGATCTCGGCGCCGACGATGGAGACGGGCAGGGCCGAACTCGACGTGACGGCCGGGGTGACGCTGCGGTCGAGGTAGGGCAGGTCAGTGAGCCCGAGGAGCTGAGTCGTGCGGGCGTCGCCGACGGCGAAATAGGTGTGGAGTGCGGTCTCCACCGAAACCGTGGCGGTTCCCTCGTTGAGAACCACGAGCTCGAGGGTGAGCTGGGCGCCGATGGTAACGGTGTATCGCATCGACACCGGCTGGGCAGTGCCGTCCTCATCGGGCTGAGTACCGACCAGGTCGAAGGTGAGCACGGCATCGGGGCCGACGATGGCTGCAGCGGTGAGGGTCCAGGGCGAAATGCGTGCCCAACCGTGGTTGGGTGCCGTGGCGTCGGTGGGATTCGGGCCGAACCAGGGGAAGCACACCGGAATGCCGCCGCGAAGGGCAGCGGAGGACGAGTATGCGCTGTGTTCACTCATCCACAGCACCGGTTTCTGGCCGGTGGGGGTCCACTGGGCGACGTGTGCGCCGTGCAGGTAGACCAGCGCGGTGGCCGCAGGAAGAGCGACTTCAACGGCCGGCAACGAGCCTGCCCCTGTCACCATTCGGATGCCGCTCGGCAGCGGGAGAGCACTCTCGCTTGCCGACCCAGGTTCGTGCGCAGTTCCCTGCATGAGTTCCTCCACTGTGAGAATCAGCCAGATCTATTCTGAATCTGTTCCGCGTGATGGAACATGAGTCCGTCACGTGAACTCAACATAACCCCGTGCGATTCCTTTTCGCAACTTGGGCGGCCGAGGAATCGACGTCAGACCGGAACGACGCGTCTGAAGCAGGCGTTTGTCGCGTTGTCAAGGGTCTGACGGCATCGAATCCGGCTCGGAGCGCGGCGGGATGCCACCGAGATTCCGCAACCGTGGTTAAATGGTCCGCAGGGCAGAACTTCAGAACAGAGGTGGGACACATGACGGTGGCGAACGAGATCGAGGCCACGACCGCGCCTGAGCTCGACGGGCTGGGCAACCGGGCCAAGGACAATGCGGCACAGAAGCTCCTGCGGGTGCTTGAGGCCGTGTCCAACCCGGGTGACTCCCACCGGCTCAGCGACCTGGTGAAGGAAACCGGCCTGGCCAAGACCAGCGTCTTCCGCTTGCTGAGCGAGCTGATCGACAGCGGGTACGTCACCCGTCGCCCCGACGGCAGCTACGCGCCCGGTCGCTCGCTGCGCCTCCTCGCGCTCAAGCTCACCGCCGGCCCCAACGACTCCGACCTGGTGGGAGCCAGGCTCCGGCAGCTGCAGACCGACGTGCGCAGCACCATCCACTTCGCGCTGCGCACCGGGGACTTCGCCACCTACGTGGAGAAGATCGAGGACACCGCCCAGCCGATCCAGATCGCTTCGCGGGTCGGCGGCCAGATTCCGCTGCATTCGACGGCGATCGGCAAGTCGATCCTGGCCCACCTCCCCGAGAGCGAGGTGCGCAATTACGCGACCCGCACCGGGTTGCACTCCCGCACCGCGTTCACCATCACAACCGTCGCCGACCTGCTCGCCGACGGTGCGCTGGTGCGCAACCGCGGCTTCTCCATCGACGACCAGGAAAACGAGGAGCACATCCGCTGCATGGCGGTGCCGGTGTTCGACACCCAGCAGCACCTCATCGGCGGCATCGGCATCACGACCATCGCCCCCCTGGTAGCCAGGGAGACGCTCGAGTCCTATGCTCCGCTGCTGATGACGGCGGCCCGCGACGTGATGACCCTGCTCTAGGCAACCGGCGCCGGTCAGCCTCGCGCCGGCAGGATACGCAGAATGACCCCGGCGCTGCCGGGGTCATTCGTCATGGGCTGGAAATGCCAACTCGCCACTCGAGCGGTTGCACGGATCGGCCGGACCCGCGCACCGCAGTCGACGGGACTAACCCTGGCGAGCCTTGAATCGGGGGTTCAACTTGTTGATGACGAATGTGCGCCCATGGCGCCGCACCGTCTGTGAACCCTGCATCTTCTTCATCGAACCCAGTGAGTTACGCACCTTCATCCTGGCTCCCTTCCGTCGGTTACCCAAAGCAACACACAACGGCCGAAATTATTCCGCTCCGGCGGCCTTCGGCGCGTCGAGCACCCGGCGTGGGCCGGCACCGTCTGTGCGCAGGCGGTCATCGGAGTTCACGACGGCGCACCGGGTTTGCGACAGGCAACCGCAGCCGATGCAGCCGGTGAGTTCGGCCTGCATCCGCTCGAGCACGGCTTGCTGCCTGGCCAGGTGCTCCCCCCAGGTGGCGGAAATGGTGCCCCACTCGGCCCGGCTCGGTGGGCGGCTGTCCGGCAGGTCCTTGAGGATCACGGCGACCTCGGCCAGCGAGATCCCGTAGCGCACCGAAACCTGGATGAGGGCGATGCGCCTCAGCACGTGCCGCGGGAAGAGGCGCACGTTGCCGCTGGAGCGCAGCGCGGGGATCAGCCCCAGCGTTTCGTAGTAGCGCACGGTGGAGACCGGGACTCCGGCGCGGGCGGCAATCTGCCCGATCGGCAGGAGATCCTTGCTGGACAAGTGCTCTGACAGTGGGCCTTCTCCTTGATCTCAAGTGCACTTGAGACGATATCGTAAACAAATGACCGCATATACGCTTCCCACGCTGACCTATGACTATGCCGCCCTCGAACCCGCCATCAGCGGGCGCATTATGGAGCTCCACCACAGCAAGCACCACCAGGCCTATGTGACCGGCGCCAACGCCGCACTCGACCAGCTCGCTGAGGCCCGCGAATCAGGCAACCTCACCTTCGTCAACAAGCTTCAGAAGGACCTTTCCTTCAACCTCGGCGGCCACGTCAACCACTCCATCTTCTGGACCAACATGTCCCCGGACGGTGGCGACAAGCCCACCGGCGAGCTCGCTGCCGCGATCGACGACACCTTCGGTTCGTTCGAGAAGTTCCAGGCTCACTTCACCGCCGTGGCCATGGGCGTTCAGGGCTCCGGCTGGTCGATCCTCGCCTGGGACACCCTGGGTCAGCAGCCCATCATCGTGCAGCTCTATGACCAGCAGGGCAACCTGCCCGCCGGCATCGTCCCGTTGCTCATGCTCGACGTCTGGGAGCACGCCTACTACCTCGACTACCAGAACGTGCGCGCCGACTACGTCAAGGCGTTCTGGACCGTCACCGATTGGGAGAACGTCTCCGCCCGCTTCACCAAGGCGCGCGACACCACCTCGGGCTTGATCACGCTGTAACCCCGGCGCCCCTCTGGCGAGCCGTGAGAAAAGCCCCAAAAACCTGAGGTTTTTGGGGCTTAGCTCACGGCTTGCCTGCGTCTGACGCGGTCAGTCCGCCGACACGGCCTGCAGCACGGGCAACCGCGCCGCATGGATCGCCGGCCAGAGCGCTGCCAGCACGCCGACCAGGGCGGCAACCCCGAGCATCGACGCGAGCTGGCCCCAGGGGATGGCGAGCTCGGTGAGCCCGATCCCGGTGAACACCGCGGGCATCAGCGACGCAATGCCCACCCCGACGGCCATGCCCAGGACGGTGCCGAACAGGGCCGTGAGGATCGATTCGATGGTGATGATCCCGGCCAGTTGCATCCGCCCCAGCCCCACCGCGCGCATGAGCCCGATCTCCCGGGTGCGCTCGATCACCGACAGCGCCAGGGTGTTCACGATGCCGAGGATCGCGATGATGATCGACAGCGCCAGCATCGCGTAGAGGATGCCGAGGATCTGGTCGACCTGCCCGGCCAGCTGGCCGGCGAACTCCTCCTTGTCGAGCACCGAGAGCACGACGTAAGGCGCGGCCGCCCCGGTCAGGTCGTCGCGCACCTCCGTCGGCGTGGCGGACGCGGCCGAGGTGATCAGCAACGAATCGATCGCGATCTGCGACGACGGCACGATGCGTTCGAAGGCGTCGTCGGGCATGATGATCGGCGCGCCGATCACGGCGGTGTCGACAATGGCGCCGATCGGAGCGGATGCCTCGCCGGCCGCCGTCGTGAAGGTCACGTCGTCGCCCACGGTCCACCCGCGGTCGTCGGCCACGCTGCGCTGAACGGCAAGCTGCCCCGCCGCGAAGCCCGCCAGCGTGCCCTCGACGGCGTCGAAGTCGAGGGTGTGGCCGAGCGCGGCGGGCGGCAGCGCCACCACGATGATGGACCGCTCGGCAACGGTGCCACCAGCTGCGGGGGCCAGCATCGCCGGGCCGTAGCGCAGCTCGTCGACGGAGTCCACTGTGTCCAGGGCTCGCAGGTCAGCCACCACACCCGTCGGCACCACCCCTGCGGCAGACTGCACCGAGAAGTCCGCGATCCAGCCGTCGTCCACGATCGCTCGGGTCGAGACCGTCGCCGACGCGGCGAGCACCGAGGCCGCGCCCACCAGGGCCATGCCGATCATGAGCGCCCCCGCGGTGTTCGCGGTGCGGCGCGGGTTGCGGATCACGTTGCCGCGGGCCAGCCGGCCCAGCGGTTTGACCGCCACGACGAAGACCGCGGCCATAGCGCTCAGCGAATACCGGGCGATCACCGGGGCCAGGACCAGCACCCCGACCACCACACCGGCGGCACCGAGGCCCAGCAGTGCCGGACCGTCGGGGTCGGGCCTGGACCAGGCGGCGACCAGGCCGGCCAGGCCGGCGACGGTGAGAACGGATCCGACGATGGACCGCAGCCGAAGCGACCTGGACCTGGCGCCGCCGGCCTCGCGCATGGCCTCCACCGGAGGGGTGAGCGCCGCCCGGCGGGCCGGCAGCGCCGCCGCCGCGATGCTCACCAGGGTGCCCACCAGTAGCGAGATCACCACGGTGGCGGGGTCGAGCGGGATGCTGCCGGACAGGTTCATGCCGATCTGGGCGACCGCCATCCGCACGAGCGATACCAGGCCGAGGCCGGCGGCAATGCCGAGCGCGGAGCCGACCAGGCCCACCACCGCGGCCTGGATGAGGATGGAGGCGAACACCTGACCGGGCGAGGCGCCGACGGCGCGCAGGAGCGCGAACTCGCGCATCCGCTGCTGCACCGACATCGCGAAGGTATTGGAGATGATGAACGCGCCCACGAACAGGGAGATCCCGGCGAACACCAGCATGAACGTCTGCACGAAGCCGAGCATGTCGTTGATGTCTGCCGTGGCCTCGGTGCGCATAGCGGTGCCGGTGACGGTCTCGACGCCGGCCGCATCGGCGGCGGCCAGGGCCGCGCCGACCCTCTCGACCAGGATCTGCTCGTCCACCCCGGTGTCCCCGTAGACGTCGATACTCGCCACCAGGCCGTCGGGCGCATAGACGGCGTTGGAGGTGGCGACGTCGAGGAAGACGATGGTGGCGCCGGCCATCGGCGCCCCGAGCGACACCTCTCCCACGACCGACACGGCCTGGACCTCACCGGCGAGCACCACCGAGGTCTCGTCGCCAACGGTCAGGCCCGACGACTCGAGGGTCGCCGATTCCAGCGCGATCTCCCCAGCGCCGACGGGTGAACGCCCGGCGACGATGTCGAGGGTGTCGTCGTCGGGGTGGAGAGCCATCCCGAAGGTGGGGGCCTGCGAGCTCACCACGGCCGTGCCGTCGGCGCCGACGAGCACGATGGGCCCGGAGACCGCCGGCAGGGCATGCCGCACACCGTCGACGGTGTTGAGGGTCCGGGCGAGATCGGCCGGGATGGCCTCGCGCACGTCACCGGCCGAGCTGCCGGCCTGGGCGGCACTGGCGGCGGGCTCGCTGCCGCGCACGTAGACATCCGCTTGCATCGAGCTGGCCACGATGCCGGAGAAGGTGGAGCCCATCATGGTGCGAAGCGACAGGGTGCCCGCCACGAAGGCGACCCCGAGGGTCACCGCCAGCAGCGACAACAGAAAGCGCACCAGGTGGGCGCGGATGCCGCGCAACGCGACCCGGGTCATCGCCGGGCGCCGTCGTGCTCGTGCTCGGTCTCGGTCTCGTCGCCCATCGACCGCATGACGTCGAGCACCGACGCCTGGGTGGGGTCGGTGAGTTCCTGCACGAGTCGGCCGTCGGCGAGGAACAGGACCCGGTGGGCGTAGGCCGCCGCCCGGGCGTCGTGGGTCACCATCACGACCGTCTGACCGAGGTCGTCGACCGACCCGCGCAGGAACCGCAACAGGTCACCGGCTGATTTCGAGTCGAGGTTGCCGGTGGGCTCGTCGGCGAACACCACGGCCGGCCGGGCCACCAGGGCTCGGGCGCAGGCCACCCGCTGCTGCTGGCCGCCGGAAAGTTCGCTGGGTCGGTGGTGCAGGCGGTCCTCGAGCCCGACCGCCGCGACGATCGCGGCGAGATGCGCCCGGTCCACCGGGCGCCGGGCGATGTCCAGCGGCAGGGTGATGTTCTCGGCGGCGGTGAGGGTGGGAATCAGGTTGAACGATTGGAAGATGAAGCCGAGCCGGGTGCGGCGAAGCGCCGTCAGCTGCCGCTGCGACATGCGTCCCACGTTCATCTCGTCTACGATCACGGTGCCGGCGGTGACGGTGTCCAACCCCGCCATGCAGTGCATCAGCGACGACTTCCCCGACCCCGACGGGCCCATGATCGCGGTCAGTTCGCCCCGGGCGAAGTCCACGTCGATGCCGTCCAGGGCGCGCACCTCGGTCTCGCCGGTGCCGTAGGTCTTGACCAGGCCCCTGGCGTACGCGATCACGGATGCCGGCGGTGCGGTGAGCGAGCGCGCAGGGTGGTTCGAGGTGAGCGTATGGGCGGTCATGTACGGTCCTTCACGGTCGGAGCGCGGGCGCGCTGGGGTCGATCCCCAGTGTTGCCCTTCTCTTCGCATCGCGGCATCGGGACGAACCCTGACTCGACCCTGAGCGAACCCTGAGCGCCGCTCGCGGGCTAGCCAGGAAGGTCGTAGCGATGGCGGATGTGCCGGCGGTCGGCGCTGGCCTGCCAGAACTCGATCTCGGTGGGGCGCAGCGCGTAGAGCTGCCAGGCCGGGTTCGGTGCCGCATCGGCGGCCGGGCGTGCGGCCCAGTCCCGGGCGGATGCGTCGGCAGAGAGCTCGACGACCGGGCCGACCAGTCGCACCTGGCGGCCGAGCTGGGACCAGTAGAAGTTCATCGCCGCCTGCGGGTTGGCCGCCAGCTCGCGGCCCTTGCGGGAGGTGCGTGCGGTGGCGAACTGCCATCCGTCGTCGTCGAGGTCTTTGAGGATGAGCATCCGCGACGACGGCGCCCCGGCACCGGAGCCGGCGCTGGCCCCGACGGTGGCGAGGCTGAACGCGTGCGGCTGACGCACCCCGGCGGCGAGCGCCGCCTCGAACCAGCTGAGGAACAGCTCCACCGGGTCGGCCGGGGCGGTGGCCGGGTCGAATGCGGGCAGGTCGTCGGGGAAGTCGGGCAGGGCCCGCAGCCGCGCTCTCAAGGTGTCACTCACGTTCGCGAGCCTACCCATCCGCCGGCGGGCCGTGAGCAAAGCACCGAAAACTCGAGAATTCTGGGGCTTGACGCACGGTTCGCGAGTCCCGCGCGCCTAAACCCAGGCGCCCTCGAGGAGGGTCGCGTGCACGTGCAGGTCGGCGTCGAGCAGCACCAGGTCGGCGCGGAGGTCCGGCGCGATCCGGCCGCGGTCGGTGAGAGCGAGCAGGTCGGCGGGGTTCTGGGTGGCGGCCCGGATGGCGATCGGCAGCGGCACTCCGGCGGTCAGCACGGCGTACCGCACCGCGTGGCTCAGCGTCAGCACGCTGCCGGCGATGGTGCCGTCGACCAGCCGCGCCTGGCCGTCCACCACCCGCACATCCAGGGCGCCCAGTTTGTAGTCGCCGTCAGCGGCGCCGGCCGCGGCCATGGCATCCGTCACGAAAACCGGGCGGGCGGGACTCTCGGTGATCAGGCGTACGACGGCCGGGTGCAGGTGCACCCCGTCGGCGACCAGCTCGGCGAACACCGCGGGGTCGTCGAGCAGCGCCAGAGCGGCGCCCGGCTCGCGGTGATGCAGCGGCCGCATGGCGTTGAAGACATGGGTGCCCGCGGTGGCCCCGGCCGCGATCGCCGCCTGCGTGAGGTCGTAGTCCGCGTCGGTGTGGCCGATGGCGGCCACGGCGCCGTGCTGCACGATGCTCGCCACGGCGGCCAGCCCGCCCTCCAGTTCCGGGGCGATGGTGACCATGCGCACCGCGCCGCCGCCGGCCCCCATCAGCCGCTCGACACCCGCCGGGTCCGGCAGCAGCAACAGCTGCTCGGCATGCGCACCCCGGTGCGCGGGGCTCAACCAGGGGCCTTCCAGGTGGATGCCGGCCAGCAGGCCGTCGCGCACCAGCTCGGCGAGCGCCCGAACAAGGCGCTCCATCTCGTCGATGGGCGCGGTCACCAGGCTGGCCATCATGGTGGTGGTGCCGTGGTCCAGGTGGGTCTGCGTGATACGCCTGGCGACGGCGTGAGTGTCCGCATCGTTGAAACTGACCCCACCGCCACCGTGGTTGTGGGCGTCGATGAAGCCCGGCGCGAGCACCCCGGCCGGCAGTGAGACATCCGCGGGCCGGGGTGGTTCGCCGGCTCCGCAGTCGACGATCAGGCCGCCCCGCACCTCGACCCAGCCGGGTGAGTACTCCCGGTCGGGCAGGATCACCGTGCCGGCGACGAGGAGCAGCGGCGTCTCGGTGCCCGGCCTGGCATCGCCCGGCAGCGCAGGTGCGTGCCCGGGCTCTGCAGTGGCGGTTCGGGAAGTGAGCGGTGTCATGACGGGTCTCCAGAATTCTCGTTGGCGCGGCTGTGGGGTCAGCCGCGAACGGTGAGGAAGGTGTCCCCGGCCGCGAGCTCAAGACCTGCTGCCACGGCGTCGGCCAGGGTGATGTTCTCCACCTGGCGCTCCAGGATGATCACCGGCACGATCGGGTCGCGGCCGCTCGCGACGATGGCGGGAACGTCGAAGCTGACGATCACGTCACCGGCGGTGACGGTGTCGCCCTGCTGGGCGCGCAGGGTGAACCCCGCGCCCTTGAGCTGCACGGTGTCGATGCCGAGGTGCACGAGCACCCCGACACCCTCCGGCGCCACGATCACATAGGCGTGCGGGAATACCTTGAGCAGCTTTCCGCTGATCGGGGCGATAGCGTCGACGACCTCGCGGGGAGGATCGATCGCGCCGCCGGGGCCCACGATCGCCTGGGCGAAGGTGGGATCGGGCACCAGACCGAGTTCCACGGCCCGCCCCGGAACGGGCGCGAGCACGATCACGGAGGCGACGCTCACCTGAGGTCCTCGATGTCGTCGGCGAGGTTCTCGGCCTCGGGGCCGACGATGACCTGCACGATGGTGCCGGACCTGAACACACCGTGCGCACCGGCGGCCTTGAGGGCGGGTTCGTCGACCAGCGTGGGGTCGGTCACTTCGGTGCGCAGCCGGGTGATGCACGCCTCGATGTCGACGACGTTGTCGGCGCCGCCGAGGCCGGCCAGGATCTGCTCTGCCTTGCTACTCATTAGTTACTCCTCGGAAATGTATACGGATCTGTGGGATGGATCGGTCGACAAGGAGGCTCTCATCTGCGAGACGCCTGTGCGGGCCGGCCCTTGACAAACCGACCGCCGCACCTCCATTATCGAGTAATTGGACCGTACCAGTACGGACCACAAAGCGGAAGTGGTCCGGTTGGTTGTCAGCTGGATCACAGAAAGCCCGCTCCCCCGAATGCCAACACCCCGGAAAGGTGATGAAGTCGTGACACACCTCGACGGCCCGGTCCTCGCCAACGGCGCCGTGCCCAAGCACGTGCAGTTGCGGTCCATCCTGCTCGAACGAGTCGAGACCACCCTGGCACCCCATGCCGCGATCCCGCCGGAGCGCAAGCTCATGACCAAGTACGGCGTGAGCCGGTCAACGGTGCGGGAGGCGATCCGCCAACTGGTCGACGAGGGCGTGCTGTACCGAATCCAGGGCAAGGGCACCTTCGTCGCCGGCGAGCGCGTGCAGAGCGACCTGCACCTCGCCTCGTTCACCGAAGACATGCGCCGGCGCGGCCTGGTGCCCGCCACCGTCGTGATGGGGTCCAGGTTGATCGATGCGCCCCTCGAGGTGCGTGCGGCGCTGGGCCTGAGGGCCGGGGCGCAGGTGCAGCAGGTCGAGCGCCTTCGGCTCGCCGGCGGCATCCCGATGGCCTTCGAACGCGGCTACTACCCCACCGGCCTGCTGCCCGACCTTGGCAGCCAGGACCTCACTCGTTCGCTCTACGCCACCTTCGCCACCGAGTACGGCCTGCGCATCGACCACGCCGAACAGACCGCGTGGGCCGAGACCGCGAATGCCGAACTCGCCGAACCACTCGGCATCGACGTGGGCGTTCCCCTTCTCGTCTTCCTCCGTACCTCGTCGGCGGGGTCCACCCCCGTTGAACACGTCACCTCGTGGTACCGGGGCGACCGCTACCAGATCCACATGACCCTCGACCTCAACCACGAACTGTAAGTCAGCCTGCTCCGCCCCACCCGGGTGGCCTGCCGAGCTCATCGGCAGCGCCAGCATGCCTTCCCGCAGCCTCTGACCGCACACCATTCACCCGTCCACAAGACACACCACGAGCACCACCACAGGAGGAATCCATGTCCAGCACCACCGTTGATGCCGGAACGGGACGAAAAGTCCCGGGCCTCGCCCAACTCCAGCGCGTCGGTCGCAGCCTCATGCTGCCCATCGCAGCCCTGCCCGCCGCCGGCCTGTTACTGCGTCTGGGCCAACCCGACCTGTTGGGCGCCATCCCTGGTTTCGAAACCGGCGCTGCGGTGATCGGAGCTGCCGGCGGCGCACTGTTCGACAACCTCGCGCTGCTCTTCGCGCTCGGTGTGGCGATTGGCTACGCCAAGAAAGCGGATGGCTCAACAGCCCTGGCCGCCGTGGTGGGCTACCTCGTTTTCACGAACGTCGGCAAGGCCATGTCGCCCTTCGTCATGGGCCTGCCCGCCAAGGGCGCCGAACAGGTGCTGGTTGACTACAACGTCCTCGCCGGTGTCCTCATGGGCGTCGTCTCCGCGGTGCTGTGGCAGAAATACCACCGCATCAAACTGCCCAGCTATCTGGCCTTCTTCGGCGGACGCCGGTTCGTACCGATCGTCACCGCCGTTGTGGCCCTGGTGCTCGGTGTCCTGCTCAGCTTCCTCTACCCGGCGTTCAGCGGCGGCCTGACCAACTTCGGCTCGTTCGTCAGCTCGAATGACGTCTGGGGCGGGTTCCTCTACGGCACCTCCAACCGGCTGCTCATCCCGGTGGGCCTGCACCACATCCTCAACTCCGTGATGTGGTTCGTACTGGGCGATTACAACGGCGCCACCGGCGACCTGCACCGCTTCTTCGCCGGCGATCCCACGGCCGGCTCCTTCATGACCGGGTTCTTCCCGATCATGATGTTCGCCCTCCCCGCCGGCGCCCTGGCCATCTGGCACGAGGCCAAGAAGTCGCAGAAGAAGATCGTCGGTGGCATCATGCTCTCCGGCGCCCTCACCGCCATGCTCACTGGTGTCACCGAGCCGCTCGAATTCTCGTTCATGTTCGTCGCCTTCCCGCTCTACGCCATCCACGCCGTGCTTACGGGCACCTCGCTCGCCCTGGTCAACTTCCTGGGCATTCGCGACGGCTTCACCTTCAGTGCCGGCGCGTTCGACTACATCCTCAACTTCGGCCTGGCCGAAAAACCGCTGCTGCTTATCCCCATCGGGTTGGCCTACGCGGCGCTCTATTACTTCCTGTTCCGGTTCGTCATCCGCCGCTGGAACCTGAAGACGCCGGGCCGCGGCGACGACATCGTGGAGGAGGGAGCCCCCGACTCCACCTCGAAGACCGCGGTCTAGCCCGCCCGGCCGGTGTCGCGAGCAGCGCTCGCGGCACCGGTCGGCACCATCGTTTCTCGCACCATCCACCATTTTCAAATCGCACCTGGAGCATCCCTTGGCTGAAGTAGTCGTCCTCGAATCCGAGACCAACGCCGGCATCATCGCCGCCGCATCGATCAGAGCACTGATCAGCCAGAAACCGGATGCCGTCCTCGGCCTGGCCACCGGCTCCACGCCGATGTCGCTGTACAGCGCCCTCGCCGAGTCGCTGCGGAGCGACCCGCTGGACGTGAGCCGGGTGCGCGGTTTCGCGCTCGACGAGTACGTGGGCCTGCCCAGCGGACACCCGGAGAGCTACCGGGCCGTCATCACCCGTGACGCTGTGCTGCCCCTGGGTCTCACCCCCGGCAACATCCGGGTGCCAAATGGCGACCTGGCCACCCTCGAGTCCGCGGGCAGCGAGTACGAGGCCGCCATCCGCGCTGCCGGCGGCGTCGACGTGCAGATCCTCGGCATCGGCCGCACCGGTCACGTGGGCTTCAACGAGCCCGGCTCCTCGTTCGCCTCGCTGACCAGGGTCAAGACCCTCACCGAGAAGACCCGGATCGACAACGCCAGGTTCTTCAGCTCCCCTGACGATGTTCCCGTCCACTGCATCACCCAGGGCCTGGGCACCATCCGCCGGGCACGGCACCTGATCCTGCTGGCTTTCGGCGAGGAGAAGGCCGAGGCCATTGCCGCGGCGGTGGAGGGTCCGGTCACCTCCAGCAGCCCGGGCTCCGTCATCCAGCTGCACCCGCACGTCACCGTGCTCGTCGATGAGGCCGCGGCCTCCCGCCTGGCCAACCTTGACTACTACCGGTACACCTACGCGAACAAGCCGGCCTGGCAGGTCATCTAACCGGCCGACAGACCCGGCAGCGCGGCGACGACGGCGGCCGCACCGAGCACCATCACCAGGCCGTACCCGCAGGCGCTGAGCACGGCCTGGCCCCGCACGCCGATCCGGCCGCCGGCGAAGGCCCCCACCGCCACCAGAACCAGTTGCCAGCCCAGGGAAGCCGCCACGGCACCCGCCACGAACACGGCCGGCGCGCTGTCCAGGCCGAGGGACGGCGGCAACGCCGCGGTCAGTGCACCGAAGTACAGCAGCGTCGCCGGGTTGATCGCGGTGAGCCCGGCGAACGTCGCAAAGACCCGGCCCGGCGACGGCGGTCGCGGCGGCTTGTCCCGCGGCTGCGCCGCCGCGGGCCGGCGGCGCAGCCCAAGGGCTCCCAGCAGCAGGAGGATCAGCCCGGCGCCCACGGCCGGCGCCGCTCCCCAGGAGTCGAGAACCGGGGCGGCGACCGCACCGATCGCCAGTGCGGCGACGCAATAGAGTCCGTCCACCAACGCCACCGCCAGCGCGGCTATGGCCCCGGCACCGAAGCCGACGGCCAGAGCCTCCCGCACCAGGAGCACGCCGATGGCGCCGAGCGGCACGGCCACTCCCCACCCGGCTAACAGCCCGCCGACAAACAGTGGCCCCAGCTCGATCTCCATGCCACGATCCTGCCCTGGCCGCCGACCCTGCCCCTAGATTTTCTCCGCGGCACGGCTACGATCGCGGCATGGACGATCTCGACGGCGAAATCATCGGCATGCTGCGCACCGACGGGCGCATTTCCTTCAGTGCCCTCGGCACCGCGGTGGGGTTGAGCACGAACGCGGCCGCCGCGCGGGTGCGGAAGCTCGAAGCCACCGGGGTCATCGTGGGGTATCGGGCTGTGCTGGCCGATGACGCCCAGCTGGGCCCGCTCGGGCTGGAGGCCTTCATTGACGTTCGGCTCCGCACCGACGCGGACTCCGACTCCTTTCTCCTCGCCGCTCTGGCCGAGCCCGAGGTGCGTGATGCCGCGCATGTGACCGGTCCGTACGATTACCTGCTGCACGTTTGGGTCAATGACACCACGCACCTGAACGAGCTGCTGCACCGCCTGAAGAAGCAGGCCGGGGCCGGTCAAACCCAGACTCGGCTCGCCCTGCGGCCACCAGCCACCGCCAGGGAATGACCCGGTCCGGGCGCCGCTTCGGCTAAAATCGGCCGGTGTCCACGTCCCTGCGCCAGTCCCCCGGAGCCCGGGTCGGCCTGTCCATCGCCGTGGCCACCGGCCTGTACGGCGTCTCGTTCGGCGCCCTGTCCGTCGCGTCCGGGCTGACCGTGTGGCAGACCCAGGCGCTGAGCCTGCTGCTGTTCTCCGGCGGCTCACAGTTCGCGTTCATCGGCGTCATCGCCGGCGGCGGCACGCCGGTGGCCGCCGCGAGCGCGGCGGCATTGCTGGGCATCCGCAACGCGGTGTACGGGATGCAGATCAACGTTCTGCTGCAGCCGCGCGGGTGGTGGCGCCTCGCGGCCGCGCAGGTGACCATCGACGAGTCGCTGGCCACCAGCACCGGTCAGACCGACCCTCTCGAGCAGCGACGGGGTTTCTGGGTGGCCGGGGTCGGCATCTTCGTGCTGTGGAACCTATTCACCCTGGTCGGCTCCCTGGCCGGCGACGCGCTCGGCGACCCCAAGCGGTGGGGCCTGGACGGCGCCGCTGTGGCCGCGTTTTTGGCCCTGCTCTGGCCGCGGCTGCGGTCGCGGGACGCCGGCGCGATCGCTGCGGCCTGTGCGCTCGCCACGATCCTTGCCGTACCGTTCGTGCCACCTGGCGTGCCGATTCTGGTGGCAGCCGTGGTGGCTGCCGCGGTCGGCTGGTTCGGCTACCGGGCCGGACCCGACGGTGAGGGCCTGGAGCCCGATATCGACCCGTATCCCGACACCGTGCAGACCGACCGGACGGACCCCTCGTGACCCTGTGGTTCTGGATCGTCGTCGCCTGCGTCGTCGGGTTCCTCACCAAGCTCCTCGGCTATCTTGTGCCGAAGAAGTGGCTGGCGAATCCTCGGGTTGCCCGGATCGCAGGCACCCTCACCATCGGCCTGCTGGCCTCCCTCACCGTCGCCAACTCGGTGGCGACCGGGCAACAGCTGGTGCTCGACGCCAGGCTGGGGGCCCTGGTGGCCGCCGCCGTGGCCCTGTGGCTGAAGGCGCCGTTCCTCGTCGTGGTGATCGTGGGTGCGGCAGCGGCGGCCGGGCTCCGGCTGCTCGGCCTGCCGTAGTCCTGGGCGGGATCGGCCCCGCCCGTGTGCTAGTGTAGGAAGTTGCGCGTCGATCCTTACCACGATCCGACCACTCCGCTGCCCCAATCCATGGCCGGAGTCACGCACCGCTCGAACGGGTACTACCCGCTCGGACGCACTCGACCGGGACTTACGGTCGATCACCTACGCTGTTCGAATTTCGGCGCACGCAATGCTGCGCGCCGCCTTCACACGTCATAACGAAAAGTACGATTCATGTTCACAACCACTCATACCCTCGACCACGCCACGGACGCCATCGACACCCTGTCGCCGGAACACCGCCAGGCGATTCACCTCGCCTACTACTCGGGCTTCAGCAACAATCAGGTCGCCGACCTGCTCGGCGTGAGCGTCGACGTCGCCGATTCCCGTCTGAGCGAGGGCCTCACGCACCTGCGTTCGGCCCTGCGCGTCGCCGCCTGACTACTACCGGGAGTCGGGCAATCCTTCTCCTGACACCCTCGGAAGGAACCGACAATGTTTCTCCTCTTCGGCATCAATGCCTCGCAGAAGGTCATCAACGTCGTCACGTTCGTCTGCGCATTCTGCGGGGAGCGAGCGCCGCAAAATGTCGTGAAGTCTGCGAACCGGTTCACGGTTTTTTTTCTGCCGCTGTTCTCGTTCTCCACCAAATATTCCAACGAGTGCACGAACTGTGGTGGACAGACCCGCCTCAGCGCCGACCAGGCGCGACATTCACTGGACTGGGTGCAGTCCCGCATGTCTTCCTAGACGCTGCGACAGGCGCTCCGGTCGCCTCGAGACCGGTGCGCCACCTCCTCGTCGCTCTCGGCTACGGTCACCTCTTCTAGTCCGCGCAACTGTTGCCCATCCGGGCACTTGCGCCCGGTACACCGGCAACAGTTGTCCGCACGGCTAACAGTTGTCGGCGGGCTTCGGCTGCTGCAGAGCCGGCTACGGGGTTGATCGCTTCTCGAACACCCACAGGCCGTTCGTGGCCGGGAACCACGGCCGGTCGCCGCTTGTGACTCTGAGGCAAGAGAGGGCGTCGACGTATCCCTGCTGGGTGACCGCCTCGCTGTGCACGAGATCGAAGCCCAGGTCCCCTGCGTATTGGCTGTACCCGCCCAGAGTGAAGAGCTGATAACGCTCCAGGGCTTCCCGCGGGAAGGTCTCGATGCCCCAGGTGAGCGTGAGCAGAAACTCGGCGACGGCATGCCGGGTGCCGGTCAGGCTCCGCCCGCGCAGGTGCAGCGCCCGCAACAACGGGTGCGGGCTGCGCCGCAGGTAATCGTGGAACGCCTCGACGTCCTCGTCGGACAATCCGTCCACGGTCGCCAGCTCCGTGGGCCGTTCCGGCATGACACCGTCGCGGATGATCAAGCGGCCCCGACCGCGCAGGCTCTCGCGGCACCGGGTCACGGTGAGTGCCAGCGCGTCGTACCCGCGCAGGATTGGCTCGGTATTCGGCGACGTTCCGTAGGAGTAGACCTCATGCAGCAGGGCGCTCACGACGATCGTGTCGAACGGCTCGTCGAAGAGCTGCGGCACCTGCTCGGCGTAGCCGCGCCGCACCTCGTGCAACATCCCGAGCGCAGTCAGCCTGGTGATGGCGTCCGGCGCGGCGTCCAGGGCGGATGTCCGGAAGCCGGCACCCGCGATCGCGGCGGTGAGCTCGCCACCGCCGGCTCCGACATCCAGCACCAGGGGGCCACGCAGGTGCGGCAGCACCATCCGCGCCTTGTCACCGAGCGAGGAGCCCATCCGGTCGAAATAGCGAGGCTCCAGCGCAACTGTCGGCATGGGTAGGCGTGCTCCTCGCGGGCGGTGGTCGGGAAGGCTCAAGGCTAGCGAAAACGACGGGTCGACGTCCGGCTCCGGTGCGTCCCGGGCCGGCTCGCCACCTGCCGGGCGAACGCGGAGTGGAATCAACTGTGAAACCGACCGTCCGGACGGTCTTTCTTGATACGATGCTCGCATGGATCGCAAAGCACTCATTCTCGGCGCCGCCCGACAGCTCACACTAGATCGCGGAGTCGTCCCCTCGCTGAACGAGACGGCGAGCAAGGCCGGCGTCTCGAAGGGTGGCCTCCTGCATCACTTCCCCTCCCGGGCGGCGCTTGTGCAAGGACTGGCTGTGGCTGCCCTTGAGGAAATCGACGCCATAATGGTCGCCGCATCGACGGAGGGCCGAGCGGCGGAGACGTGGTTGCGAATCTCGGTGCCGGCCGGGGAGGACGTGGCGTTGTTCCGGGCGCTGGCCATCGCGCACCGTGCGGTCGAGACGCCCGGAGACGACGTCGCGGCCGCATCGCGGGAGGCGATCGCGCGGTGGGAGTCGATGATCCAGGACGACACGGGAGACGCAACTCGAGCGCGGATCATCCGTCTAGTCGGAGACGGACTCGCCGCGAACGTCGTCGCCGGCATCGAAACCGCCCCCACGGAGGCGGAGCTCGACGCCCTGATCGACGTCCTCGTACGCGGTCCGGGGCCGGACAGGCGGTGAGCGCGCCTCTTCTGCTCGCGATCGCCGGGCTCGCGGTGCTGGACTCGTTCAACCCGGCCACGATCGTCGCAGTGACACTGATCCTCCTTGCCGCCCCCCGGCGCCCCGCGCTGACGGCACTGGTGACGGTGCTCGGTGCAGCACTCACCGTGTTCGGCGCCGGCGCTGCTCTGTTCCTCGGCGCGGGCGCAGCTGCCGGAGCGGTCGACGGCATCGTACAGGGCATCCGATACGTCGCCTTCGCCGCCGCAGGCCTCGTGCTGATCCTCGCCGGCATCCGGCGGTTCCGCACCAGACCCCGCACCCCCATCGCACTGCCCGCTTGGTTCACGCCCTGGACGGCGCTTCCGTTCGGCGCGCTTCTGACCGGCGCCGACCTGCCCAACGCGTTTCCGTACTTCATCGCGATCGAACGCCTCCTCAACGCCGGTGTCACTACCGGGGCAGGGCTGCTGATCCTCGCTGGCTACGCCGTGATCTACTGCCTCCCCTGCCTCGTGCTTCTCACCGTGGGCATCCTCTCCCGCCGGCGGACGCACGCTTTGCTGTCCCGCATCACCACGCGCCTGGGCACCGGTGACGTCACGGCATCGCCGGTGATAGCAGTCGCGTTGATTCTGCTCGGCGGGGTGGTCGCCTCGCTGCCCTTCTGGGCGCTGCGCTGAACGTAGCGTCGATCCAGATCTCTTCGATGATGACCTGGACGCCGTCTCGGTAGCTCTCGATAACGCAGAACGAATTTCAGCAGTGTCCGATCTGCGGCCGACTCATCGAGCGACTCCCCCGTGATCGTGAACTACTGGGCAACATCCTCGAGGAGGATCGCGAGCTCGTCGAGTTCGACGTCCCAGCCCTCTCGGTTCTGCTCGAGACGTTCGCGACGGTAGCGGGTACCGCCGGGGAGCGTATCGAAGCCCGATTCGATCACCGTGACATCCGTCCCGGTACCAGCATCGGCGATGGTGAAGCGCACGTGCGTCGAGTACTCGTCGAGCTTTTCGGCGGGGATTCCGGACCAACGGAAGCCGAACGAGTCGTCGGGCACCACCTCGGTGATTTCGATCGGGAAGCTGCCGTAGTCATCCCAGTCGATGCTGCCGGTAGCGCCGGGCTCGAGCGCGGCGAACATCACAGCGTCTCCGAACCACTGGACCATCACCTCGGGGTCGGTCAGCGCCATCCAGACGCGCGCGCGCGAAGCCTCGATGTGGACGGTGCGGGTCACGGTGTGGCCCTTGATTCTTGCGTGATCAGACACGGTGTTTCCTTCACGTTCGAGCTGAGCGCGACGGGACATTGCCCGCCGAGCGGCGCGTGAACCAGTTCCGCAAACGCGCCTCATCGAGCGTACCCATGATTGCGAACCTGTTCACGGGCGAGAGAACCGCGCGAGCTCGATCAGTTGTGGGATTTCCGTGGGGTGTGACCGCGTCCGGGGACAAAAAAACCCCGTGATCACAAGGATCAACGGGGTTTTTCGTGGCGGTACCGGTGGGATTTGAACCCACGGTGGAGTCTCCCCCACACAACTTTTCGAGAGTTGCACCTTCGGCCGCTCGGACACGGTACCGAGAGCGATTGTAGTTGAGAGGAGGGGTCCGGCGCCAATCCGGGCAATTGTCAGAGGCCGGCGGTACTCTCGCGGGGTGACAAACGACAGTTCCACTCCCCGCACTCTTGCCCTCGCCGCCGGCGCCCTGGCCACCACCGCCGGCATCACAGCGGTGGCGGTCGCCAACTACAGGCGCTTCAAGCTGCACCTGGCCGCCAACGCCGCCGAGCTCAACGAGACCTTGCCGATCAATTCGCTCTGGTGGCGCACCCACGCCAAGGAGAAGGGCGACCTGCTTTACGTGGCCATCGGTGACAGTGCCGCGCAGGGCATCGGCGCCAGCGCGCCCAACCGTGGTTATGTCGGCATCCTGGCCGACCACATCCGTCTGGCCACAGGCCGCACCCTGCGGGTGATCAACCTCAGTGTCTCAGGGGCCACCGTGGAGCTGGCCGTGCGCGACCAGCTGCCGCGGTTCGCCAAGCTGCAGCCCGACTTCGTCACCGTCGCCATCGGCGCCAACGACATCGCCCAGTGGGATGCGGAACGCTTCGAATCCGGCATTCGCACAGTGTTCGCGGCCCTGCCGCCGCACGCGCTCGTGGCCGACCTGCCGTGCTTCCACCTGCCCCACAACGAACGCAAGGTGGCCGTGGCCAACCAGATCGTGCGCGACGTGGCCGCCGAGCACGGCCTCACCGTCGTGCCGCTGCACGCCACCACCAAACGACAGGGCTGGCGGAGCGTGCTGACGCAGGTGGCCAACGATATGTTCCACCCGAACGACCGCGGCTACCGCACCTGGGCGGAGGCCTTTCTGCCCCTGCTCAGCTCGGCCGTGGCCCGACGGGTCCCCCAGGAGGCCCTGACCGAGTGAGGCGTGTCGGCGGCCGCGGCTAGGCTCGCAGCATGGCTAAACCCGTCTCCAACTTCCGCTGCACCGAGTGTGGTTGGACCACCCTGAAATGGGCGGGCCGCTGCGGCGAATGCCAGCAATGGGGCACCGTGGTGGAAACCGCGGAGAAGACTGGCATCAGCCGGTCGGTCGCTCCCTCCGTTGTGAGCGGCACCGGCGTAGCCCGGCCGATCACCCACGTCGACACGACGGCGGTAGCGCACTGGCCCACCGGCATCAACGAGTTCGACAGGGTCCTCGGCGGCGGCATCGTGCCCGGCTCGGTGATCCTGCTTAGCGGCGAGCCCGGGGTGGGCAAGTCCACCCTGCTGCTCGAGGTGGCGTCCAAGGCGGCCGTAGCCAAGTCCCGGGTGCTCTACGTCAGTGCCGAGGAATCGGTGGCGCAGGTGCGCCTGCGCGCCGAACGCACCGGGGCACTGCAGCCGGAACTCTTCATCGCCGCCGAGACCGATCTGGCCACCATCCTCGGCCAGATCGACGCGGTCAAACCCGATTTGGTGATCATCGACTCCGTGCAGACGGTGTCCAGTTCCCTCAACGACGGCCAGGCCGGGCAGCCCGGCCAGGTGCGCGAGGTGGCGTCCACCCTCATCCGGCTCGCCAAGGACCGCAACCTGCCCGTGCTGCTGGTGGGGCACGTCACCAAGGACGGCACCATTGCCGGCCCGCGGCTGCTGGAACACCTGGTGGATGTGGTTTGTCAGTTCGAGGGCGACAGGCATACTGCGCTGCGGTTCGTGCGGGCCCTCAAGAACCGCTTCGGCTCCACCGACGAAGTGGGCTGTTTTGAAATGACCGGTGACGGCATCAGCGAGGTCGCTGACCCGAGCGGGCTGTTCCTCAGCCGCGGCACCGCCGCGGTCTCCGGCACCTGTGTGACCGTGGCGATGGAGGGACGTCGCGCCCTGCCGGTGGAGGTGCAGGCGCTCGTGATCGACACCGCCATGCCCAACCCGCGCCGGGTGACCAACGGCGTGGACGGCTCCCGCGTGGCGATGCTGCTGGCGGTGCTGGAGAAGCGGGCGGGCTATCCGCTCTCGAAAAAGGACGTGTACGTTTCCACGGTGGGCGGGGTACGGCTGGTGGAACCGGCCGCGGACCTGGCCATCGCGATCGCGGTCGCATCGGCGCTCAAGGACGAACCCATAGCGCACACCGTGGTGGCGTTTGGCGAGATCAGCCTGGCCGGTGAGATCCGTCCGGTGTCCGCGGCCAAGCAGCGCGCCGCCGAGGCCGCCCGGATGGGCTTCAGCACCCGTATCGACGCGTCCAGCAGCACCGTGCAGACCGCGGTGAACCGGGCGCTGGGCACGGGTGTTTCCCGGCGGGACGCCGAGCTGGACGACGCGTTCCGGTAGCGGGTCGGGTCAGTCCGTCGACGGCTCGATCGGTCCGAGTGCGCGCAGCAGGTCAGCCGGAGCCGCCTGCATCACGGCGGGGCCGGCCACGTCGAAGAAGACCATCTCCAGCGTCTCGCTGTGCACGGTGAGGAACTCCCGCAGCCACTGCCCGTCGGCCACCATCACCTGCGGATCGACCTCGTCGGGGATCATCCGGGCGTAGTTCTCGCCGGAGGAGAAGAGCAGCAGGGTGCGCTTGTCGCTGCCCTCCCGACCGAACACCCGCACCTGCTCGGCGGAGCCCTTGACCACGAGCAACGGCGCGATCACTACATCGTTGCGGAGCGCGTACGCCACCGCCGCGACATCCTGCTTGGCCAGGGCGCTGGCCAGGGCATCCGATCGGGTATCTGAAGTCGCGTCTGTCACGTGCTCCATTCAATCATTCACGGCCGGAGCGGGGCCACTCGAGGCCTCAGCCCGGAGCGAACACCGCGGGCTGGCGGTCAGTTGAGCAGGAACTGGGTGGGGCCGGCCGATTCGACGCCGCCCACGCTCACAGAGAGGTAGTACGACGCGCCCTCGCCGGGCACGGGCTCCCGGTCGATGATCTCGCAGGTCTCCGGGCTGGAGCGGGTACGGTCCCAGGTGAGCGGCGTCTTGGTGCTCACCGCGACGCCTGGCTGCAGGGTGACCTCGGCGTCTGCCGGGTCGGACTGGCAGTCGGTGGAGGACCAGTACACGTCGGCGCCGCTGGTGATCGTGAACACCTGCGTGGCGGTGCCGGCGTTCAGGGTGCAGGGTGTGCTGCCGGTGTTGGTCACGCTCAGGGAGAGCTCGGGTTCGTCGCCCGCGTCGTAGGCGTCCTGGTCGGTGATCGCCTCGACCTGCACGGCCGCCGGGTCGCACGCCGCCCCGGCGGCGCCGGGGGCGGCCGGGTCGGCGGTAATTGCCGGATCGGCCGCGTTTCCGGTCGGCGTCGGCGCCGCCGTCGATGCCGGGTCACTGCCGCCGCCGGGGCGCACGACGATCAGGATGACGATCAGGAGCACGGCGAGCACACCGAAGCCGACCACCAAACGACGGCGCCGGTAGACGGTGCTGGCCTGGGGGCCGACGGGATGCTTGATCGTCGACATGGTCCAAGGCTAGCGAGGTCTACCGGCGCCGCCGGTAATGCTCTGCGTGTCGGTTACGAATCCATCGAAACCCGGCGACGACTCACCAGAACCGCACCGAGCAGCAGCATCAGCGCGCCGCCGGCCAGCCACGGGCTGGCGTCCAGTCCGGTCTGGGCGAGTGTCGCGGCCGGGGTGACGCCGGTGACGGTGATCTCGGTCCAGCCGATCACGGCGCCCGCGGCATCCTGCACGATGATGCTGTGCGTACCGGCGGCGAGACCGGCCGGCACCACCGCGGCGACGGTGCCCGCGGCGCTGACCCGCTGCCAGCCGCCCAGGTTGATCGGCGTGGAGCGAACCCAGACGGAGACGTACTGACCGGCGAACGCGGTTCCGACGCCGATGGTGAGCTTGTCACCGGCGGCCACCGTGGAGTCATTGACCGTGATCTTGTTCTGCAGGGCCTTGGTCAGAGCGGACTCCGCCGCGGCCGTCGGTGCGCTCGTGGGAGCGGACGATCCGGTCTGGGGAAGCTCGGTGGGGGCGGGGGTCGGAGCCGTCGTCGGAACCGGGGTCGGAGCCGTCGTCGGCACCGGGGTCGGCTCGGTCGTCGGCACCGGGGTCGGCTCCGTCACCGGAACGGTGACGGCCAGGGGCACCCGCACCGTGGTGCCGGATTCCTTGGCCATGAGGGTGATCTCACTGGCGGCCGCGGCGTCGGTGGGCACTGTGACGGTGACCGTTGCGGCGCCGGTGGCGTCGACGGATGCCGGAGCGAAGACCGTCTTGCTGCCAGCCCAGGTGACGGCGAGTTCGGTGTTCTTCGGGGCACCTGTGGAGGTCAGGTTGAGCTGGGACACGGTGAAGCTCACGGTGTCACCGGGCTTGACCGCCGTGCTCGGCACCCCGGTCACGGAAGCCTGGTTGGCGGCGAATGACGGCGACAGCGGGCTGTTGGCCGTGATGTAGGACATCCAGGCGTCGCGGTCGACGAGGGCAGAGTCGGTGGTGCCGGTGCCCTCGGTGAAGACGCGGAAGTTGTCTCCACCGGTGAGCAGGAAGTTGAACGAGCCGATGGTGTAGCCGGCGGCCGGGTCGATGGGCTTCCCGTCGACCCAGATGCCGGTGATCCGGTCGCTCTCTGGACGGGTCGCGTCGAACGTGTAGTTCACATTGTCAGAGAGACCCAGCTGCAGGTAGGGGCGGCTGGGCACGGCGCCCTTGCTGTCGCGCTGCCACTGCTGTTCCAGGGCGATCTTGAACTGGGCTCCGGTGAGGGTGGTGGTCCACAGGTTGTTCGCGAACGGCAGAACGGCGTTTGCTTCCGAGACGCTCACGTCGGTGTCCGGTGTGGTCAGGAGGTCCTTGCGCAGTCCACCGGGGTTGACGACACCGATATCAGCGCCGCCCTTCTTCTCGTCGGACAAAGTCGCGAGCAGTGCGTTGGCCACCAAGGTGCCCATGGTCGACGGGGCGGCCCGGTCCTCGACAACGGGGGTCGCTCCGCCGATGGAGGCGCGGGTGATCGGCGCAGAGATGGTGCCGACACTCACGCTGCCTGTGACGGCCGCCTTGGCGATGGCCGCGTCGGTGATGTTCTTGACGGTGGCGACCCTGGGGAATGCGCTGACCAGAGCGGCGTCGGCGGCCGTGCTGCGCTTGACGTTCTGGTTCGTGACCGTGGTGGTGGCCCCAGTGACGGTGTCGTAACTGAGCACAACTTGGCCGATGTTCTCACCATAGTTACCGGTCTGCAGCACCGGGCGGGTCACGCCCGTCGCGGCACCGGGGACCTGGGCGTTCCAGGCGTACAGCTTGTGGGTGTGGCCGGTGAAGATGGCGTCCACCGCCGCTGAGGTCTTCGTGACGATCTTGGCGAAGGCGCTGCCGGTGAGGGCCAGCTCCTGCTCGAGGGTGGCGTTCTCCACGGTGCCGGCACCGGCGCCCTCGTGGTACTCGGCGATGATGACGTCGGCCTCGCCGTTGGCGTCGTCGCCGTCGGTGAGCTGGCCGGCGACCCGGTTGACCGCGTCGACAGGGTCACCGAAGCTGACGGATGCGATGCCGTTGGGCGAGACCAGGGTGGGGGTTTCCTCGGTCACGGTACCGATCACTGCAACAGTGACGCCCTGCACCTCGCGGAGCGCGTACTCCTGGAGAGCGGGCGTCTGGGTGCCCACCTTGTAGACGTTGGCACCGAGGTAGTCGAAGTTGGCTTTCTCCGAGACCCGACCGGTGAGGTCGTCCATGCCCTGGTCGAATTCGTGGTTGCCGACCGCGGAGGCTGACAGCTCGAGGGCGTTCAGTACGTCCAAGGTCGGGGTGTCCTGCTGCGACGCCGACTCGTAGGGCGAGGCGCCGATGTTGTCTCCGTCGGAGAGGAACAGGGTGCTCTCGGGGTGCTGGGCGCGCAGGGTCTCCACGGTCCCGGCAAATTTCACGGTGTTGGCATCGATTCGCCCGTGGAAGTCGTTGATGTTCAGCAGGTTCAGCTGCACCGGGAGCGGGGCCGCGACGGCCGGGACGGCAACGACGGGCGCGCCCACCAGGCACGCTCCGATCACTGCAGCGAAGGCCAGCCGGAGCGGGCGGGACGGGTTGAGCGACATTGTTCTCCTCGAAAGTGGTGCCGTGGGGTGACGGGGATGCAGATGAAGGGCCGGTGTGGCGCGCGTGAAAATCGGCGACAACAGCGGACGGACTGACTGTGGGGGCAGCCTAACGACGCCGGATGTCCGGCGGGTTACGGCGAGGCAACGTGCTCAGATGAGCACAGGAGGGCAGACGAGGCCAACTTCTGAGCGGTGGGGAGCGGGCGTCCCCCGGCTGGGGGATGCCCGCTTGCGCCGGCCGGTTAGGCGCTCGGCAGGGTGGAGCGGCGACGACGGGCGAGCAGCGCGCCGAGCAGTAGCAGGAGCAGGGCCCCGGCCAGCAGTGGGGCGCTCTCCACACCCGTGCTGGCGAGGGTGCCGGCCGCCGCAGAACCGGGGGCGACGATCGTGATCTCGGTCCAGCCGATGACCGCGCCCGCTGCATCCTGCAGGATGATGCGGTGCGTGCCAGCGGCCAGGTCCGTCGGCAGCGCCGTGGTCACGGTGCCCGCAGCGCTGACCTGCAGCCAGCCACCCAGGTTGACCGGGGTGGAGCGCACCCAGGCCGACACGAAGTCACCGGTATACGCGGCACCGGCCGTGATGGTGATCGCCGAGCCGGCCGAGTAGCGCGACGCGTTGGTGCTGATCTTGTCGCGCAGGGCGGCGGTGAGGGCACTCTCCGGCGCCGCGGTCGGGGCAAGCGTCGGTGCGGTGGCTGCTGGGACCGTGGGCGTCGACGTGGGTTCGGTCGTCGGGACAGGGGTCGGCGCCGTGGTGGGAACCGGGGTGGGCTCGGTCGTCGGGACCGGGGTGGGCTCCGTCGGACTGGCCAAGTTCAGGCCCAGGATCGCCGGGTCGTGGTCCGAGGACCTGAAGGCGTCTGCGACATAGAAGTCGGTCACGTTGTTGTTGTACCGGCTGTATTCCAGCGCCACGGATTCGACCGAGTTGATGTTCCAGACGTCCACATCGGTCACGACGGCATCCGCTTCGGGGGAAGCGAAGACGTGGTCGAGCGAACCGACCGACCCGCCGAACGCGTAGGTGTATTCGCCGCTCTTCGCTTCCTGGTTCAGGTAGCCGGCGTCGGTGATCACCTTGATCGGGTCTTCCTGGTCGTAGGCGTTGAAGTCGCCGGTGAGAAACACCCTGTCGATGCCGGACTGAGCCGAAATCGTGTCGGCGAACGCGACAAGCGCGGTCGCCTGGTTGACGCGGGAGGCGTTCGAGGCGCCCTGACCGTCGCCCATGTCGGCGTCCACGCCGGTGCCCGACCCCTTGGACTTGAAGTGGTTGACGATCGTGAGGAAGCGGCTGTCGGTATCGCCGACCAGCTGGAAGGCCTGGGCGAGCGGCTGGCGGGCGTTGCTGAACGCGGCGGATCCGGTGAGGATCGTGGATCCGCCCACGGTTTCGACAGCTGCCTTCTGGTAGATGAAGGCGGTGCGGATGACGTCTTCGTTGGCCGGCAGCGCGGCCGGGGACGGCACGAACGCCCAGGCATCCTGGCCGAGGTCGGCGTTCAACGCGGCGACCAAGGTGGCCAGGGCGGTGTCCCGGTTGGCGCCGAAGACTGCCGAGTTCTCGATTTCTTCGAGTGAGATGACCTGCGCGTCGAGGGCGTTGATGGCCGCGACAATCTTGGCCTGCTGGCGCAGGAAGTTCGCCTGGTCCGCCGCGCCGCGGGCGTCGCATCCGCCGCTGACGGTGATCTTGGCGCCGGCACGGTCGGTGTAGTACTGGCACCCGGTGAGGGTGTCGCCGGTGGTGGAGAAGTAGTTCAGCACGTTGAAGGTGCCCAGGCGGATGTCGCCGCCCACCTTTTCCGGCGCCGAGCTGCGGGTGTTCTCGAAGGTGGCCGGCTGCACGATGGCGGCGTTGGCGGGCACCAAGGCTGTTGTCGGCTGCAGCTTCCAGGCGCTGTTGCGATAGTCCAGGATCGTCGGCTTGGTGAAGGTGACCGGGGCGCCGATGCGTACCGGGGCGGTTGTGGAGAGGTACGGAACCGGCAGGCCCTTGTTGGACGAGCTGAGGTAGTTGGTGCTCGCGCCGTCGTCGAGGGTGACTGCCCGCGCCGCGTTGGCAGCGATGGCGGCCGTGTAACCGGCACTGCCGGGGCGGTCGGTGACGGTGGGGTTGACCAGGGGCGTCGTGCCGGCGGCGAGGCCGATTTCGGCGTACTGGTTAGTGGTGTAGTTGTTCGTCACCGTGAACGCACCAGCGGGGGCGACGAGCATGCCCTCCAGGCGTTCGCGGTCTGCGTCACCTGCCGGGAGCCGGAGTTCGGCGGCGACCGGGGCGGTGATGCCGGCGCCGTCGAGCCGGGTGATGTCGCCGAGAGCGTTGATGGTCAGCTGGGTGAGTCCGTAGTACTCGCTGACGGCGCCCGTGACGCTCACGTAGTCGCCGACAGCAACGTCGACGCCGAGGGTCTTGGTGTAGACGAAGATGCCGTGCGAGGCGGGATTGTTGGCACCATCGGTGCCGGGGGTCTGCAGGTAGAAGCCGGCGAAGCCGCCGGTGGGGTAGGCGGCGGTGACGACGCCGACGGTCTTCACGGTGCTACCGGCCAGCGGGCTGGCATCCGCGGTGCCCTGGATGGCGCTGATCGCGGTGGTGTCGGTGGGCGGGGCCGTCGTCGGGGTCGGGGTGGGCGTGACGACGGGCGGGTCGGTCGGGGCCGGTGTGGGTGTTCCGCCGGTCGGGCCGGCCGAATTGGTGGGGGTGATCGTGGCCGACAGGGTGATGTCTGCGGCGTTGTTGTCGGTGTCGGCGGCGGCGCTGCGGTTGAGCGACTTGACGTCGGTGTTGGAGCTCGGCGCCGGCGCGACGGCGCCTTCGAAGGTGAGGGAGGCGCCGTAGCCGACCAGGTCGATCACGTTCGGGTTACCGGCGGCGTTGCCGGACTCGAGGCTGAGCGGCGTGGTGGAGTTGGCGAGGATCAGGGTGCCGGTGGTGCCGCTGGGGTTGAGGGTGGAGACCTGGTCGGGGGTGGGCAGGGCCGCACCGTTCGCGCCGTTCGCATTCGACCCGCCGGAGACGAGATAGTACCCCTTGGCCGGGATCGTTCCGGTCAGAGCGACGGCCGCCGGGCTGTCGGTGACGACGCCGGTGGCCTTGCGGTACTGCAGCGACCAGGCGGAGAGGTCGATGGCGGTGTTGGTGGGGTTGTACAGCTCGACGAACTTGGCCGAGAACGCCGCGCCGGCGCTGCCGCCGCTGAGGTAGGCCTCGTTGATGACGACGCCGGTGCCGGCGGTGTTGGCCTGGGCGGGGAACGCGACGACCGGGGCGACGGCGAGGCACGCTCCGATCAGCGAAGCGAGGGCCAGCCGAAGCGGGCGGGGCGGGGCGAGCGACATGGAGTCTCCTGGGTGGGTGCGATGAACGGTCTGGCGGAACAGAGAGCAGGGCAGGGCAGGGCAGGGCGCAGGGCAAGGCGCGGTGGAGCTCGGGTTTCTGGCACGCCGAACGAGCCGGTAGGCGCGCAACGAACCCCGCAGGGCGGGCGGCGCACAAACCGTGCGGGTCGGCCGGAGTGCTTCGGGGGGCAGCCTAACGACCGACTATGTCCGGCTGGTTACGGCGCAGACAACATGCTCAGATGAGCAGAGAAATGCCGACGGCGCCCACATCTGAGCGGGCCGGGGGGACTCAGGCCAGGCGCTTGAGCATTCGGGTGTTGCCGAGGGTGTTCGGCTTGACGCGGGCGAGGTCGAGGAACTCCGCGACGCCCTCGTCCGGGGAGCGCACCAGCTCGGCATAGATGGCGGGGTCCACGGTTTCGGTGCCCATGTCGACGAACCCGTTCCGGGTGAAGAAGTCCACCTCGAAGGTGAGGCAGAACAGGCGCGTCAGGCCCAGTTCCCGGGCGTCCGCCTCCAGTCGGCCGATGAGCGCGTGCCCGATACCGCGCCCGAGCCAGTCCTCCGACACGGCGAGAGTGCGCACCTCGCCGAGGTCCTCCCACATCACGTGCAGGGCGCCGCAGCCGACGAGGTTTCCCTCGAGGTCCTCGACCACCCGGAACTCCTGCACGGCCTCATAGAAGACGACGCGGTCCTTGCCGAGCAGGATGCGTTGCTGCACGAGAGGTTCGACGAGCGCCTGGATGCGCGGCACGTCGCGGGTCTGCGCCCGGCGCACGATGAACTCCTGGTGTGTCACGTCCGCCCGCTCCCCTGGCCGCCAGCCGCGACCGATTCTGTTGTGTCGGAAGGTCAAGTCTAGGGGCGGACGACAAACGGCCCGGCGGATGTCCGCCGGGCCGTTCGTGTGGAGCTGTTGTGCCTATTCGCTGGTGATGGCCAGATCGGGCGTGCCCGGTCCGGTTCCGACAGCCGCGGCGGTATTGATGCCCACCGAGACGGCCTCGTTGCGGTTCGTCGTGGTGAACACGTACTCCCCGTCGACGAAGTCCACGTGCACGTGGTCGCCGGCGTTCAGTTCGCCGTGCAGGATCTTCTCGCTCAGGCGGTCCTCCAC
The DNA here is from genome assembly GCF_004402305.1 of Cryobacterium sp. TMB3-10. NCBI lineage: Bacteria > Bacillati > Actinomycetota > Actinomycetes > Micrococcales > Microbacteriaceae > Cryobacterium > Cryobacterium sp. TMB3-10. The sequence goes on along the minus strand of NZ_SOGH01000025.1, from coordinate 71,406 downwards.
CTCACGCTGGATCGCGCGACGCAGCGGCCGGGCGCCCAGGGCGGGGTCGAAGCCGACCTCGATGAGATGCTCCTTCACCGCGAGGGTGAGGTCGATGGTCATGTCGCGGTCGAGCAGCCGGTCGCCCAGGCGCTTGATGAACAGGTCCACGATCTGCAGCAGTTCAGGCTTGGACAGCTGCGGGAAGACGATGATCTCGTCGACGCGGTTGAGGAACTCGGGCTTGAAGTGCTTCTTCAGTTCCTCGTTCACCTTTCCGCGCATCCGGTCGTAGCTGGTGGCCGTGTCGCCCTCGAGCTGGAAACCGACGGGCGAGCCGCTGATGTCCCTGGTGCCGAGGTTGGTGGTCATGATGATGACGGTGTTCTTGAAGTCGATCACGCGACCCTGGCCATCCGTCAACCGGCCCTCTTCCAGAATCTGGAGGAGCGAGTTGAAGATGTCGGGGTGAGCCTTCTCGATCTCGTCGAACAGCACAACGGAGAAGGGCTTCCGGCGCACCTTCTCGGTGAGCTGGCCACCCTCTTCGAAGCCGACGAACCCGGGAGGAGCACCGAACAGGCGCGAGACCGTGTGCTTCTCGCCGTACTCGCTCATGTCGAGCGAGATCATGGCGGCCTCGTCGTCGAAGAGGAACTCCGCGAGCGCCTTGGCCAGCTCGGTCTTGCCGACACCGGTGGGGCCGGCGAAGATGAACGAACCGCTCGGACGCTTCGGGTCCTTGAGTCCCGCACGGGTGCGACGGATGGTCTTGGCGAGTGCCGAGATGGCCTCTTCCTGACCGATGACCCGCTGGTGCAGTGCCTTCTCCATGAAGACCAGCCGCGAGGACTCTTCTTCAGTGAGCTTGAAGACGGGGATGCCGGTGGCCTGGGCCAGGACCTCGGCGATCAGGCCCTCGTCGACGACCGCGGTGGTCTTGACGTCGCCGGATTTCCACTTCTTCTCCAGACGCAGACGCTCGCCGAGGAGGTTCTTCTCCTCGTCGCGCAGGCCCGCGGCCTTCTCGAAGTCCTGGTCCTCGATCGCGGTTTCCTTGGCGGCACGCACCACCGCGATCTTCTCATCGAATTCGCGCAGCTCCGGCGGGCTGGACAGGATCGACAGGCGCAGGCGTGCGCCGGCCTCGTCGATCAGGTCGATGGCCTTGTCCGGCAGGAAGCGGTCGGAGACGTACCGGTCGGCGAGGTTCGCCGCGGCCACGAGGGCGCCGTCGGTGATGGACACCTTGTGGTGCGCCTCGTACCGGTCGCGCAGCCCCTTGAGGATGTTGATGGTGTGCGGCAGCGACGGCTCGTTCACCTGGATGGGCTGGAAGCGGCGCTCGAGCGCGGCATCCTTCTCGAAGTGCTTGCGGTATTCATCCAGCGTGGTGGCGCCGATGGTCTGCAGTTCACCGCGGGCCAGCAGGGGCTTGAGGATCGACGCCGCGTCGATGGCGCCTTCGGCGGCACCGGCTCCGACGAGGGTGTGGATCTCGTCGATGAACACGATGATGTCGCCGCGGGTGCGGATCTCCTTGGTGACCTTCTTCAGGCGTTCCTCGAAGTCACCGCGGTAGCGGCTGCCGGCGATGAGCGAACCGAGGTCGAGCGAGTAGAGCTGCTTGTCCTTCAGCGTCTCGGGCACATCGCCCTTGACGATCGCCTGGGCGAGGCCCTCGACGACGGCGGTCTTGCCGACGCCGGGTTCACCGATGAGCACGGGGTTGTTCTTGGAGCGGCGGGAGAGGATCTGCATGACCCGCTCGATCTCCTTCTCGCGCCCGATGACGGGGTCGAGTTTGTTGTCGCGCGCCGCCTGGGTGAGGTTGCGCCCGAACTGGTCGAGAATCTGGCTGCCCGCGGGGTTGGCCGCGGTCTCGTTCGCACCCACCTGCACCTGCTCCTTCCCCTGGTAGCCGGAAAGGAGCTGGATGACCTGCTGGCGCACCCGGTTGAGGTCGGCGCCGAGCTTGACCAGCACCTGGGCGGCCACGCCCTCGCCCTCGCGGATGAGCCCGAGCAGGATGTGCTCGGTTCCGATGTAGTTATGGCCAAGCTGCAACGCTTCGCGCAGGCTCAGCTCGAGGACCTTCTTGGCGCGCGGCGTGAACGGAATGTGCCCGGTCGGCTGCTGCTGACCCTGGCCGATGATGTCCTGCACCTGTTCGCGCACGGCATCCAGCGAGATGCCGAGGCTCTCCAGGGCCTTGGCGGCCACGCCTTCACCCTCGTGGATGAGCCCGAGCAGAATGTGCTCGGTTCCGATGTAGTTGTGGTTGAGCATCTTGGCCTCTTCCTGGGCCAGGACGACGACACGACGAGCTCGGTCGGTAAATCTCTCAAACATATGAACACTCCCTTGGCGCCAGGGCGGTTATGGCACCGATACAAAGAGAGTAACCAGCGGATGCCCGGATGCGTGCCTCTGTTCGCCATGGGCGTGACACATGTGACTCCCGCGCTCGCCTCCGTCTCCTGCAGCACCGGCGGTTCCGCGGCATTTTCCCCGACCTGCCCCCGTTCGGACGAGTTGCGCCGGCGCACCGGAGCAGGTGGACCGCAGCGGGGCAGCTCGACTGAGGCCCTTGCTCAGCACAACGACAAACGATATGGTCATGATCGGTATTCATATCGATAATCGTTAGGAGCATCTCGTGATGAAAACAGCCCAGGCCGAGAGGGCGCAACGCACGTCCCGGCTGGAACACCGGCTCGGCAGGGTTCTCACCTGGCTGGTACTGATCGGGGCCGTGCTCTCGGGGCTTCTGGCGACCGGCATCGGCGCCGTCACCCTGGTCCGGCAGCTCCTCACCGACAGGTTCGTCGTCACACTCTTCGCGGATGCTCCCCTGCCGTCGGCAGCGTCAACCGGCACCGCGCAGATCCACGGCGGCAGTTTCGACACGGCCGAGGTCACCGTCACCGGGCTCAGCGCACTGCCCAGGTTTCTGCTCACCCTGGAGGGCTCCACCGCGTTGGCCACGGCGCTGCTGGTCTCGGCGACGGTCTTCTATTTCTGCTGGAGCGTACTGCGCCGCCGCCCGTTCAACCGTCCGGTCTTCTGGCTGGTCGCCCTGGTCGGCTACGCACTGCTGCTGGGCACCGTGCTGGGGCAGGGCTTCGGCGGGCTGGGCCGCATGATCGCCGCGGGCGAGCTGAACGGCGACGCCCCCGACGGCTTCTGGCCACTGGCCACCCTCGTCGACCTCGCACCCGCCGGCACCGGACTCGTGCTCCTCGTCGCCGCCGCCGCCATTTCCCTCGGCCAGCGTCTGCAACGCGAGACCGACGGACTCGTCTAGTGGCGCCCGCCGCCGACGACGAGGCCACGGGCATCCACTGCCGGCTCGACGCGCTGCTCATCGAGCGCGGGATGACACTCACCAGGCTCAGCGAGCTTGTCGGAGTCAGCGTGGTCAACCTGTCGGTCCTCAAGAACGACCGGGCCAGGGCCATCCGGTATTCGACCCTGGCCGCGGTCTGCGCCGCCCTGGACTGCGAGGTCGGCGACCTGCTCGTGCGCGCCGACTGAGCCAGGCCAGCAGCGTGAGGCCCTTGCGAGGGCACCGGACTGCGCAAATACTGTGAGCACTCAGGCTCCACGATTTTGCGACCTGCACCCGCAGGCGAAAGGCGGCGGCACATGGACGGCTCCTCGAACCTCGCCAAACCGGCTCGCACGAACGGCCGCGCCGACCCCGCCGCCGAAATCGCCCGGCTCTCCGCCGAGAACGCTCGGCTGCGCGGACAGCTCGGCCCGGCCGCCGAACACCGAGCGTCCGCCAGGTGGCGGGCGTTTTTTGCGGCGCTGCTGATCACGATCGGGGTGCTCCTGGCCCCGGTGAGCGTGGTGGCCTATTGGACCAAGGGCTACATCAATGACACCGACAGGTTCGTCGCCTCGCTCGCCCCGCTCGCGGACGACCCCGCGGTGCAGGCGTACCTGGTTGACGAGATCGTCGCGGTGGTCAACGAGAACGTCGACATCAACACCATCACCAGCGATCTCTTCACCGGGCTGGAGAGCCTCGACCTGCCGCAGGCCGCCAAAGACGCCCTGGCGCTGCTCGAGACACCCGCCGCGCAGGGGGTCCAGCAGCTGATCGAGTCCGCAGCCACCAATATCGTCGCCTCGGATGCCTTCGCCGAGCTGTGGGAACAGGCGCTGCGCACCAGCCAGACCCAGGTCATCGCGGCGCTGGAGGGTGATACCTCCACGGCGCTGGTGATCAGCGACACCGGCGAACTCGGCATCCAGCTCGGGCCGATCATCGCAGAAGTGAAGAAGGAACTGGTCGACCGGGGCTTCTCGTTGGCGACGAACATCCCCGAGGTCGATCGCACCATCGTGGTGGCCCAGTCTGACTCGTTGGTGCAGGCGCGCACCGGGTATCAGCTGCTGAACGTGCTCGGTTTCGTCCTGCCGCTGGTGAGCCTAGGCCTGATCGTCCTCGGCGTGCTGGTGGCCAAACGACGCTCCCGCACCATGATCTGGGCCGGACTCACCCTGGCCCTGGCCATGGCCGTGCTCGCCGCCGGGATCGCGGTGGGGCGGATCCTCTTCATCAGCGCGCTGTCGCCCACGTACCTCCCCAACAACGTGGCCCAGGCGCTGTATGACGCCGTGGTGCCGTTCATCAACACCACGGCCCTGTCGGTAGGGCTCGTCGGCTTCACCGTGGCCGTGGTGGCGTACCTGGCCGGGCCGTTCCGTGGGTCGACGATCGTGCGGCGGGCCACCATCGGCACCAGCGCCCGGCTCCGGGCGGCGGCGGCGAACGCCGGGGTCACGACGGGCAGCTTCGGGGACTTCCTCTATCACTACCGGCGCCTGGCCCACGTGCTGATCGGGCTTGCTGCAGCCGCGGTCGCGATCTTCTGGCGCCCGCTTGCTGTACCGGTGATCATGTGGACGGCGGTCCTGGCGCTGATTGCCGTTCTGCTCGTCGAGTTGCTGCAGCGGCCGCCGGTCGCGCCCGGGATTCCAACGGTCCCCGGGACGAGGCCGGACACGCCCCCGGGGCCGCAGGAACCGACGGCCGCGGCCGGCACCGAACCGGTCAACCCCACCCTCCCGTTGCCGCCGGCAGACCCCGACGATCTGCGCGGGCAGACCGGCCCGACCGAGCCCCTCGAACCGCTACGCACCCCGGCACGCCCGGAATAAGCTCACAGTGTGAGCAACCTCGAAACCGAACCGGTCGAACTCGTCTGTGACCCCAGCACGACCACCGAGGTGGATATTGTCATCCTGCAGCCCCGGGATGTTCCCCTGGGCGGTCTGCGGGCGATGGGCGTGCGTCGCACTCTCCCCCAGCGCGCGAGAAGCCTGATCGGCGCCTGGTGCTTCGTCGATCACTACGGCCCGGACGACGTGTCGGTCACCGGCGGGATGGTGGTGCCGCCGCATCCGCACACCGGGTTGCAGACGGCGAGCTGGCTGTTCGCCGGCGAGGTCGAGCACCGTGACAGCGTCGGCAGCCTCGCCCTGGTCCGGCCGGGCGAGCTGAACCTGATGACCGCGGGTTCCGGTATCAGCCACTCCGAGGTGTCCACACCAGACACCACGGCGCTGCACGGGGTGCAGCTGTGGATCGCCCTGCCCGAGCTCACCCGACACCAGGCGCCGCACTTCGAGAACCACGTCATCACACCGGTGACGCGCGGCGCGGTCACCCTGCACGTGTTCCTGGGCACCCTGGCCGGACAGACCGCCGCCGCCACCGGGGACACCCCGCTGGTCGGCGCTCAGATCGACCTGCCGGCCGGGTCGTCGATCGACCTCGACGTCGACCGGTCTTTCGAACACGGGGTGCTCGTCGACGTCGGCACCGTCAGTGTCGGCGGCGCACCAGTGCACCGGAACGAACTGGGCTTCATCGACAGCGGACGTCCGGTCATCCGCCTGGAGAACACCGGCGACAGCCCGACCCGGGTGCTACTGCTGGGCGGTGAGCCGCTCGGCGAGCAGATCGTGATGTGGTGGAATTTCATCGGCCGCAGCCACGAGGAGATCACCGCCTGGCGGGACCAGTGGCAGGCGGAGGTGATCGACGGCTCGGATGCCGCCGGCCGGTTCGGCCACGTCGCGTACCATGGTGCTCCGCTGCCTGCGCCGATGCTGCCCACCGTGCGGCTCAAACCCCGCCGCTGAACCGCGGTTCGCCGGCCGCGGCTACTGCACGGCGGAGGTCAGCCTGGCCAGGTTGTCGAGGATCGTCGAGCGCAACGGCTGCTTCATCCACTCTTCGAGGGTGAGCTCCCGACTGTCTGCCCGGTAGCCGTCCTCCACCGCCCGCAGCGCCTGCACGAATGACGCCCCACGCACCATCAGGGACACCTCGAAGTTGAGGCTGAACGAACGCATGTCCATGTTGCTCGAGCCGATCACGGCGACGTCGTCGTCGATGGTGAAGTGCTTGGCGTGCAGAACGTACGGCGCTTTGTACATGTAGATCTTCACGCCCGCCTGCAGCAGTTCCTCGTAGTAGGAACGTTGTGCGTGGTAAACGAGAGCCTGGTCGCCGATCTCGGACACGAAAAGTTCCACGTGCAGGCCGCGCTGCACGGCTGTCGTGATCGCGTACATGATCGACTCGTCCGGCACGAAATACGGGCTGGTGATCACGATGCGTTCCTGCGCGTAGTACAGCAGCGCGAGGAACAGGCGCAGGTTGTTCTCGCCCTCGAAGCCGGGTCCGCTGGGCACGACCTGGCAGTCGATGGCATCCGAGATGTCCTCGGGGTGCACGGGCTCGATGTCGCGGGTGAGCAGCTCGTTGGTCTCGCTGTACCAGTCGGTGATGAAGATCGCGTTCAGGCCCGAGACGATGGGGCCTTCGAGCCGCACCATCAGGTCTTTCCATTTGAGGCCGCGGCGGATGTTGCTCTTCATGTTGTAGGTGCGGTCGATCACGTTCTGCGAGCCCATGAACCCGACCCGGCCGTCGACGATGACGAGTTTGCGGTGGTTGCGCAGGTCGGGCCGCTGCCACTGGCCCTTGAACGGCTGCAGCGGCAGCATCAGCTGCCACTGCACCCCGGATTCGGTGAGCCGTTTCTTGGTTTGTTTGAAGCCCGGCTTCCGCATCGACTGGATGTGGTCCATCAGCACCCGCACCGTCACGCCGCGCTTGACGGCGTTCTCCAAAGCGTCGAAGAACGGCGTCGTGGTGGGGTCGAGGGAGAGGATGTAAAACTCGACATGCACGTACTTCCGGGCCTTGTCGATATCGGCGACCATCGCGGCGAAGGTCTCCTCATAGTTGCCGTGCAGCCGCGCCCGGTTGTCGCCGACGAGCGGCATCGCGCCGAGATTGCGGTTGAGCGCGACCACGGATTCGAGCCAACCCGGCCACGGGTGGTCGCGTTGCACGCGTTCCATGCCGGCGGTGCTGTCGAGGATGAACTGGTTGATCTCGGCCTGCATTTCCACCCGACGCTTGGGCAGGGTGCGATAGCCGATCAGCAGGAAGAGCAGGAAACCGAGGTAGGGGATCAGGAAGATCGCCAGCAGCCACGCCATGCCGGAGGTGGGCCTGCGGTTGCGGGGTACGACGATGATCGCGATCACCCGGATGGCGAAGTCAACAAGGAATGCCACCACGAGAAGGATGGTGGAAAGGTCAATACCGAACACGGTTAGGCGGCCGGTTTGTCAAGGCCGAGTCTGGCCCGCTCCTCGGCTTCGACCCGCGCGTAGGCGTTTCGTTCGGTGCGGTCTGAACGGATGATGGCGCGCACGATGATCCAAAAGAGCACCCCGACCAAAACCGTGGGCGCGAGCGAGTACAAAGCGTTGGCCCAGAAGCTATCCATAGTCCCCTCAGCCTACGCGATCTGGACGCGCCCGCCGCCGGGCTACTTGGTGAGGATGCCGAAGATCCCGGAACCGAGCAGGTACAGGCCGACGCCACCCACCACGATCCAGATCATGATCCGGTTGGTCGACGGGCCCTTCTTCTTTCCGTCGTCATCCGGCTTCAGCTGGTCCTTGGGCAGAAAAGTCATCATGCGGGTTACTTTACCAACGGGAACAGAATGGTCTCCCGGATACCGAGGCCGGTCAGGGCCATCAGCAACCTGTCGATGCCCATTCCCATGCCACCGGTGGGCGGCATGCCGTGCTCCAGGGCCCGAAGGAATTCTTCGTCCAGACGCATCGCCTCCGGGTCGCCGCCGGCGGCGAGCCGGGCCTGCTCCACGAAGCGTTCGCGCTGCACGACGGGGTCGACGAGCTCGGAGTAACCGGTGGCCAGTTCGAAGCCACGGATGTAGAGGTCCCACTTCTCCACGACGCCGTCGATCGAGCGGTGGCCGCGCACCAGCGGGCTGGTGTCCACCGGGAAGTCGAGCACGAAGGTGGGCCGGACCAAGTCGCCCTTGACGAAGTGCTCCCACAGCTCTTCGACGTACTTGCCGTGGATGGGGTGGTCGACCTCGACGCCTTCGGCGGCGGCCAGGGCCTGCAGCTCGGCCAGCGGGGTGGCCGGGCTGATGGTGCGTCCCACGGCGGCGGAGAGGCTGTCGTACATGCTGATGCGGTCCCACTGGCCGCCCAGGTCGTACTCGGTTCCGTCGGCCCAGGTCACCACGTGCGAGCCGCCGGTGATGGCCGCAGCAGCATCCTGGATCAGAGTCTGGGTGAGCTCGGCGATCGAGGTGTAGTCGCCGTAGGCCTCGTAGGCCTCGAGCATCGCGAATTCGGGCGAGTGGGTGGAGTCGGCGCCCTCGTTGCGGAAGTTGCGATTGATCTCGTAGACCCTGTCGATGCCGCCGACGACGGCGCGTTTGAGGAACAGCTCCGGTGCGATGCGCAGGAACAGTTCGGTGTCGAACGCGTTGCTGTGGGTGGAGAACGGCCGGGCCGAGGCGCCGCCGTGCAGGGTCTGCAGCATCGGCGTTTCGATCTCGAGGAAGCCGCGCGCGGTGAAGGTGGCGCGCAGGCTCGCGACGGCCTGGGAGCGCTGCACCACGGTGCGGCGGGCCTGCTCACGGGCGATGAGGTCGAGGTAGCGGCTGCGCACCCGGGTCTCTTCGCTGAGTTCGGAGTGCAGGTTCGGCAGCGGCAGCAGTGCCTTGGCGGCGATCTGCCACTCGGTGACCATGACCGACAGTTCGCCGCGGCGGGAGGAAATGACCTCACCGGCGACAAAGACGTGGTCGCCGAGGTCGACGAGGTCCTTCCAGGCGGCCAACGATTCGTCGCCGACGGCGGCGAGCGACACCATGGCCTGGATGCGGCTGCCGTCGCCGGCCTGCAGGCTCGCGAAACAGAGCTTGCCGGTGTTGCGCAGATGCACCACCCGACCGGCCAGGCCCACGGTCTCGCCGGTGGCGGCGTCCGCTTCGAGCTCGCCGTACCGGGCGCGCACGGCGGGGATGGTGTGGGTGACGGGCACCGACACCGGGTAGGCGCCGCCGGCCGGGCTGGACGCGGCCGCGTTCAGGCGGTCACGCTTGGCCAGACGCACGGCCTTCTGCTCGGTCAGTTCGGCCGCGGCCTGTGCGTCATCGTTGCTGGGCGTGTTGCCGGGCACGGCGTCGGGGGTGGTGCTCATGCGGTTCTCCGTCGGTGGGCGTACACGGGCCAGGCCCGGCACCCCGTTGAAAGCGGTTAGGGGATGTCCAGTGAAATGTTGTCGATCAACCGGGTGCTGCCGACCACCGCGGCGACCAGCATCCTGGCCTGGCCGCGGTAGTCGTCGTCGACCGGCAGGAAGGTGTGCGGGTGCACGACAACCAGATAGTCCAGTTTAACCAGAGGCGCGGCCCCGATCACCGCGTGGGCGGCAACTATCGCGACGGGAACCCCGGAGTGGGCCGCGGCCGCGGCCGCGGTCAGGCCCACGAACAGCGACCTGGCCGCGGTGCGGGCGGGCTCGTCGAGGTTGCGGTTGCGGCTCGAGCGGGCCAGGCCGTTGTCTTCCCGCACCGTGGGCACGACCTCGATGCGCACCCGCAGATTGAGGTCGGCGACCATCCTCTCCACCAGGAAAACCTGCTGGGCGTCCTTCTGACCGAAGACGGCGATGTCGGGTTCGACGATGTTCAACAGCTTCGCGACGACGGTGAGCATGCCGTCGAAGTGGCCGGGCCGGGCGGCACCCTCGTAGAGACCGCCGACCGCGCCTGCGGTCAGTCGGGTCGACGAGGCGCCGTCCGGGTACATCTCCTGGGCGTGCGGGGCGAAGACGAATGCGGCGCCCTCCTCCGCCAGCGCCGCCACGTCGGCGTCGAGGGTGCGCGGGTAGGTGTCAAGGTCTTCGTTCACCCCGAACTGCAGCGGGTTGACGAAGACCGACACGACCACGATGTCGCCAACGGCGACGGCACGCCGCACGAGCTCCCGGTGCCCGGCGTGCAGGGCGCCCATGGTGGGAACGAGCACGACGTGGGCATCGCCGCCCCTGGCCGCGGCGTTCTGTTTGGCGAGGCAGAGGCTATTACGCAGCTCGTCTATCGTGTCGATGACTTCTGGCTTGGTGAGCACGGTCACTGGTCCTCCGGGTCGAACGGGTGGGGCGGGTGGGGCGGGTATGGCGGGTCGAGCAGGTGGGTGGTGTCGCCCAGATCAGCGAGGTCGTCGAGCGGATGCCTGGCGCCGGTGCGGGTGAGGGCGTTCTCGATGGCCGAGCGCACCAGCGGCGCGATCACGGCTCCCGGCGCCTCGATGCCGATCTCGCTGAGCAGCCGGGTGGATTGGTCGACGATCGAGCTGGAGAACGCCGTGGCGGTCTCGATGGCCTCGGAGTAGACCTCCCGGTCGCCCTCGGCCACGATCACCGGTTCGCCGCCCATCTCCACTACCAGGGCCTGCGCGATCGGCAGCACGGGGGCTGGGGCGGTCACGGCAAAGTAGCTGTCGGCCAGGCGGCTGATGTCCAGGCTGGTGCCCGTGAACGCCATCGCCGGGTGGATGGCCAGCGGGATCGCGCCGGCCCGCTGGGCGGGCAGCAGCACGTTGGTGCCGTAGCGTGCGGAGGTGTGCAGAACGAGCTGGCCGGGCTGCCAGGTTCCCGTGGCCGCGAGGCCGGTCACGAGGCTGTCGAGCTGGTCGTCCGGCACCGCGATGATCACCAGTTCGCTGCGCTCCACCACCTCGGGCACGGTGAGCACGGGAACGCCCGGCAGGATCGCTTCCGCGCGGTCGCGGCTGGCCTGCGAGATCGCGGAGATCCCGATCAGGGCGTGCCCGGCTCCGGCGAGAGCGGCGGCGAGGATGGGTCCGACATGGCCGGCGCCGATGACGCCGATCCCCAGACGGCCCGGTCGCACCGTCACGAGGTCACCTCCGCGGCGGCGGCGGGACCGACCGGGCTGGCGGGTCGCGGGGTCGGCGCTGGGTCCTGGTCGATGCGACTCCAGTGGTGGCTGGTGTCTGACTCCGCGGACGCGACGGCACCGGCGGTGACGGTCTCCAGCAGGCGCACGGCCTCCCCCACGTCGAGCACGCCGAGGGTCGCGGTCACCGGTCCGGTCACGGTGTGCAGCCTGGCGGTGGCCAGTCGAAGACGGCGTCGGACGGGTCCCTGGTTGATGCCGACGCTTTGCAGACGGGCCAGGGGCACCAGAACGAGTTCCCTGGACAGCACGCCGCGGCGGAGCAGGACGGCGCCGGCGGATACCGCGTAGCCGGTGCGGCGCCAGGAGAACGGTCGCAGCCAGGCCGCCCGGCGGGGCGCGTTGCGGAAGCCGTCGTCGCCGCCGCGGGAGATGAGGCCGTGCTGGATCAGGATCCGCTGCTCGTCGAGCGCGAACCCGGGCAGGATCAGCTCGAGGACCTTCGCCACGTCGGTCAGCGACCCGACCGGCAGCACCGTGGTCGCCGCCTGTCCGGCTGCGCCGTCGTTGGTGGAGTGGCCGGCCTTGTTGATGCTGATCTGCCACCACCCGAAGGGCCGCCAGGCCAGCGGCTGGGTCACGCCGATGGCGTGGATGCGTCCGGGCGGCAGGGTCTCGTTGCTCGTGGTGAGCAGCCCGAAGCCCACCCGCACGCCGTCCCTGGTACCGGCGATGCTGTACCGCAGCGATTTGGTGAACCTGGAGACGTAGTATCCGATGCTCGCGATGAGGCCGGGGAAGATCGCGATCAGCAACCACTCGCTGCCGCCGACGATGACGCTCACGATGAGAGCGACGATGGCCACGGCGACGAAGACCGTGAAGCCGCTGAACACTATCGAGCCGATCAGCCGCAGCACCGGGATCCGGACGACCGACTCCGGCGGGGCGGCGTCAGGGTCCAGTTCGGGTGCGAGGAATTCGCCCACCCGGCTGGTGGCGTAGTCGTTCAGGGCCTGGCGGCGGCCGGCGTGCGCGGCGGTCGCCGTGTCGGCGGGGATCTGTGCGGGGTCGCCGGCCGGCAGCGGCGCCTCTGGCACGCTCTCGCCCGCGACGGGCCGGGGCTGGCGTGCACCGGAGGCCAGCTGCAGGATGTCGCGGCGCAGCCCGTCGGCCAGCGCAGAGCCGAGATAGGCGAGCTGCACGTTTGCGTCCTGACCGGCCACGCTCACCTCGAGCTTGGCCGCACCGAACAGCCTCGGGATGAGGGGGCGCACGATGTTAACGCCCTGGATGCGGTCCAGGCGCGCCTGCCGGTGGCTGCGGAACAGGATGCCGCTGCGGACCTCGACGGATTCGTCGCTGACCCTGAAGGTGTGCATCCGCCAGGACAGGGTGAACGCGATGAGGATGACGATGAGGATCGCGGCGGCGATGAGCAGCGCCCAGCCCACGGCGCCGCGCTCGTAGATCTCATCGAGGGGGTCGCCGGATTGCCGTGGGATCCCGAAGACCACGTCGACGAAGCGCTCGCGCAGGTTGGCGATGACGAAGCCGAGCAGGGCGAAGACGAAGATGCCGCCGCGCAGCACCGGGCTCGCTGGATGCAGGCGGTGCCAGTCCCCGTCGGCGAGGGAGGTCACAGCCCGGCCCGCCTGCTCTCGGCCAGTTCCACCAGGCGGTCGCGGAGGGCATCCGCGTCGGCCTCGGCGAGGCCGGGGATCGCGACGCCGGAGGACGCGGCGGCCGTGACGAACTTGAGGTCGGCGAGGCCGAGCAGGCGCGCGACCGGGCCGCGGGTGATATCGACCAGTTGCATGCGGCCGTAAGGCACCGACACGAACCGCTGGTACATGATGCCGCGCCGAAAGAGCAGGTCGTCGGCGCGCAGCTGGTACCCGATCGAGCGCACCCGGCGGGGCTCGAATGCCAGCGAGACCATGGTGATCAGCGCGATCAAGCCGCCCACCCAGGCGGCCCAGACCTGGTCAAGCAGCAGCCAGAGGGCCCCGGCGGCGGCGCACACTATGAGCAGGAAGATGACGGTCCCCACGATTTCGACCATGACGTACTTCGGCGACACGCGCTTCCATTCGCCCGCCTCCGGCAGGTCGAGGCGGGCACCGACGGGCGCCACGGCCTCGATGGGATCGCTGCCGGGGTAGTCAGGCACGGGCTGCTCCGCCATCGTTCGGTCCCCCATTGTCGTGATCGTGGTCGTCCGGCGGCAGTGTGCAGAAATGCTCCGCTACGAGACCGCCCGCGAGGAGGAGCACGGCGCCGAGCGCCATCCCGATTGCGAGCCACAACGATGTTACCGCCGGTACCACCGACCGGGTGAGGATGAAAGCCACGATGCCGAGGCCCACGCCGAGCAGGAGCGCACTGGACAGGCTGGATGCCTTGGCGAGCAGGGCGATCCGCATTGCCAGGAACGGGTCGACGCGTTTTGTCGCCCGACCTCTGGTGGCCTGGCGGATGGGCCAGGCCAGGCAGACGAGGATCACGGCGATCAGGATCAGGGCCAGGGGCAGGGTGAACGGCGGAACTATGATCGGCGCGCTCCAGGCCGTCGCCGCCAGTTCGACCAGGAACCCGACGACGAGCCCGGCCAGGCCCAGCGCGATCAGCGGGGTGGGGTGGGTGCGCTTCATCGGCGATCGTCCTCGTCCTCGGGGAGGTCTCCGGTGGGGTCGTCCGGGGTGCCCGGTCGCGGTCGGCCCGGTGTCTTGTGCAGGGTCTCGGTGTGGGCGACCTCGGTATGCGCGGGGTCGGTGCTCGCGGTCACCGGATGCGCCCTGGCGGTGCGTGCGGTGACGGCCAGGAGTTCGCGCACCCGGCCCCGGCCGGGCAGCTCGGCGTCGGGGTCGATGTCGAGCCAGGGAGCCAGCACGAAGTCACGTTCCGCCGCGCGCGGGTGCGGGAGGGTGAGCCTGTCGTCGTCGATGCGGAGGTCGCCCAGGCAGATCAGGTCGATGTCCAGGGTGCGGTCGCCCCAGCGTTCCTCCCGGACCCGGCCGTGGTCGTTTTCGATGGCGTTGACGGCGTCGAGCAGGGCGTGCGGTTCGCCCGTCCAGAGCACGCTCACCACAAGGTTGAGGTAGCCGGGTGCGGTGAGGTCCACCCCGTCGGGCTTCACGGCGTCGGAGGCGTACACCGGGGAGATCGCGGTGAGTTGCGCGCCCGGCAGTTCGGCGATGGCGCGCACGGCGGCGGCCAGGGTGCCCTCGCGGTCACCGAGGTTACTGCCCAGTGCGAGCACGGCGGTGCGCGCCGGAGCGGCGGCTGCGGCGTCGGTCATGCGCGGCTCCCTTCGGTTTGCGTGCGTTCGATTCGCGTGCGTTCGATCTGCACCGACACATCCTCGAAGGGGATCTCGATGGGAGCCTGCGGCTTGTGCACTGTCACCTGCACGCGTTCGGCGGCGTCGTGCGCGAGCACCACGTCGGCGATGCGCTCGGCGAGGGTCTCGATGAGATCGACGGGGTCGCGGCGCACGGCGTCGGCGACCTCCTCGGCGAGTTCGCCGTAGTGGATGGTGCGGGTCAGGTCGTCACCGGACGCCGCCGCACGGAAATCCAGCCAGACCGTCACGTCGATGACGAACTCCTGGCCGTTCTCGCGTTCGAAGTCGAAGACACCGTGGTGCGCGGTGATCCGCAGCCCGGTGAGGGTGATCGAGTCGGTGCTCATGACCCTATTCTGGCCGAATCGACCCGGGCGAGCACGTTGAGGGCGGCCCGGGTGCCCGCCACGTCGTGCACCCGAACGGCCCAGGCGCCCGCCTGGGCGGCGAGCACGCTGAGCACGGCGGTCGGCAGATCCCGGTCGAGGATGGTGGCGTCTTCCGGCAGCACGCCGGCCAGGAATCGTTTGCGGGAGGCACCGACCATGACGGGTAGGCCGAGCGGAGCGAAGGCGTCGAGCCTGGCGAACACCCGCCAGTTCTGCTCGGCGTCCTTGCTGAAGCCGAGTCCGGGGTCCACGACGATCTGGCTGCGCGCCACCCCGGCAGCCTCGAGCACGGCGACTCGTGCGGTCAATTCGGCGACCACGGTGGCGACCACGTCGTCGTACTCAGCGAGGGTGTCCATGGTGCGGGCGTGGCCGCGCCAGTGCATCGCGATGTATGTGAGGCCGGTGCGGGCGACCACCGCCGCCATACCGGGGTCGGCCAGGCCGCCGGACACGTCGTTGATGATGTCGACCCCGGCGTCGGCGGCCCGTTCGGCGGTCTCGGAGTTGAGAGTATCGACACTGGTCATGATGCCCAGCCGGCGCAGCTCGGTGATCACGGGCAGTACCCGGTCCTGCTCGACCTGGGGCGACACCCGGTCGGCGCCGGGCCGGGTGGATTCCCCGCCGACGTCGATGAGGTCGGCTCCCGAGGAGTGCAGGTCCACGGCGTGCCGCACGGCAGCGTCGGTACTCGCCCACCGGCCACCGTCGCTGAACGAGTCGGGAGTGACGTTGAGCACACCCATCACCAGGGTCACCGCACGACCTGCGTCCCGCCGATGAGGGCGATGATCTCCGAGCGAGCAACGGGCAAGGCCAGGTCGCCACGGCTGGCCATGGTCACGGTGGAGCTGTGGGTCTGGCGAGGGCCCCTGGTGGTCACGCAACCGTGGCTGGCATCGAGGACCACCAGGATCCCGCGCGGCGCCAGCCCGGTCTCGAGGGTGTCGGCGATCTCTTCGGTGAGCCGTTCCTGCAGTTGGGGCCTGGCGGCAAGGGTCGTCACGACGCTGGCCAGTTTGCCCAGTCCCACGATGCGCTCACCGGGCAGGTAGGCCAGGTGGGCGGTGCCGAGGAACGGCAGCAGGTGGTGTTCGCAGACGGAACGGAACTCGATGTCACGCAGCAGCACCAGTTCACCGGTCCGGTCTCCGACCGGCACGGTGTCTCTCAGGTGGTCGAGCGGGTCCTGGCCGAGACCGGCGAAGAACTCGGCGTAGGCCGACGCCACCCGCTCCGGGGTCGACGCCAGGCCGGCCCGGCCGGGATCCTCACCGATGGCGGCGAGGATCTCGGCGACGGCCGCTTCGATGCGTGGCTGGTCGACTCCCACGGGGGCCGGTCTACGCGGTTGCGGGGCGCGGTTTGAGTGCGGGGGCGCGCTTGGGCTTGTCCGCATCGGCGCCGCCGCTGGTGACGCCACCGTCGACCGCCGCACCGTCGATGGGCGCCTTCGGCGTCGGCATCGCGATGGGGGGCAGGTCGGAAACCGGGCGCTTGTCGCTGGAGAGCCACTGCGGGCGCGGCGGCAGCTTCTGCACGTCGGCGAAGATCTCCACCAGCGCGGTCTGGTCGAGAGTCTCGTGTTCGAGCAGCTTCGCGGCCAGGTCGTCGAGGATCGCCCGGTTGGCGTTGATGACCGTGTAGGCCTCGTCGTGCGCGTTCTCGAGCAGCTGGCGCACCTCGGTGTCCACCCGCTCCGCAAGCCGCTCCGAGTAGTCGCGCTGGTGGCCCATGTCGCGGCCGAACATCATCTCACCGGAGGCCGAACCGAGCTTGAGCGGTCCGACATCACTACTCATGCCGAACTCGGTGACCATCTTGCGAGCCGTGGCGGTGGCCTTCTCGATGTCGTTCGAGGCGCCGGTGGTGGGGTCGTGGAAAATGATCTCCTCGGCGACCCGGCCGCCCATGGCGTAGGCGAGCTGGTCGAGAAGCTCGTTGCGAGACACCGAGTAGCGGTCCTCGAGCGGCATCACCATGGTGTACCCCAGGGCGCGGCCGCGGGGCAGGATGGTGATCTTGGTCACGGGGTCGGTGTTGCGCATGGCCGTGGCAACGAGAGCGTGCCCGCCCTCGTGGTACGCGGTGATGAGCTTCTCCTGGTCGCGCATCACGCGGGTGCGGCGCTGCGGACCGGCCATGACCCTGTCGACGGCTTCGTCGAGGGCGCGGTTGTCGATCAGCTGGGCGTTGGAACGCGCGGTCAGCAGTGCGGCCTCGTTGAGCACGTTCGCCAGGTCGGCGCCGGTGAAGCCCGGCGTCTTGCGGGCGAGCACCTCGAGGTCGACGCCGGCGGCCATCGGCTTGCCCTTGGAGTGCACCTCCAGGATGCGCTTGCGGCCGAGCATGTCGGGGGCGTCGACGCCGATCTGACGGTCGAAACGTCCCGGACGCAGGAGCGCCGGGTCGAGGATGTCGGGCCGGTTGGTGGCCGCAATGAGGATCACGTTGGTCTTGACGTCGAAGCCATCCATCTCCACCAGGAGCTGGTTGAGGGTCTGCTCGCGCTCGTCGTGGCCGCCGCCCATGCCGGCGCCGCGGTGGCGCCCGACGGCGTCGATCTCGTCGACGAAGATGATCGCCGGGGAGTTCTCCTTGGCCTGCTGGAACAGGTCGCGCACCCGGCTGGCACCGACACCGACGAACATCTCGACGAAGTCGGAACCGGAGATCGAGTAGAACGGAACGCCTGCCTCGCCGGCGACGGCGCGGGCCAGAAGGGTCTTTCCGGTTCCGGGAGGACCGTACAGCAGCACGCCCTTCGGGATCCGGGCGCCGACGGCCTGGAACTTGGCCGGTTCCTTGAGGAAGTCCTTGATTTCTTGCAGCTCTTCGATGGCTTCGTCCGCGCCGGCTACGTCGGTGAAGAAGACCTGCGGGGTCTCCTTGGAGACGAGTTTGGCCTTCGACTTGCCGAACTGCATGACCTTGTTGCCGCCGCCCTGCATGCCGGAGAGCATCAGCCAGAAGAACGCACCGATCAGCAGGACCGGCAGGAGGATGCCCAGCAGCGACAGGAACCAGCTGGCCTGGGGAACCTCGTCAGTGAAGCCGTCCTTCGGGTCGGCGTCGGTGACGGCGGCGACGACCTCTTCGCCGCGGGGGGCCACGTAGTAGAACTGCACCTGCTCGCCGTAGGTCGAATCGGCCTTGCTGAGGGTGAGGTCGACGCGCTGATCGCCGTCGACGATCTTCGCCTCAGACACCTTCCCGTCCTTCAGGAAATCCAGGCCCTGCTGGGTGGAAATCTCGCGGAAGCCAGACATGGTCAGGAGGCTCGACCCCACCCAGACGGCGATGACAGCCAGGATGATGTAGAGGAGCGGCCCGCGCAGAAGTTTCTTGACGTTCATGGTGGTCACAGGCTACCGCTCTCGTACTGGGGGAACACCGAGTGTTCGCCCAAAGGTGAACTGGAGGACGTGGTGCAGCGGAGCCTACTCGCCGGTGGAATATACGTGTGGAGCCAGCACCCCGACGCTGCGCAGGTTGCGGTACTTCTCGGCGTAGTCCAGACCGTAGCCGACAACGAACTGGTTGGGGATGTCGAAGCCCAGGTACTTGACGTCGATCTCGACGCGGGCCGCGTCGGGCTTCCGGAGCAGGGCGCAGATCTCGAGCGAGGCCGGCCCGCGGGACTTGAGGTTCGCCATCAGCCAGGACAGGGTGAGGCCGGAGTCGATGATGTCCTCGACGATGAGGACGTGGCGGCCGTGCAGGTCGGTGTCGAGGTCCTTCAGGATCCGCACGACACCGCTGGACTGGGTGCCTGACCCGTAGGAGCTGACGGCCATCCAGTCCATCGTGACGGGGTGCACGAGTTCGCGGGCCAGGTCGGCCATGACCATGACCGCGCCCTTGAGCACGCCCACCAGGAGCAGGTCCTTGCCGGCGTAGTCCGCTTCGATCTGCCGCGACATCTCGGCCAGGCGAGCGCGAATCTCGGTCTCTTCGATCAGGATTTCGGTGAGGTCGCCGTCAATGTCACGAGGTTCCATGGGAGTGGAAGAGTCCTTTGTTTAGGTGGGTCGAGGAGCAGAAAACACGAGCGTTCCCCCCAGGCGTTCCACTCTAACGCCTGGCAGGTCGAGCGCATTCTGCCCGTGCCAGTCGGTGACGAGCCTGGCGACGGCCAAGGTGTGGCTGCGTTCCCAGGCAACCCCGAACTCCCGCGCCACCACGTGGCGGATCATCCGCTGGCGGAGGGCCGCCGGGTGCACGGCCAGCGCGGCGACGGACACCCCGATGCCGGCTTCGGCCGGTTCGCAGATCTCCTCGACGAGGTCCCGCACCAGGGCGTCGAGGGCGTCGGCATCCTCACGCAGCGTCTCGGCGGTACGGGCGAGCGCCTCGGCGATGCCCGGCCCGAGCTCGGCCTCGAGCACCGGCAGCACCCGTTGGCGCACCCGCACCCTGGAGTAGCGGGGGTCGGCGTTCTGCGGGTCGGACCAGGCCGGCAGGCCCGCATCC
Organism: Cryobacterium sp. TMB3-10; assembly: GCF_004402305.1. Taxonomy (NCBI): domain Bacteria; kingdom Bacillati; phylum Actinomycetota; class Actinomycetes; order Micrococcales; family Microbacteriaceae; genus Cryobacterium; species Cryobacterium sp. TMB3-10. The sequence continues at coordinate 51,928 of NZ_SOGH01000025.1, read as the reverse complement.
AGGCAGGCCTGCCGGGTCACGACGCGGCGGATGCCCAGCAGCGGCCGCCGGTACGGCCCGCTGATCGACGCCATGCCCTGCAGGCTCGTCGCCCCCGAGCCGCGTGCCAGGCCTAGCAGCACGGTCTCGGCCTGGTCGTCGAGGGTGTGGCCGAGCAGCACCGCGATCGCGCCCGTGCCGGCCAGTGCCTGCTCGAACGCGGCGTACCGCGCGGTCCGCGCGGCGGCTTCGGGGCCGTCGCCGGCGTCTGGCGTCACCGTCACCGGCACGATCAGCACCGGATCCAGGCCGAGAGCCTGAGCCTGTCCGGCCGCGACGGCGGCGGTGTCGGCCGAGCCGGCCTGCAGGCCGTGGTCGACGATGACGGCGCCGGCAGTGAGCCCGGCCCGGGGCGCCTCGAACGCCGTCGCCGCGGCCAGGGCCAGCGAATCCGCTCCCCCGCTCAGCCCCACCAGGACCAGGCCGGCCTCCGGCAGCAGCTCGCGCACGGCACGGCGCAGGTCGGCGATGGCCGGCGACAGTCGCGGGCGGCGGGTGGACTCCATCCAGTAACGTTATCCGCAGACTTCGAATAAGGGAGATACCAGGCCATGGCCGAATACGACGCAGTCATTGAAATCCCACGCGGTAGCCGCAACAAGTATGAGGTGGACCACGAAACCGGTCGGGTCTACCTCGACAGGGTGTTGTACACGAGCTTCGTGTACCCCACCGACTACGGGTTCTTCGAGAACACCCTGGGCCTGGACGGCGACCCCGTCGACGTTCTGGTGCTGCTCGACTTCCCGTTGTTCCCCGGCGTCGGCGTGTCCGTACGCCCCGTCGGCGTGTTCAACATGACCGATGACGGCGGCTCAGACGCCAAGGTCATCGCGGTTCCGGCCGGCGACCCGCGCTGGGACTACATCCAGGACGTCACCGACATCCCGGAGTACACCCGCAAGGAGATCGAGCACTTCTTCGAGCACTACAAGGACCTTGAGCCGAACAAGTGGGTCAAGACCGAGGGCTGGGGCGACGCCGCCGAGGCCGACCAGATTGTGCGCGACGGCCTGAAGAAGCTCGTCGACGAAGGTCACTGACCCACAGCGACGCGCTGAACCGACAGAAGCCGCCTCCCATCAGGGAGGCGGCTTCTGCTGTGTGCCGGGGTCTGTTGCTTAGGACGGTCGGCCGACGTACGGCGCGACCTGGCCTGGCGACCAGATGCTGTGCACCCGAACGGGCTTGCCCACGTCCGGCGCCTCGAGGATCTGTCCGCCGCCGACATAAATGGCCACGTGATAGTAATTCCCCGGCGAACCCCAGAAGACGAGGTCGCCCACCTGCACCTGCGAGAACGAGACGAGCTTGCCCTGACCGGCCATGGTGTTGTACTGGTTGGTCGCCGAGTGGGTGCCGATGTAGATGCCCGCGGCTGCGTAGGCGGCCTTGGTCAGACCGGAACAGTCCCAGACGTCGGGGCCGGAGCCGCCGAGCTTGTAGGCGTCGCCGAGCTGCGCACGGGCGAAGGCGATGACGGTGCCGACGGCTGAAGCGTTGGGTGCGGCCGGGGCGGACTCGACGGGCGGCGGCGCCGGAACAGCGGGAGCAGGAGCAGCGGGAGCAGGGGCGGCGGGAGCCGGAGCAGCGGGAGCCGGAGCAGCGGGAGCTGGAGCCGCGGGAGCCGCCGGAGCCGCAGCGGCCGGAGCATCGGGTGCGGAAGCGGCCGGCGGATTGTTCTTGACGGCGGCCGCAGCGACGGCCTGGGCCTTGGCCAGCGCGGCGGCGGATGCGGCGGCGTCCAGCCCGGTTTGGTACTCGCGCTCCACGTCGGCGGTGGTGTCCTTCAGCAGGGCCAGCTGTTCGTAAAGCTCCGACGACTTCTTCAGCTCGACGTCGAGCGCGGCCTGGGCGCCCAGCGCGGCGTCGCTGGCCGATTCGTACTTCTCCTTGGACTCGGCGCTGAGACGCTTGCGTTCCGCGGTGGCGGCGGCAGCCTGGGCGATGAGCGATTCCGCGGTGTTCTTGTCCTGCACGGCCTGCCGGTAGATGGTCTCGGACTGCTCGCTGAGCTTGCTGGCCGTGCCGAGCTGGCTGAGCAGGTCGTCGGCGGTATTGCCGTTGAGGAACAGGTTGAGGGAGAGGTCCTGGGCACCGGTCTTGGCCAGGTGTGCGGCAATTAAGCCGGCGCGCATCTTGGACGTGTCAGCGGCCTTCTGCGCCACCGCGGACTGCTTGTCCAGGCTCTCCTCCCGGGCCGTGGCTGCATCGAGGTCGTCCTGAGTGACCCTGTAGGCCTCCGCGGCCATCTGGGAGCCCTGCGACGCCACCGCCGACGACTCCTGCAGGCCCTTGAGCAGTCCGGTGAGGTTCTCGATTTCCTTCGCCTTGGTGGCCTCGCTCAGCTTGGCCTTGGCAACTTCGTCCCAACTCGGGTAGTCCTCGTCGGCGAAGGCCGGCACGGCCACGCCGGCCGCGGCGGTGACGGAGCCGATCATCGCTGCCGACAGCAGCGCGGCCGAGGTACGCCGCGAGCGGCGGGTGGACGTGTGCTCAGCCAAGAGGCGCTCCCCTGTCGGACATGAACGGAACGGCGTTGATCCGGTTGCCGCCGCTGAACACCTCGAAGTGCAGGTGGCAACCGGTGGAGGCGCCGGTGGTGCCGGAGCTGGCGATGTTCTGGCCGACCGAGACCTGCTGGCCGACCGAGACGAAGATGCCACCATCGCGGATGTGGGCGTAGCCGGTCATGATGCCGTTGCCGTGGCTGATCTGGACGAAGTTACCGTAGGTGCCCTTGCGGCCCGCGTATTCGACGGTTCCCGATGCTGCCGCGTAGATCGGAGCGCTGCAGCCGGTGCCGATGTCGGTGCCGTAGTGGAAACCGCCGCTGCAGCCGCCGCTGCCGCAGAGGACGGCGCGGGCGCCATAGCCGTCGGTGATGCGTCCGCCGGCGGGAACACCCCAACCCTGGCTGCCGACCTGGCCGCCGCTGAGGCCTGCGCCGGGAGATCCGGTTGAGCCGCCGGACGAGGGGGCCGGTCGGGAGGCCGCGGCGCGTGCGGCTTCGGCCGCGATGGCGGCGAGGCGCGCCTTTTCGGCTTCCGCGGCGATCCGGGCCCGTTCTGCGACGCCGGCCTCGTAACCCGCGGTGGTGGTGGCCTGGGCGTCCTGCATGAACTGCAGTTGCTGCTCGAGGATCACGCTCTGCGCTTCGGAGTCGGCCAGCGCACCGGCTGCGGCGTCCGCCGCCTCCTGGGCAGCCACCATGGCGGCTTCGGCCTCGATTCGGAGGGCCTCGCGCTCGGCCTGGGCCACAGCGGCCTGGTCGCCCAGGGCCTGAGCGGTGTTGTTGGCGGTCTGGGCCTGGTCGTAGACGTCGGTGCTGCGTTCGACGAGTTTGCTCATGCTGCCGAGCTTGGACAGCAGCTCGTCGGCGCCCGCGCCGCTCTTCTGCCCGTCGATGAAGAGGTTGACGCTGAGGTCAGTGCCGCCGGTGCGGTACAGCTGCGCGGCAAGCTGACCGGCCTGGGTGGTCGCGGCGTCCGCCTCGGTCTTGCTGGTGTCGGCCTGAGCCTGCAGGTCGCCGGCGCGACGGCTGGCGTCGTCAAACTTCTCCTGGGCGGTCTGGAGCTCGACTCCACGCGCCTCGGCTTCCGCCTGGGTGCGTTCCACCTCGGTCTGCAGGCCGGCGATGAGGTTCTGGATCTCGGTGACCTGGGCGGCGGCAGCATTGGTGTTGGACTTGGCGGCCAGCACGTCTGGCCAGCTCGGGTAGTCCACGGCCATGGCCGGGCTGATCGGGCTGGCGAGCGTCACCGCGAGGGTCAGGGCGGCGGCGAAGCCGGTCACGCCCATCGTCGCCCGGCGAACGCCGATGCGCCCGCGTCGGGGCTGCTGCCGGTTCGGCCGCAGCCGGCTGAGGCCGGCGTTGACTCCGCGGCTGATCACGGTGGCCGTGCGCTTCATAACTCCCCGATCGGGCTCGTGCTTTGTCACATTTGTCACTGTGGTAACTCTCGTCACAATAACAAACCCCGCTGAGTGGCCAGGGTTCGAATAAAACCTAACCCCCGGGTGCTCCGGTTTGCCGCCCATTCGTGGGCGCGGTGAAAAGCGACACGCCGAGCTGAGAATCGGGTCGGATTCGGGTTCTGACCCGGAATCACGCGGCGAACGGACCCGCAGTCCGGCGCCACGCGCACCGGACGCTGGGGCCGATTTGAACTATCGCTCTGCCAACACTTATGATTATGCGTCGGAAGTCATCAGCTTCCGAAGAGCAAGGCCCCATCGTTTAGCGGCCTAGGACGGCGCCCTTTCACGGCGTTAACACGGGTTCGAATCCCGTTGGGGCTACGGATACTGTAGGTTGTACACGGCACGAAAAGTAAGACAGTTCCACAGCACGACAGCACAAGAATCACCGCACGAAATGCACAAAAGTTTGGCCCTGTAGCGCAGTTGGTTAGCGCGCCGCCCTGTCACGGCGGAGGTCGCCGGTTCAAGTCCGGTCAGGGTCGCCAAGGCGACAAGCCCTTTCGAAAGAAGGGGCTTTTCGTCCTTTCGAAGGCGTCTCTCGAGCCGCGTTCGAGGCCCTGTAGCTCAGTTGGTAGAGCGTTCGACTGAAAATCGAAAGGTCACCGGATCGACGCCGGTCGGGGCCACTTGGCCATCTGCGGGCTTCTACCGCGGGTGGCCATTTTTTATGCCCGAAAACAGGCGAGCTTCGGGTCGAGTGCCGTCCCGGCCGAGTCGAGCGGATGCGTGTCAGCCGAACTTCAGATCCAGCACCTGACCACCCGATGTCCATGTGAGCTCCGGATCCGGACCCCGGTAGTGGAAAAACCCCGACAACGCCCCCTTTGCAGCCTCCAGATCGACCACGGCCCCGCTGGGCGCGTATGCAGGCCTGAAGGAATGCGAATCTCCGTCTCATCCGTTCCTTCGATCGAACCCAGGATCCGCCACTGGTTCGTCTCCTGAGCGTTGGCTACGCAATGCACGATGAATCAGCGATTTCGTCTTCGCACGATCTGTCCGGGGCTCCTCAACACCGTTGATCAACCACACATCAGGGAGTTTCGGCTTGGCCGCACGAATCCCTTGTCTTGCAATATCTCCCACCATGACCCCAAGAGCATTGGCTAGTACTAGCACCAGCCATAGGCCGGACCAAGGCCGCGGGAGTTGGGAAAGAAAAACGGACTCCACCACAACGAGAACGATGAACACAAGCATCACGTTGCGATCACGAACGAGACTTCGAACCATGCCGCCTCCGACGAGACCCGCAATGACTACGACGAAGATCTCCAAGCCGTAAAGGCCGTTGAGTGTTTGAAGCACGGCCCAATAAATGCCTACAGCAAAAAGTATTGAAACACCGAGTTTTATCGATGCGTCCCGAACAACACGTTGACGCCGCTGCGATTTACTCATGCCGTGAGAGCTTCCTTCGCTAATGTGTCGTCAGACGCGTCGACTCAGCTTCGATTCCTACCACCCATTCCGGACCGAAAGACGAGGCCCTCGGATTGGCGAGAAAATCGGTCAATGCCGTTTCAACCGAGGCTAGGTCATGAACCAACCGCGCCGGCATGAACCCCTGTACGTCTCCCATCGGAACTTCCACCGACTCATCCGCGACGCCCGCAGATTGCAGCACCGCCCAGGAATTCTCGTCGGTCGAATCAGCATTCCGATGACAGACCATTCCCTGTCCCACTCCACCGGCCACTTCAAAACGAGCGGAACCATGATCAACGGACAGCCGCCCGGATTTCTTGCCGTCCAAGGAACGCAGCGCGGCTATGGCCGCCGACCGGACAGCCCCCATCGTCGCGAACCCTTCCGCATCCACGGTCCAGGGCGCAGCCGCCTGAACTGTGCGATTCGCTACAGCACGCCCCCATGCCACTCCCGCAAGCGTCCCCGCAAAAAACCCGCCGAACCACGCGTATCCAGACGAACCCAGAAGCACGGAGACTGCGACAAACAAAACGAGAACGACAGAACCGATCCACGGCCGCGGGACACCAAATCTCGTTAGCCAGGCGCCGACGCCCAGTCCCGCGAGCATTGCTCCGACCTCAAGAAGCACTCGCTCCCTCGGCACGAACACCATACCCGCGATCGTCGCCAGCAAGACCACCCCGCTGAGGATGAGCGCGCCTTTCCAGGACCGCCGCCGATTTGTTCTCACAACATCCAACTCTCTGCGCTTGCTTGTCACCAGCCGAGACGGGAACCGTAAAAGCTAGCCGAACTTCAGATCAAGTTCGGCATCTCCTGACGTCCAGGCAAGCTCCGGGTCAGGGCCCCGGTAATGGAAGAAGCCGCGTAAAGCCCTGCCTGCAGTTTCGAGATCGACCACAGCACCGCTGGGCGCATGCGCAGCTCCCGAGGGTATTCGGATCTCGGTTTCCTCATTGCCGTCAACCGAACCGAGCATCCGCCACTCCCTTTCCTCCCGGAAATTTGCTACGCAATGCACGATGAATCCCGTCGCCGGACTTCCCATGGCCTCGAACAACCCCTCGTTGCGCTCCACAAAGAAACGTCCCGCCCTCGCACTATCCCAGGACGAAAGCAACTGTTGCAATTCCCGTCTTACGGTAGTACGTCCCTTTGGAGCATCCTCATCTCCTGTGCCAGCAATCGCGCCCTCATTCATCACGGTGAGGCCCCTGCCCCTCGCTCGACTCAGGTCATTCCACCAGCCGATAACTCTGCACTTCTGGAGCTCCGCGCAAGACGTGCTTCATGATGACCCGGCCGTACCAGCCGATGTCAAACTCGTACTCGGCGCCGACTTGAAAAGAGGACGCTAGCTCTTGTTGCTCGTCGGAAGTCACACCTCTGGAAATTCCCAGGGGGCCGCAGTTCGACGTCAGGATAAGAACCGCGGGCGTCGACACCGACCCTCTCGAACCGCCCGATGCTGTCTTCGGCTCTGCCGACACCACCACACAGCGCACGCTTTCAACAGCAATCGTGTTCCACACCGGGCTGAACAACACACCCACAGCAACCACGACCGTAAGTAGGAAAACTACCCAGGATAACGACCTGACAATTCGCTTAGCGACCTTCGGTCTTACAGGATTACGCGTTGCCGGCATTTCCTTGTTCACCTTTTCCATTACCAGCCACGCACATGGAGGCCCGTTTACGGACCGGAAGCCCCGCCCGCGACTCCCTGAATGGCACCATTCATGAGTTTCACATACGACGCGACACCCGGTGGCAACCTACTAGACAACGCTCCCCGGCCGTAACCGCAGCCCAGGTCATTCCACCAGCCGATAACCCTGCACCGCCTGGATTTCGTGGAGGACATCTTTCATGATGACCCGGGAATACCAACCAATGTCGAACTCATACTCGGCACCAACTTCGAAGGAGGACGCAAGCTCCTGCCTGCCATCGAACGTCACTCCGCTCGAGATCACCAGGGGACCGCAGTTCGACGTCTCGATGAGCACCTCGGGCGTCGACGCCGACCCTCTCGATCCGCCCGACGCCGTCCTCGGCTCTGCCGACACCACCACACAGCGCACGTTCTCAACAGCAATCGAGTCCAACACCGGGCTGAACAGCACACCCCCGACAACCACAACCATAAGAAGGAAACCTACCCAGGACAACCACTCGGCTCTTGGCTTCTTCGTCGTCTTTGCTGTTACAGGGTTACCCGTTGTCGGCATTTCTCTGTTCACCTGTTGCCGGCAGCGCTCGGAATTGGTCCGTGGGGAACGAGTGCGGCGGCCGATGTGTTCAACCGACAACGTCCTGTGGGTCGACTGCAGGGTGGACGGGCCAGTGGCCGGTGGCGTCGCGGATCTCGATGGCGCGCAGCAGCGGCGTCATGTCGTAGATATTGGTGTTCAGGTTGAGCTTTACCCCCTTTGTGGACCTGATGTATACAAACGGAGGCATCGCGCTGTAACGGTCGATGTCGGTGTAGGTGATGACACGTTCCTTGCCGAGCATGGTGCGGAACGCAACCTCGTAGTCGCGTGGAGCAACGTAAAAGTTCCGGTACATCAGCAGAAACCCGGTTCCGCCCAGGAGCATTGCCACCGAAGTAATGTACTGACCCAGTGCATCTCCGTCGGCAAAACTGGCGAAGATAGTCATGAGGGCTCCCACGATCACAACGAGCCAGCCGACGATCGGAATGAACTTCACCATTCGGCGCCGATCGGGATGTTCCTTGGACCGGTTGGGGTGCTTTCGTGCCCACCACCGAACGGCCACGATAAGTAGTACGGCAAACGCGATGATGACGAACTTCAAACCGGTTTCAGCGGACATGTCTGTTGTCTTTCGTGTGCATCATAAGTGGTGAATCGATGGAGGCTGTGCGCGGTCGTCACTTGCCCTGGGTGGCTATTCCGCATTGGTGACGGGGAGTTTGTGTGCTGGCGGTCACGCGGGTGCCGTCATCTACACGAAAGGGAAAAATGGGAAACAGTCACCGCTCCCGCACCCAGCCGTGGCCGGCAGCACCGCGCCGGCGACATTGCCGAGTTCGTCAAAGACCGCTCAAGACGCATGAGTATCAGCCGAATTTCAGATCCAGCACCTGATCACCCGATGTCCAGGTGAGCTCCGGATCCGGCCCCCGATGATGGAAGAATCCCAACAATGCCGCCTTTGCAGTCTCCAGGTCGACCACAACGCCGCTGGGCGCATATGCAGGGCCTGAGGGAATCGAAATCTCGGTCTCAGCCTTTCCGACGATGGAACCGAGAATCCGCCACTCGCCCTCTTCCTGCCGATGTGCTGCACAGTGCACGATGAAACCGGTCACCGGGTTACCCATCGCCTCGAACAATCCGTCCTTGCGTTCAACACGGAAACACCCTGACTTCGCGCTGTCCCACAAAGAGAGGGCATCCAATGAAGCTGTCTTCGCACTCTCCGTCCGTTGCTCCTGAGCACCATTGATCACCCACACATCACGCAGTACCTTTGGCCGACTCTCACGTAATCCTTCGCTGACGGTGTTGCCGACCATCACGCCGATGGCGTTGGCTGGTATCAGAACCGGCCAGATCCTGGACCAGGGTTCAGGAGACTGAGAAAGAAGCGCGCACTCCGCAATAACTAGGACGAAGAGAACAACCGCCACCAAGTTTTCGCGAACGAAAGCTCGGACTGAACCGCCCCCTACAAGGCCAAGGACAATCAAGGCGGCGATCTCCACACCTTTGGAACCGTTAGTCAGGGAAAAGAGGACGAAAAAGGTCCCTAATGCAAACACCAGTGCCGTGGCCAGGAGAGCCCAGGTCCCTCGAACAAAGCGAGAAAGCGGCGACGAATTCTGCATATCTCTCATATCCTCAATCACCTACAAGCAGGAAGTTCGCGAGATCGAATCCGCCCCCAAGGGAAGTTCCTACAGCTGCCGAGCGCACTAGTGCAGTTCCGTTCACGCCGCCGCGAAGTCCCGACAACGTGCTGGCGTTGGTCCGAGCCGCCTGGGCCAGGGTACTCGACGGAGAAGGGCCGCCGGGGACATGAGTCAGAGCGCCGCCAGTAAAAGCAGACAACGCCACGTCTCCAATCTGAAGCTGTTCCCCGGATATCGCCCTATCCGCAGCAATTCCAGCTACGCCACCGCCGCTTCCAATGGCAGTCATTATCAACCGTGCTGGCGCTCGGGCAATAAGTCCTGCAGCGGGCGAATTCGCTGCGAAACCAGCGGCTTTGGCCAGAGTTCCGCCCGCCGGTCCCGCTAAACCCCCAACAGCTCCGCTCACGCCGCCGCCAACCATGGCACCAGCGAGACCTCGCCAGTCCTGGACGCCTCCGTTCTTGGCAGCGTAGATGACCCCACCGCCAACTGCACCCGCGGCTCCGTTGACAGCTGCGTTGATAGCGACGTATCCACCCAATCTGGTTACGCTCGACGCGGCAGCCATTGTGATGCGAGCAGCAGCGACGCCAGCCCCTCCCAGAGCGCCAGCGGCACCGCCCGCAAGGGCTTCCACGCCCACTTGTCCCCAATTCACGGCACCGTTCGCTGCTTTCTGGGAAATCGTCGATATGCCCCCACTCGCCAATGCCCCGGATACTGCACCAATCAGCACCATGCCAGCCGGGCCGCCCACCCCAGTGCACATCAGCGCAACTCCGGCAGCGATCGCTAACCCACCGGCAACGTATTCCCAGTGGCTCCCAGCCGCCTGATCGTGGGCCTCGAGATCCGCGTCAGTAAGGGGGCGCAGCCCGGCGGGGTCGGTGGTGTTCAGCGGGTTGTTGCCAGCGTAGGCGTAGGGGTTGCCGTCCCAGCCCGCACCCAGGATCGGGGACAGGGGGTCGGTGGAAAGGAAACCACGGCTGGCCGGATCGTAGGCGCGCGCGCCGAGCCACTCCAGTCCCGCGATGTCCAGGCCGCCGTTGCCGGTCAGGGTGATCCCGGCCGGCAACAGTCCGGCCAACCCGGCAGAACCAGCACCGGGCGTGCCTCCGGGTGCCGGGTCCGGGATGGTCGGTGCGCCGATAACAGCCCACGGGTCGGTCTGATCGGTCGGGCGGGCCGCACGCCAGCCCGGCGCCATCCACGCGTCCCCGAACCCGGTGACATCGCCCGGTAACGACAAAACCTGCCCGTCGCCGATACCGGCCAGCACCGGGAACGGGCTGGCGGTGTCCCACCACAGCTCCGTGCCGTCAACGCCAGCCAGCTCACCCAGGGCATCCACCCGCAGCTCATGCCGGGACATCGCCAGCCCGTCGGGCGTGCGATCCGTGGTGCTGTTCAGGTGACCGGTAGGTCCCCAGGCGTATTCGGTCCAGGACCCGTCGGCACCGATCAGCCGGGTCCGACGACCCAACCCGTCATGCACATACTCCGTCCGGGACCCGTCCGGTTCCGTCACCGACACCAACTGTCCCGCGGTGTCGTACTCGTAGGTTCGGGAACCGCCCGGGGCGGACTCCCGCACCAGACGCCCGCCGGCGTCATACACCCACTCCGACACCACAGCCGGAACAGACGTATCCTGCTCCCCGTTCCGGGTCGTGGCCGCCGAGACCATCTGCCCGGCACCGTCGTAGCCGTACCGGGTCACCGCCCCAGCCCGCGCCAGGCCGGTGATGCGGCCGTCGCCGTCCCGACCGATGAGCGTGACATCAGCCGTGCCCGGGTCAGTACGGTCCGCGCGACTGTGCTCGGCCAGACTCCCGTACCGATAAACCCACTCCTGAACCAGCTCGCCGGCCGTGGCAGAGTGGATCCGCCCCGAGGCGTCGTGTGTGAAGGTGGCCTGCCCGAGCGACGGGTTGCTCACGGCGGTGACCCGGCCGGCAGCATCCCGCCGATACGTGGTGGTGGTGCCGTGCGCATCGGTGAACGCAGTCCGGTTGCCATCGGCGTCGTACGCCCAGGACAACCCGCGGGACCCGCGGGTGCGGGAGGTCAGGCGACCGCACCGGTCAAAACCGAGCTCGTGCTCCACGGCCAGACCCTCACCGCCCAAGGAATCGGAAATCACCACACGGCGGCGGAGCCGGTCCCGGCTAATCGAAGCCAGGAGTTTCCCGTCCACCGAGGTGGTCGCCTCCTGCCCGGCGGCGTCGTACGTCCAGCTGGTGGTGTGACCGTCCGGGTCCGTCTGGGACAGTTGCCGCCCGGCGGCATTGTAGGTCGCGGTGGTGACCCGGCCGAGGGGGTCGGTGACCGCGTCGACCTGGTCGGTGGCCGTGTAGGTGCGGGTCGTCACCCCGCCGAGGGGGTCGGTGACTCGAACCAGGCGCCCGCGCACGTCGTACTCGAACCGGGTGCGGCCGCCCACGCCGTTGACGGTGCCGGTCAGTTCCCCGGCGGTGTTGTACTTGAACCGGCGGGTTCCGTACCAGGTGTCTTGGGAGAAGCTCAGCCGCCCGGCCTTGTCGTATCCGTACCGGGACACGCCCTGGCCAGGGCTCCGGCGCGACAGGAGCCGCCCGCAGGGGTCGTACTCGAAGGTCTCGACCTCGCCCGTGGGCAGGGTGCGCGCACTGACCCGCTGGTCGGCGTCGTAGGTGAGTTCGGTGACCGCGCCGAGCGGGTCCGTTGTTTTCCAGGGCCGGCCGCATCCGTCGTACTCATACCGCGTGAGCGCGCCGGCGGGGGAGGTGATCGAGGTGATCTTCCCGGCCACGTCCCGGCCGAGCACCGTCAGGCCGCCTTCACCGTCGACGAGTTCCACCGGGTTGCCGGCCGGGTCATAGGAGATGAGCTCCGCGGAGCCGTCTTCACCTTGCACCCGGGTGGGGCGGCCGTAGGTGTCAAAGCTGTAGGTGGCGCTCCCGAACGCGTCTGCCAGGGTGGCCGTGCCCGACTGCCGGTCCGTGGTGGCGTCCGTGCGCACGCCGGTGGGGTCGATGACGGCGCTGAGCGCACCGACCTGGTCGTACTCCCGCGCCCAGTTGTGGCCGGCGGGGTCGGTGATCCCCACGAGCCGGGACAGCGTGTCGTGCACGAAGCCCCACCGGGCGCCGTCGGGCAGCACGGCGGCGGTGACGTTGCCGAGTTCGTCGAAGACCCGCTCGATGCTGCGGCCCAGGGGGTCGATCGTGCGCACCAGCTCACCGTTGCCGGCGTATTCGAGTTCGGTGCGTCCGCCGTCCGGGGCGATGGATGCCGTCGTGCGCCCGGCCAGGTCGTGTTCAAACGTCCAGACGGCGCCGTCGGGGTCTTCCCGCCGAACTAGCAGCCCCGCGAGGTCGTAACCGAAGCGGGTGTGCGCACCGGAGGGGGTGATGGCCGCCACCGGCCGGCCGGCCGGGTCGCGGACGATCCTCGCGATGTCTCCGACCGCGTTCTGGGTGGCGACGAGGTCACCGAAGTCGTCGTAGTCAAAGCTGACGGTCACCCCTGCCGGGTCCAGCACCCGGACCAGTTGCCCGTTCCGCCACACTAGCTCGGTGCGCCCGTCCAGCGCGTCCAGAATCACCGAGGGGTCCCGGGTCACCGCGTCGGCGTACTCGAAGGAAATGACCGAACCGGTTTCGGTGACCAGGGTATCGATGCGGTCGTGATCGTCCCAGCCGTAGGTGAGGTCGGCGCCTTCCGGGGTGACGGTGCGGGTTCGCCGGCCCCGCCCGTCGTAGCCGTGCACCGTGACGGTTCCGTCGCGCTCGGTGAAGGAGACGAGGTTTCCGTGGCCGTCATACGCCATCGACTGCCGGTGGTCGTGGGAATCAAGCACCCCGACCAGGCGGCCCTTCGCGTCGGCGATCCACGAGTTGGAGCGGGTACCGTCCTCATCCGAGACCACGGTGACCCGGCCCGGCAGATACGCGAACCGGGTTCGGCGCCCGTGCTGGGTGACCTGGAGCACAACCCTGCCGTGCTCGTCATAGGTGTTTTCCGCTTCGAGAACCCCCGCGCAGGAGAAGACCGCCTCGATCAGGCCCTGCTCGTTCCACCGGTACGTTCGCGTGCCCAGTTCTGTCACCACGCCGGTCAGCTGGCCGGCGTCGTCGTAGGCGTACTCCACCCGACGCCCGTCCGACGCCCGCACCACGGCCACCCGCCCGTCCAGGTAGTCCACCTCCAGGAACCGGCCCCGCGCATGCGCCAGCCGGGTCACCGGTCCCACCGTGCCGTCGTCGGCCGGCGCATCCCGCACCGCGGACACCGTGCGGTCCGCACCCGATCCGGACCCGAGCCAGACCCCGGCCAGGCTGTAAGCCCACCAGGAACCCTGGTTGTCCCGGACCACCAGAACCTCCGGGGTCCCCACTGTCAGGTGGCGCAGCTCGGCCAGGTCAATGGTCGCCGCCGGTTCTTGGCTCAGCCAGAAGTTCTCGTTCACCGCCCGGCCCCAGCCGGACCCCTCGCGGGGGAAGTCGACGGCGCGCCCATCGGCCAGCACCCACCGGCACCCCTCGTCGGAGACCGCGAGGTGCTGGTCGAGGACCGAGGCCCAGCCGGGACCGAACACGCCAGGCACCTCCAGTCCCGACGCCAGCGAGTTATACATCCGCGACAGAACGACGTTGGCGGCCATGCCGGTGAACCCCAGATCCGATTCCGGCTCGATGAAGTTACCCGTGGCTGTGTTCACCGGGTCGTTGGCGTACCCGCTGGTGGGAATGGCCCCGGCCGCCTTCGGCGCAGCCACGACCAGCGCCGTGCGGCTGGCACCGACACCTGCCGCAGCCAGCGCCGCAGCCACGCCCGCATCCGAGACCGTCGAGATGTTTCCCTCGCCACCAGCGGCAGCGAACGCGTCCGCCACGGTCACGGCCCAGTTCGCATCGTTTTCGTTGGCGGTCAGATACGCACGGTAGGCGCTGACCACGCCGGCGGCATCGATCGTGCCCCAGTTGCAACTGGACGCAAAGTCTGAGAGGTGGCCTTCCAGCGTGCCGGGGGCTCCAGCCAAACCGTCATCCAGGCTGCGGGAGCTAGCCGCGAACGACCGCAAGGACTCGGGCCGCGCCGAGGACGTCCCTCCCGCGGATCCGCTGCCGGGCGATGGCGTGTCCCGCGACCCGGTACTGGGCACGGTCGCACCAAACTTGGGGGCGCTGGTCGGCTCCATGTCGGGCCGCGCTTCGCCACCTGACCACCAGTCACCGATCTGCTCGAACACGTCCCGGTCGTTGTAATCACGGACCCACGCGTTGTTCTTGACGCGCCGCGCATCCTCTTTTATCGCATCTGACGTCATGGCGTTGATGTATCCGGCGACGGTCCGCATGGCCTCTGCCAACGCTGACGCGTCGGTGACCGCCACGCCCGCGTTGGCTGCGAAAACAGTTGAGAAATGTCCCTGGAAGTCTTCCATCGCCGACGTGACATGCGTCCCGCGCGAACCCGACTCTTCCTCAACCCTGAGTGCCGCCGACTCGAACGCCGACTTCACCGTTCCGGCCACGCCATAATCAAACTGCCCACCGTGGGCCGCATCCGAAACCGGCAACAACGGCATCTCTACGAAATCGGTCACTATCAAAGCCCCCCACTGGACACGAACTGCAACTAAAACAGAAAACTAAAACGCAGGTACTAACCCCCGGGCCCTGGAACACCCACAACCGGTGCAGGGACACATCCCAGACCGGCCGGATACCGCTGTGCGTCACGGCCAGGTGGCCCGCTCACCAGAGCGGCGCGACTACCCGGCCGTGACGCGGTCACGTCTGACTCAGGCGCCGCCGCCCGCGGAGAAGATATCCTGCGAGATCTTCTGCAGCTGCCCGCGCAACTGCTCCAGCTCCTGCTTGGCCTTATCCAGAGCAGCCTTCGTTTCGGGCCACGTCGAACCGCGGAACTCCGCAGCGAGCGGGCCGTCCCACACATTCGGATCCGACAAAATTCGGCCCTGTGAATCCAGCGCTGAAATCTGGTCTGTGAAACCCCCGTTGATGATTGACTGCACCTGCCCGATGGCAGACTTCGCTTGCTCAGTAGACAACACTCGCGACATAAACATTCCTCCCAATGAGTACCGCTTGTCCGCCGGACTCTTAACAGCCGGCGACAGGACGGTGCTGACGCTACCAACACATCGACCACAAAACCCAATAAAGCGCAAAAAAATTGCTGACCACAACTCATTATTGAGCTAAGACCTGCACTGCTGGACCCCGATTAGTACTATCGCAGGCGCAACCCCCTATCATGCAGAAGGCACAGTGAAACCAGGGGGGACGATCATGCCTAGATTTACCAGCACCTACCAGCTCTTCGCGGGGAAGCGCAGCGGGTCGCGTCGCGCTCTGAGCGCGGTCATCATCTCCATCGGCCTGCTCGTGACCACATCGTGTGCCTACGCACCCCAGCCGGCGCCTATTGCCGACCCGGTCAAGGTCCTGCAGAACGTCCGCGTGAGCCTGACACCGTCAGCCGAAATCGAGACGGTCGAAGGGACCACGATTTCGGTGTCGGCGACCGGTGAATCGTCCTCCGAGGACACGACGTACGACGCGGAAAAAGTCGTGGGGGAACTGCCAGTACGGGTGAGCCTGCAGTACCGGGCGGGAACCAAGTACGGCTCCGATCTCACCGAGCTGCGCGGCCACACCGGGCCGGTCGAGATCACCCTGACGCTGGAAAACCTCACCGTGAAGCCGCAGGCCATCGAGTATGACGCCGCCGGCCAGACCCGCGTCGACACTGCCCTCGTCGGGGCCCCACTGACAATCGCCGCCTCGACGCACCTCACCGGTGTTCGGGCGGACCAGGTCACTGCTGGTTCCGCGGATGGCACGACGGGCACCAATGGCGTGCTGAGCGAGACCGAGGATGGCGCGGCGGTCGTGCAGTGGGCGACCATACTGGCCCCGCCTCGTTCCGGTGCGAGCACCACACTGCGGCTCGTCGCTGACGTCACAGACTTTGAGGTTCCCACCATCGACGTTGCCGTCCAGCCCGGCCTCAACACTGACCTCAGCGCTGACGGTGTGCTCGCTGGCGCGTTCTCCTCCGGCGCCGGGTCGGAGCTGGAACTGCAACGCCGCACCATCGCGCTGGTCTCCGACGTCAATACCGTGCTGACGAAGGCCGGATCGACCATTACCGATGTGCGGCGGAACCTGCAGGAAACCTCGCAGACACTGGGCACAACGACCGCAAGCGATCTGCGCGATAACTCCCAGGCGCTGGCCGGAACCATGTCCGGGCTCAAAGCGCAGCTGGGAAGCCTGGGCACCGACTTGGAGTTCGCAGCCAAGGCCACCCAGTCCACGACGTCGTCCCAGCTCCAGCAGACGGTCGCCGCCGTGGACGCAATGCTGGGCGACACTACGGCGGTTGCAGCGCCGGTGCCCATCACGGGCGTCGGCTGTACCGCCGAGGTGACCCAGTCGGAGAAGACGACAACGGTCTACTCCAGCATCCTGACCATGGCCTCGCAGCTCGACGCCTACGCGACGGTGAGCGCCGGCTGCCGGGACATTGTGGCGGGTGCCCTTGAAGCCACGATGGGCCCCGAGAATCCCACCGCGCAGGATTGTGCTTCACAAGGCTCCATGACGTGCTCTCTCTATGGATCCGCCGTGACAGTGACCGCGGCTCTGCTGGGTCTGGTGCAGACGGGCGATGAGCTCGTGGCAGACCTGCAGCCGCAGTTGGTCCAGGGCGCTATCACCGACCAGGCGGCGTCCACTGCCACGCTCGAGCAGGTTCGCACGGATTTCGCGGTGATCCTCGACGGCGCTGAGACTCCGGAAGATTACATGACGAGCCGCGCAAACGTGGATGAGGCGATCAAGACTTCCCGGGTCTCCGTCACCGCCGCCAGTGACGCGGCAGCGGCGGCCCGCAGCACAATCGATGGACTGCGCCAGAAGCTGATCGATATCCAGGCGACCGCAGAGGACGCCAGGACCGAGTCGGGTGACGGCTTGGGGCTTGACGGTTCGATGGTAAATCAGAGCCAGCAGCTGGCCGCGGAACTGTGCACGATGGCCGATGTGGATACCGATACCGATACCGATCCCGGTACCGGTACCGCCGCCCTGCCCGGCGTTGGACGACTGTCATCCCAGGATGTGGAGCGGCTGCGCTCCTACTTAACGGACGTTCCGTGCGAGACCTCGGAAACTCTCGAAAATCCGGCACCGGCGTTGACCCCGCCAACCGGGTTCGAGGCCCCGTTGGATGCCCGGCTGAAGGCGCAGACGGCCGCCTGGGACGCCGTGCTCCTGGCCACCGACACCGCCGCGCAGGACCAGTTGATCGGGCAGGCGTTTGCTGCGCTCGAGACGGCGCATGCAGACGTCGTGGCCAAGCTGGACGCGATAGAGGCGGCCGTGAAGGCGCTGGACGGCACCGCCACGGGCAATGTCGCCGACACGAGACTCCTGCTTGACGCCGTGAATGCCGCACTCGCTGACGCCATAGAATCCTCCGGCCAGGTGAGCACGGCGCTGGTGAACCTTCAGGAGCAGCAGGACCAGCTCGGCGAAAAGATCACACAGTCTCTCGGCGAAGTCTCGGCTGAGACCGCTGCCGAGGTTCTTCAGAGCGTGGACGAACAGGTCCGCCAGGTTGCCGGGATCGGCGACGCCGGAGCGGGCGCCGTGACCGCAGCTTTCAACCGCTCCATCTCCGGGTTGAAGGCCACCTCGGATGAGGTGGTGTCCGACGCCGCGGGCACGGTCGACAAGCAGCGCGGTGAACTGTTCGAGCAAAGCGACGCCCTCTCCGCCTCCTTGGACAAGAGCACGCAGTCATCACTTGCGAGCATCGCCTCGAGCACATCCGGTTCGACCCGGGACGTCGAAGGCGCAAACGCCCTCCTGTCCTCCAGCTTCAACGGGCTGATGCTCGATCTCGGTGATCGCTCGGTGAACGGGTCCGGTCTCCTCGGCGCCATGGCCACCAGCGCCGCCAAAGCAGACACCGCCGATTATCAACTGGCGTTGGCCTCGCAGAACGCTGAGGGGTACACCAACATCCGCTCCCGCGATGTCGCCGGGCTGCTGTTGGGGCAGGCGCAGTTCAAAGCCTCGCTGACCGCAATCGATGAACTGCCCGCGTTCCACCTCGAGGTGCCGGCCGGCGCGACGTCGAAGACCCTGTACACGCTGCAGATCGGCGGCACCGAATGAACCGCCGCAGCAGGCTCGTGATCATCGTCTCCGCTGGCGCCATCCTCGTCACTGCGGCGACGATCGCCCTCACCGGCACCCTCAACCGCCCCGACGAGACTTCGGTAGCCGTGACGGTGCCTGTTGCGCTCAAGGCGGATGGCCTGCCGAAGAACTTCTCCATCGGAATCGTCCTCACCCTGGGCCAGTCCGGCGAGCCCGGCTCCGAATACAACCGGGCGGCCCAGGGCGCGGTCGTCGCCACGCAGCGCTTCGCCCAGGGCGGCGCTGCCATCACCCTGTTGGCCCAAAACGACAGCGGCTCGGTTGACGGTGCTCGCGCCGCTGTCGAGACGCTCGCTGATCAGGAAGTGGCCGGCGTTATCGTGACCAGCACGGGCCCGCAGGCGCAGGCCGCGGCGAAAGCGGCCGAGGAACGCGGCATCCCGGTCATCTCGCCGTACGCCGACGTGACGGAACCCGGACAGGCCACCTGGACTACCGGACCGTCGGGCCCGTCCGTCGAAGCCGCCATCCACACGGCGCTGCAGGGCAAGACCAGGGTGCTCCTCGTCGAAGACGGCGGCTCGGTCCCCGCGTCAGTCACCGTCTCGCAGACACTGAGCCTCACGGGCTTCGAGGATGTGCCGGCTCTGGCTCAGGAGGCCGCCATCCAGACCGGCGATCAGCTGCGCCCCACTGCCGAGGATGCTCCCGCCGACGCCGAAGCCACGAGGATCGCCGAGCCTGCTGACGCTGTGGTCGTCGTGGCAGCCACCCCGCAGCGACTGGCCCGGCTGATCCAGGCCCTGCAGGCGCGAAACGTGTCCGTCCCCCTGATCATGCCCAACGGTGCCACGGCCCCGGCCTTCGCCTCTACGCTCGCCGAGCTCGACGGTGACGGCTCCGGTCAACTGGTCAGCATTGCCGCTGACGGAGGTGACACCACCGCGCTCCAACAAGACGCCCAAGGGCGGGGAATGTCTGCTTTCCTTTCCGCCGTGCGCCTGACGTCAGGCAACTCGGACATCATGAACGTGACCGCCGACGCCCCCTTCGCCGCAGACGCCTGGGCTGCGGACTCACACAGCCACGACGCCGTCATCGCACTGGTGCGGGCCGGCGCGCTGGCCAGAAGCGTAGATCCGTCGAAGGTGGGCGCGGCATTAAGCACGCTGTCGCTCGGGCCCAACGAGGGCCTCGCCGGTCCCGCTCTGGACTTCTCGCGCTCCGCGGCGCTGTCCGTTGAGCCGCTGCTGGTCTATGCATCCCCGCAGGACCTGGGCCTGCGACCGGCCGACGAAGCCGCCCCGCGGTTGATCTGGATGCCGGCGCCGGCAGGTTCCTGACCCGCTCTCCCCGACCTCGCCCCTGAGCGGACCGAACTTAGCTTCACCACGGAAGGACCGCTCTAATGCGTGTGTTGATCGACTTGGACGAGCGTCGTTTTGAGTGCGAGGTGGCATACGCCGCGCCGTCCACCACGCTGGCAGACTTCCTGGAAACCGCCGGCGGTCCGCGGCTGGCGCCCGATGAGGCGGTCTTCGTCAACGAGTCCGAGGTGCGGGGGGCGACCCCGCTCTCGGAGCTGATCTTCCTGGAAGGCAGCCGCATCGCGCGAGCTCCGTGGCAGAATCCGGAGCGGGTGCGCGACTGGAGTGTGACGCTCGCCGGCGGCCAGCGTGCCGGCGGCGTGATCAACGTCCCACGGGGGCGCGAGATGCTCATCGGCCGGTCTCCTCACGCGGACGTGAGCCTTCCCACCGAGAGCGCGTCGTGGGATCACTGCCGTCTGCGCCGGGAAGAGGACGGGTTACGCGTGCTGGACGGCGGGTCCACAAATGGCACTCTGGTCAACGGCGAGCGGATTGCGGATGACGGCGTCCTGGTCACGAGCGCTGCCACGATCACCGCGGGAGGCACCGTGCTCCTCCTGCGCCGGTCACTGGATGAGACTCCGGCACCGCCGCCCGGCAGCCTGCACAACCTCACCCCTGCGGCAACGGCGCCGTTCAACCGACCTCCCCGCCCGGGGCAGGCCCCGGCAGGCGACCCGCTGACCCCACCGAGCCGCAAGGACGTGCCGCCGGCCGGCAAATTCAGCTACATCTCGGTGCTCGCACCCCTGGTGATGGCTGCGGCCATGGTGGTGATTCTGCGGGACCTGCGCTTCGCCATGTTCGCCCTGCTCAGTCCGGTGATGGCCGTAGGCATGTGGTTCGAACAAAAGCGTCGCCACGCCCGTGGCCTCAAGGACGAGGACAAGCGATTCGCCCAGGCCCTTGAGGAGTTCGAGCAGCAGATCCGCACGGCCGCAGCGGCGGAGTCCGCGCGACTCCACCGCATGATCCCCGATCCTGCGACCGTGGTGCGGCGCGCGTCCCTGCCCACCACGTCCCTGTGGCAGCGCCGCGCCGACTCCCCCGACTTCCTCGCACTGCATGCAGGCACGGGTGACGTGCCGTGGCAGCCCGAAACGGACCGCGCTGGCGGATCCCGCCTCGACGAGAAAGTGAAGGACTCCTTGACGTCTGCGCGCTTGCAGGCTGCGCCCGTCCTGGTGGACCTGACGGACGCCGGAGTCGTTGGCATTGTGGGTTCCCGCGATGGCGCGCTGGCGCTTGCCCGGTCCCTGCTCGCCCAGGCTGCGGTGCACGTGGGTCCGGCGGATCTGACGATCGGTGTTTTCTGCGACGCCGGGCGCGCCGACGAGTGGGAGTGGGCCTCGTGGCTGCCGCACACCCGCCAAGCCGGCAGCAGCACCGGCGAGCGCTGGATGTCCATGCACCGCGAGACCAGCCTGGCCATGCTGCGCGCGCTCAAGGACACCGTCCAGGAGCTGCCGACACCGGCGATGCTGGTGGTCCTGGACTCCGAAGTGCTGACAGAGGGCAGGGACTCGCCGGCTCGTGCGCTGCTCGGCATGGGCCGCTCCGAGCCCGGGATCCATGCCGTCCCGCAGCGGCGTGCGTCCCGGGTGGCTGGCATCGTCATCGCGACCTCGGAGGAGCAGCTGCCGGCCAGCTGCACCACCATCATCAGGGTGGGAGCAGACGCCGCTGCCACCGTGGACCAGCCGGAAACCCGGAGCCGGGTGGAGGACGTCATCCTGGCGGGCCTGGACCAGGACGAGGCCGTTCGCTGCGCGATGAGCCTGGCTCACTTCGATGATCCGGAGTTGAGCGTGCCCGGCGCTTCCCTGCCGTCCCTGGTTCGGCTGCCTGCGCTGCTTGGCTACGATCGTCCGGACGCGGCGACGATCCGTCGCCTGTGGCAGGCCCCCACGGGAGTTTCCGCACCGATAGGCGCCGGCGAGAACGGGCCCCTGACCCTTGACCTGGTCAAGGACGGCCCCCACGGTCTGGTCGGCGGCACCACCGGATCGGGAAAGTCCGAATTCCTTCGCTCGCTCGTGGCCGGCCTCGCGGCACGCAACGATCCGACCCGACTGAACTTCATCCTGATCGATTTCAAGGGCGGAGCGGCGTTCAAGGCCTGCGAACGTCTGCCGCACACCATCGGCACCATCTCCAACCTGGATGAACAACTCGCCGACCGCGCCCTCCGCTCTTTGGAGGCGGAGATGGAGCGGCGCCAGCGGGTGTTCGCCGGGGCCGGCGAGGGCGTCGACAATCTGGATGCCTATCTGGCCACGAACCCGGCCGAACCGATGCCCCGGCTGCTGCTGGTGATCGACGAGTTCGCCATGCTCGCCAAGGACTTCCCGGACGTGCTCAAAGCGCTGGTCAGCGTGGGTGCCGTGGGCCGCACCCTGGGGGTGCACATGATCCTGGCCACGCAACGCCCGGCCGGGGTCGTCAGCGAGGACATCCTCGCGAACACGAACCTGCGGGTTGCGCTCCGCGTGCAGAGCCGCGACGACTCCACCAACGTCATCGGTGTGCCCGCCGCCTCGGCGATCGGCCGGGCCCAGATGGGGCGCGCCTACGTAAAACTGGGCCAGGACGACATCACCCCCGTGCAGACCGCCCTCGTCACCGGTCAAGCGCAGCTCGGCGGCACCACCGTGGACGTGCGCGGTATCCGCCAGTTCGGTGTTCCGGTGCCCGCGGTGGCGACGCCTCGATCTGCGGACGTGGACGAGAACGACCTCGACCTCCTCATCGACGCGGTGATCGAAGCCAACACTGAGGCCGGGTACGCCCGGCCCCGGCAGGTCTGGCCGGAGGCCCTGGGTGAGCGGGTGGAGCTGGACGGTTTCCTCCCCCTGCCGCCCGAAGAAGCCCCTGCCGCCCTGCCCAGCGCCCTCACCGGCCTGGAAGCCCCGCTCCTGCCGATCGTGGGCGCCGTCCGCAACTCCTCCGTCCTGGTGTCCATCGTGGATGAGCCGGCGCTGCAGCGGCAGTCCCCGGCGGGATGGGACATGTCCGTCGGGAACCTGATGCTCATGGGCGTGGCCGGCTCCGGTACGAGCACCACGCTGGCCTCGATCGCGCTGACCCTGGCGAAGGAGTGTGATCCGGCGGACCTGGATCTGATGATTCTCGACATGGGCTCCCGCGAACTTGAGCCCCTCGAAGCCCTGCCACACACGGTGGCCTACGTGGGAACGGGTGCCGGCGCCAAGGAGCAGCAGGCCCGATTCTTGCGGCATCTGCACACGGAGCTGGAGCGCCGCCGCGCCGAACCCGGCGGCCACCGCCGCACCGTGGTGCTGCTGGACGGTCTGGCGTCGCTGCGGGATGAGTTCCAGGATTTCGATGGACAGCAACTGCTGGCTCTGCTGTACGGCGCCTACGCGGACGGCCCCGCCCTGGGACTCTCGTTCGCTGTCTCGACCACCCGCGCCAAGGCGGTGCCTTCGGCCATGAACGAGGTAACCCTGCAGAAGTGGCTCTTCCGGCTGGCAGACACCTACGACTACTCCTCGCTCGGTGTGCGAGGCAAGGAGATCCCCGCTGCGTTCCCCGGACGCTGCGTCGACCCCCGCACCTCACTTCAGATGCACGTGGCCACACCGGGCATCGGACTGGTCGCTGCGGTGGACCGGGTTCGGCAGCAGTGGGCACACGTGCCTGCGAAGAACGCCATGGTCAGGCGCCTGCCCACTACGGTCACGCTGCCCGAGTTGGGTGTTGAACCCCAGCTGGAGGGCGAGCCCTGGCGTATCCCGGTGGGGGTCGGCGAGATGGACCTCTCCCCTGCCTTCCTGGACGTCTACGAGGGTGAGCACGTGCTCATCGCGGGGCCTGCCCGTTCGGGCAAGTCCACGCTGCTTCTCGCCCTGGCCGGAGCGGTGCGTGGCGCCGCCACCGACCGGGGTCCGGCGCAAGTGTGGGGCATCTGCGATCGCCGATCGCCGTTGGCCACCGCCGCGCTGGACCGAACGGCCATCGGCGCGGACGACGTGCCTGCCCTGCTGGCTGCCCTGCGCCTCGAGCGCGGCACGGTATTCCTCCTGATCGACGACGCCGAGCGCTTCGAAGACGCCGATCAATCCATCGCGGCTGTGGTGGCATCCAGGCGGGCCGGGCTGTGCGTCATCGCCGCCGGACGCGCCGCCGATCTCCGCGGGCTGTACAGTCACTGGACCAAGACACTCCGCAAATCCCGCCTCGGCGTGCTTCTGCAACCGGATGTTGACTACGACGGCGAACTGCTGGGCGCGATCCTTCCCCGCAGAGCGCCCGTGGCGCTGACGGTGGGGCGCGGGTACATCGGGGTGGGCGGACAAATGGCACTGATCCAGTCGATGAGCCCAGCGGGTTAGCCCCGGCGTCTGGTGCCCCCGCGGGGGCCGTGACCGGGACTGACGTGAGAATCGGATGGATGCAGCGAGAGGGTACGGGATGCAAATCGCACAAGCGGGTCAGGCGCTGGGAGCGTCCTATCGCTTCGGTGAACGGGTGGGTTCCGGTGCTGTCGGCGAGGTGTGGACGGTCACGTCCACCGACGGCGAGACGTTCGCCGCGAAGGTTCTGCGGCCGGAGCACGCCGACGATTCCGCGCTCGTCGAGCGGTTCGTTCGAGAACGCTCGGTACTGCTCGGGCTCCTGGACTCCCGAATCGTCACCGTGCGCGACATGGTGGTTGAGGGCGCGCGGCTGGCCATCGTCATGGACTACGTCGCGGGCGGGTCGCTGCGGGATGCGGTGAACGCGGCCGGCACGTTGCGTCCCGTGGACGCGCTGCACCTGACCATCGAGGTGTTCGACGCGCTGGCTTTCGCCCACGCCCGGGGCGTGACGCACCGCGACATCAAACCGGACAACGTGCTCCTCGCCCGGCCATGGCCCGACTGCGGTGTGGGCGACGTCCGGGTCTCCGACTTCGGCATCTCCGACGTGGTGGGCGAACGGATCCGCCAGACCACCGGCCTGATCGGCACCCCGCAGTACATGCCTCCCGAGCTCATCAGCCGAGGCCTGTCCGGGCCTCCGGGCGACGTGTACTCCACCGGGGTCATGCTCTATGAGCTCCTCGCCGGGCGCACTCCCTTTGCCGGGCCGGGAACGGATTTCAGCGTCGCCTATCGCCACGTTTCGTCGCGCCCGCCGAGAATTCCCGTCGACGATGCCGTCTGGGACGTACTCGACCGGCTGCTGTCCAAAGACCCCGCACAGCGCCCCACCGCGGCCGAGGCTGCGTCAACGCTCCGGCGTCTGGCTCCCCGTCTCGCCGGCAGCCCCGCCATCGCTCGCGGGGAAGCCCCCGCCGACTTTGCCGCCGCCGACCACGCAGCCACCGTGGTCCGGGGCGCCTTTACGGATGCTGAGCTCGCTGCCCTCTCGGAGCCTTCGCTGTCCGTGGCCGATGCGGAGGCTCCGGAACTCGGGAACGCGGGCAGCGCCACGATCGCCCGGCCGATCCGGCGCGTCGTGGTGCGGCCGCCGGTGGAAGTCCGGCCTGAGGAAACCCCGGCGTCCCCGTTCTGGCGCACGCGTAAGGCGCTGGTTCTCGCCGGCACCGCTGCCCTTCTGCTCGTCGCGATGGTCGTCGGCTTCGTTGTCTTGGTGCCGGGAAACCGGGAGAAAGCGCCCGAGGCTTCCGGCGACCAACTGTCCGCACAGGTGCAGGACACAGCCCTTCCCACCGGCCTGACCATCTCGCGGACCGCCTCCTACGACCCCTCATCCGGCCAGATCCGCGTGACGATCGCGTATGCGGCACAGAAGGCGCCGTTGTCCGGCGATTTTCTCGAGGTGATCCCAGGTGTGGCCGAGGGCGACACCTGCCCGGCGGCCACGTGGGATGGGGCTTCAGCGACCCGCAACCAGCCCTCGATCACCGGCCTCGACGTTGAGTGCGGCTGGAAGGTCTCAGGGGTGGATATCCCGGCAGGAGGTTCCGTCGACGTGACCGTGACGGTGCCGGCATCGCCCGCAGATCAAGAAGCGCTTGACGGGTGGTTGCGCGCCGGGTCTGAGTCGACGACGGCCGCGACGCAGGATCCGGGCGTCATGGGCACCGTTTACCCGGTTCAGCGTCTCATGAGTGTGGAAGTGCGCACTCCGGCCCGTGTCGTGACGCCCAGCCCCCTGAAGATCACCCTGGTTCCCGTCTGGTACGGCGGCGCCGACGAGCTGAACCCCATGTACATCAGCCCGGCGTCGGGAAAGCCCTCCCAGATACTTACCGCGGTGAGCGGCGGCGAGCAAGGGGTGCGGTTTGCCGACGGCTGCGGCGGGGCGTTGGCGGTGGACAGTACCGGGCTCACTGTCACGGCCCTGCAGATCACGCCCGAGTGCACGGTGCTGGCCAGCGTCGGGAACTTCACCCAGCTGCAGTCCCCGAGCTTCGGGATCACGTCCCGCTAGACCCCGCGAACCGTGAGTTAAGCACCTAAAACCCGAGGCACGGGTTGGGTGCTTTTCTCACGGTTCGCGGATGTATGCCACGATGTGGGCATGAAACGCTCCGCTTCCGCGCATCTCGAACTCGTTGCACACGGGCCCGCTGAGCTGGTTCTGTCCGTCGCCGTCGCCGCGGACGCGAGCGCCACGGAGCTGCTCGCCATCGTGCAGAACGACACCGCGCTCACCTACCGGGACGTCCTCGACGCGCACGGCACCCGGCTCCAGCTCGTCTCGGTACAGGCCGGCCGGATCGACATCGACTACACGGTCGAGGTGTCGGGCGAATCCGGGCCCGCAGAGGTGTCCGACATCGACCTCGTGCGTTACCTCCGGCCCAGCCGCTATATCGAATCCGACCATCTCTGGCCCACCGCGCACGCCGAGTTCCGCGGGCTCACCGGCACCGACCTGCTCAACGCGATCACCTCCTGGGTGGGCACGCACCTGAGTTACGTGCCCGGCGCCAGCCTGCCCACGGATGGTGCGGTGCGCACCCTGCTGTCCCGGCAGGGCGTCTGCCGCGACTACGCCCACCTCGTCATAGCCTTCCTGCGCGCGCACGACGTGCCGGCCCGCCTGGTGTCGGCCTACGCTCCCGGCCTGTCACCGATGGACTTCCACGCCGTGGCCGAGGCGTATCTCGACGGCGCCTGGCAGGTCGTCGACGCCACCGGGCTCGCTCCGCGCCAGTCGCTTCTGCGCATCGCCACCGGCCGGGACGCCGCAGACACCGCCTTCCTCTCCTCGGCGGGCGCCGCAATTCAGCTGAACGTGCTCACCGTCACCGCCGTCGCCGACGTGCTGCCGCGGGACGACGTCACCAGGCTGGCCCGGCTGGCCTAGACGCCACCCCTGGAGTGGTTACAGCGGGGCCGGAAGGCACGCGCTATGGTCCCTGCAGCGCACAACAGACCTGAGAATAACTCACTCGTACCTGTCGCCCCTGTCAGGCCGATGACAGCACGAGCCTCCGCGGCATCCGGCTCCCAACTTGCAAGGGATACTCGTGACGACTGACGCCGGCGCCGTGAGGGCGCTATGGATAGCACCGTCCGCGGACGTCGACCCCCGCGCGGTGCTCGGCGCCGGCAGCACGGTGGCGGACCGCGCCCAGGTCCGCGAATTCGCCCGGGTCGGCCCCGGATGCACGGTCGGGTACGCCGCGTACCTCGGGCCTGGCGTCATCCTCGGACGCCAGTGCACAGTGCAGGATTTCGCCCTTCTCTACGAACCGACCCTGCTGGAGGAACGGGTGCACGTCGGACCAGGGGCCGTGTTCACCAACGACAGGTTCCCCCGAGCCGTTTCGCCGATCGGCCGCCTCAAGACCACGGCGGACTGGGACCTCGTCGGTGTCACCGTGCGCACCGGGGCATCCATCGGCGCCAACACGGTCTGCGTCGCACCCCTCACCGTCGGGCGCTGGGCCGTGGTGGCCGACGGCTCCGTGGTGACCGCCGACGTGCCCGAGTACGCCCTGATGGACGGGATTCCGGCCAGGAGGGTGCACTGGGTGGGACAGAGCGGCGCCCGCCTGGATCGCGTCGGCCCCGACCTTTTCAGATGCCCGGTGACCGGCGCGCTCTACGGCGAACACAACGGCGCCCTCCGCCCACTCGGAATTGCCCCCCGATAAGGTCACAGCGACACCTTCCCAGCCCGGCTATGGTCACGTCGTGAGGACCTGGGCGTGCGCCAGGTCTCGTCAAGAGTCCGTCTCCGGCTTGCGCTATTGCCGGCGTCGGGCTCTGTCCGAGCTGCACCTGTACACCCGACATGCAGGGATAGAACGTGAAAAGAAGTACTTTGCGGCGACCCCTCCGTGCGGCCGGCTGCCCCGCAGCCTCCCACCGCCCCGCGAAAGGTCGACGCTCGTGATACCCGCACCGGAGACGGCCGGGCACCCCCTCATCGAAGCGACCGCCGACGTGGACCCCACCGCGGAGGTCGGCGCTGAGACACGCGTGTGGCACCTCGCCCAGGTGCGCGAAAATGCCTCCATCGGCAGCGGCTGCATCCTCGGGCGTGGCTCGTACATCGGACCCGGCGTCATTCTCGGACGCAACTGCAAGGTACAGAACTACGCACTGATCTACGAACCGGCGGTCCTGGAAGACGGCGTCTTCGTCGGTCCCGCCGTGGTGTTCACCAACGACATGTTTCCGCGGGCCGTCAACCCCGATTTGAGCATCAAAATGGCAGAGGACTGGCATCCGGTGGGTGTGCACGTCGGCACGGGCGCGTCCATCGGTGCGCGGGCCGTCTGCATCGGACCGGTCAGCATCGGCCGTTGGGCGCTCGTCGCGGCCGGCGCCGTGGTGACGAAGGATGTCCCGGACTACGCCATCGTCGCCGGCGTACCGGCCAGACGCATCGGCTGGGTCGGTCGGTCGGGGATCCCGCTGCGGAGAGCTGAGGACGGCCGGCTGACCTGCCCGGCCACCGGTGAGCACTTTTACGAACGTGACGGCGTCCTCCTGGCAGAACGTGAGTCCGGATGAACAAGCGTCAGCTCGGGCTCACCGCGCTCGCCCTCACCGTGGCAGTGGCGACGGCCGGCATGATCGTGGCCCAGCTGCTGCCGGCAGCCGACCGGATTCGCTCGGTGGCGGAATCCACACCGTCGGCCACGGCGCCACCGACAGCCGCCGAGAGCGGCGCCCCCACGCCCACGTCGACCGCGCGGATCGACGAGACGGTGCCGCCTGCTCCAGAGAGACCGCAGGCCGACCCCGCACCCGACACCGATACGGAGGCGGGCCCCCGCACCTCAACCGAAGTGCTCCCGCCCGGGCAGGTCGACGTCACCCTGCCGCCGTCGAAGCCCCGGTCCGCGCTCGTCTCGCTGCCACTCCCCCCAACCGTGAACTCCCTCGGCGACGTTGTACACGGGTTCCCCACCGATGTCATGCCGGGGATCCCGAACTCACTCGTCGACAACAGCTCGGTGGCGACGCAGGGCGACCGTCTGCAGGCCGCGTTCAAGGCAAGGACCACACTCGGCACCGACGACGTCCTCACGTTTTACCGGCACCATTTCGCGCCCCTGGGACTCCTTGAAACCCCGGCGACCACGACCGAACGCGGGACAACGCTCAGTTTCGCCCGCGACGACGATTCGGTGACCCTGTCGGTCACCGCCGTCGCCGGCGGATCCAGCTACGTGCTCTTCGGCGTTTTCACGGCGCAGGGTTGACGGCGGCCGGCCCGTGTACATCTCTTTTTCCGACCGGGGATCGGCACAAGGAACGGCATCCCCTCCCGGACGCCCCGTCGCGACGCGGGTCTCGTCCGTCGTCATCGCGCTGGGAATCGTCAGCCTGGTCACTGACGTCTCCTCGGAGTCGGTGTCGGCGATCCTTCCGCTATACATCACGGGAGTGCTGGGCCTGTCGACAGTCGCCTACGGGCTTCTCGACGGGATCTACCAGGGCGTCAGCGCCATCGTGCGCATCGCCGGCGGCTGGGCGGCGGACCGGGGGGACCAGCCGAAGTGGATCGCGTTCTTCGGGTACGGTCTGTCAGTCCTGGCCCGCACCGGACTTCTCTTCGCAACCGGATTCACGTCCCTGGCGGCCGTCATCGCTGTCGATCGCCTCGGTAAGGGCGTCCGGACCGCCCCGCGCGATGCGCTGATTACAGCGTCATCGCTCCCGGAGAACCTCGGTAGGTCTTTCGGAGTGCACCGCATGCTGGACACCGTCGGGGCCGCGGTCGGGCCACTGCTCGCCTTCGCGATCCTGTTCGCCATCCCGGACGGCTACGACACTGTTTTTGTCGTATCGCTCGCCTTCGCGATCGTCGGCGTCTTTGTGCTCGGCCTGGTCGTACCGAACACCCGTCCTTCGGCAGAGCGCGCCGCACCCGGCACCTCCCGGGCGTCGTTCAGGTGGGCTCAGCTGAGGGATCCGCGGCTGCGCCGCCTGCTCCTCACCGCGGGACTGTTGGGCATCGTGACCATCGGTGACGGGTTCATCTACCTGGTCCTGCAGAGCCGGGATGCCTTCGCGGCGGCCTGGTTTCCCCTGCTCTACGTGGGCACCAACGTCGTCTTCCTCCTCCTTGCGATCCCGCTGGGCAAGCTCGCCGACAGGTTCGGCCGCGCCAGGGTCTTCGTTTGCGGCCATCTCGCGCTCCTGTCTGCCTACGCCTCTGCAGCGGTCCCCGTTGCCGGGCTTCCGACGACGATTCTCTGTCTGATAGCCCTCGGTGCGTTCTATGCGTCCACCGACGGCATCCTCGCGGCGCTCGCGGCCCAGTCGACGTCTGAGGCCAGCCGTGCGACAGCCATCGCCTCCGCCCAGACCGTCGTTGCCGCCACCCGGCTGATCGCGTCCACTGGATTCGGTGTGCTCTGGTTCGCGGTGGGCCGCGGCGACGCCATGCTGATCATCGCGGGCGCACTCGCCCTGCTGATCCCGCTGGCCGCTCTCGTCCTGCGCGGCGCGTTCGACCGGACGCAGACGACATGACCGCACGCAAACGCACCATCGCCGCCGTGCTGGTCAGCGCGGTGCTCCTCGGCGGAGCCGGAGGCTACGGCATCGTGGCCTGGGCAGGCTCCCAGGAACGACGGACCGGCGGGAACGCCGTGCAGGCGGTCACCACCGACACGGCGGCGACAGGAGACCGGATCGTGTTCCGCAATACGGCATCCGGCGACGGGTACGGGCTGGTCGCCTTCGTCCCGCTCGCCGATCCCGCCGGTGAGCGCTCGGTGACGGCCCAGGCGTGCGACAGGGTGTATGCAACCACAGTCGTGGAGATGTGCCTCCACATCGACCGCGGGATCGTCACGACGTTCGCGGCCACCCTGCGCGGTGCGGACGCCGCCGAGCTCCGCACCTGGCCGTTACCCGGCATCCCCAGCCGCACTCGGGTATCCGCCAACTCCCGCCTCGTCGCCGTGACAGCGTTCGTGACCGGGGAATCATATGGGACGGTCGCGTTCTCGACTCAGACGACGATTTCCACAATCGACGGCACCGACTACGGCAATCTCGAAGACTTCGCTCTCTTGGTGGACGGTGAGCGCATCACAGCGGCCGACCGCAACATCTGGGGCGTGACCTTCGGCAGCGACGACACCACCTTCTATGCCACGGCGGCCACGGCCGGACGCACCTGGTTGGTGCGGGGCGACCTGACCGCCCGCACCCTGACGGCCATCCGGGAAAGCGCCGAGTGCCCGTCGCTCTCCCCCGACGGTCGTCATATCGCCTACAAGAAGGTCGTTACCGGCACTGCGTCGCCGGTCTGGTCCATCGCGGTGCTCGATCTCGAGACGGGGGTGGAGACTCTCCTCCCCGCCCCCG
This sequence comes from Cryobacterium sp. TMB3-10, assembly GCF_004402305.1. Lineage (NCBI taxonomy): Bacteria > Bacillati > Actinomycetota > Actinomycetes > Micrococcales > Microbacteriaceae > Cryobacterium > Cryobacterium sp. TMB3-10. The sequence goes on along the minus strand of NZ_SOGH01000025.1, from coordinate 20,274 downwards.
GCAACGTCGACGACCAGGTGGAATGGCTGGATGATTCGACACTGCTCTACGGGCTGGCCCGCACCGACGTCGTCGGTGACAGCGATGTCTGGTCCATCTCCATCGACGGGGCCAGCCAACCTCGCCTTTTCATCCCGCACGCCTGGTCTCCATCGGTGGTGCGCTCATGACTGCCAAACGCGGGCAGAACGCGACACGTCTGGACGACCCCGCGACGGCGCCCCCCACGGTCGATCACGTCCTGATCACCAGGTTCAACCTGCCGACCCCGGGCCCAGAGGGTCGAGTGCGCCAACGCGAGGGATGGCTCACCGGCCGCGCCGACCTCTTCGAGAAATACTGCCTGCCGTCGGTGCGCGCTCAAACCAACCAGAACTTCCGCTGGCTCGTTTACCTCGACCCGGACAGCCCCGAATGGCTCGTCCAACGCCTGGCACCGTTCGTGCGGGACCAGGTCTTCGAGCCGATCTACCGGGCAGAGGTCACCCCGGCCATCATTCTCGACGACATCCGCGCTGGGCGAACCACACCGTCCGCCGACCTGCTGACCACGAATCTCGACAACGACGACGGGCTCGCCGCCGATTTCGTCGACCGCCTACAGCGAATCCCTCCAAGGGGGCCGCGCTCGGCGCTGTACCTCGCGTCGGGACTGATCCTCGGTCCCGACGGGTTGTTCCTCCGCGTCGACAAGCTCAACGCGTTCTGCTCCGTCAGGGAGACCTGGAACGATCCCGTCACCTGTTGGGCGGACTGGCACACGCTGCTCCCTCGGTCCATGCCGAGCGTTGCGGTATCCGGCCCACCGGCGTGGCTGCAGGTCGTGCACGGCAGCAACGTCAGCAACCGGGTTCGCGGCCGGCTCGTCGCGTCGAACGGCTACGCCGCCCTGTTCCCCACCCTGCCCACCGATCTTGACCAGCCGACGCGTACCGACCTGCTCCGCGACCGCCTGTTGAGCGGGCCAGCCAGGCTGCTGCGGGAATCCTCTCGCGCCGCCGTGAAGTCCACCCTGCTATTCCTGGTCGGCAAGCGCGGGGTCGACCGAATCAAGGAGTGGCGCAGCGGGACGACGAAATGACACCAGTCCGCCCCGAGCCGCGTCACTTTACCCCCCGATAAGGTCACAGCGGCTCGTCGCTTGCCCGGCTATGGTCACCTCGTGAGGACCTGAGCCTGCCTCAGGTTTGAACACGAGTCCGTGCCGGGCCTTACCCTTCCGGCCGCGGGCTGTATCCGAGCTGAACCTGTACACCCGAAATGCAGGGATGGAACGTGACCACAACCATTATTTGTCGACCCCTCTGTGCGTCCGGCTGCCTCGTAGCCGACCGCTTCCTCGTTCGACGGCGACGCCGATGAACAAGCGTCAGCTCGGCCTGGCAGCGCTCGGCCTCACGGTGCTGGTGGCCAGCGCCGGCGTCGTGGTCGCGCAGCTGCTGCCCCCGACCGACCGGATCCAGAGCGTGGCGGAGTCGACGCCGCCCACCGCGCAACCGACCTCCGAGCGGAGTGTCACCCCGACGCCGGCCGACACCGACGGTGCGACGCCCGCTCCGGTTGAGGAGGAGCCGACGGACACCGGCGCGGACGGCGAGCGCTGGAGCGAAGCCGACGCCGCGCCGCGCACGTCGACCGAAGTGCTCCCTGAGCAGCCTGAGAGCGTCATCCTGCCACCATCGAAGCCCCGGACCACGTTCGTTTCGTTGCCGCTTCCCCCCACCGCCAGCTCGACCGGAACCGTGGTCGGCGGGTTCCCCACGGACGTCATGCCCGGCATCCCGGAGTCGGTTATCGACAACACGTCCGTCGCGACCGAGGGCGACCGTATGCAGGCCGCGCTGGAGGCCAGGACGTCACTCGGAACCACCGACGTCCTGGCGTTCTACCGGCAGCATTTCGCTCCGCTGGGTCTTCTGGAGTCTCCGACCACCGCCGCCAAACGGTCGACGACGCTGAGCTTCGCGCGAGGCGACGACTCCATCACCCTCGCCGTCACCGCCGTCGCCGGCGGGTCCAGCTACGTGCTCTTCGGCGCATTCACCGCGCAGGACTGACAGGCAGGCCCGTGTACATCTCGTTGTCCGGCCTCTGCACGCCCCTCCCTTCCCTTGTCCATGCCTGGTCTCCCTCGGTGGTGCGAACATGACTCTTGATACAGCCCGAATCGTCCTCGGCGGGTCCGCCGTGGACCTGCTCGAATTCAGCGACTCCATAGAACGGATAACCGAGCACCTCGAGGCGCCTGACATCCCGCCCCTGGCGGTCACGTCGATCAACCTCGACCATGTGCATCACTTCGGGGCGGGTGCCGACTGGTCGGGAACGCTCGACGACGACGGACCGGCGCCGGAGGCGGGGCACAGCCAGCTGACCTGGCTGAACCTCATCGATGGTGCCCCGCTCGCCGCGCAGGCCGGCCGCATCACCGGCCGCGCCTGGCCGCGCCTGGCCGGCAGCGACCTGATCGGACCGATCTTGGCGCTATGCGAAAGCCGCGGCACCCGCATCGGCTTTCTGGGCGGGACGGCCGACACCCACGACCGTCTTCTCGCCGAGCTCGCCGTTCGATACCCAGCGCTGTGCGTTGCCGGTCTCTGGGCTCCCGCTAGGGACGAACTGAACGATTCGGTGCGGTCGGAGGCGATCGCCCGCGAGATCCACGATGCCGCCACCGAGCTCCTGATCGTCGGACTCGGAAAGCCTCGGCAGGAGCTGTGGATCGCAGAACACGGGCTGGCGACGGGCTCCCGCGTGCTGCTGGCCTTCGGCGCCGTCGTCGACTTTCTCGCCGGACGGGTGACCAGGGCTCCGCACTGGATTTCCGCGCACGGACTGGAGTGGGCGTGGCGGCTCGCACTGGAACCCCGGCGCCTGTGCACCCGGTACCTCGTGCAGGGCCCACCTGCCTACCTCGCGGTGCGGCGGCGGGAGTCGATCGCCGCCCCCTGGACACCCTCTCCGGCGGTGATCGGAGTCCACCCCCACGATGGTGCGCCAGAGAACCGATTCGTCGGCTTCGCCGACCCGGACGAGCACGCCGACGTGGCCGTCGTTGTCGTCGCCGACAGCACAGTCAGCGTCCTCCCGCTGCTCGAGGAACTCCGAGCGGAGTGTCAGGACCTCCGACTGCGCTGCATCGTGACCGGCGGGGACCCCGGTCGCACCTCCCGGCCCGAGCTGCTGCTCCAACGGGACGTGATCCTGGTGCCGACGGAACGAAACCGCGGCCATGCGGCTTCGATCAATGCCGCCAGAGCCCACATCGGCAGGGCGGACGCTGTGCTCGTGCTCGACGGCACCGGGGAGGTGGAGCGTGGCGCGCTGCGAACCATGGTCGACCGGATGAACCGCGCCGGCGCCGGCGCGGTGGTACCCCGCTTGCTCACCGGTGATGGCGCCACCCGTCGGCACCTGCCCAAGGAACCCACGGTGAGCCGGGCCCTCCTCAGCGCAACCGTCGAAAAGGACGATTCCGGCTCTGGAGGCCGGTTCAGCTCGGTGTACACCGACGCTGAGAGCTACGAGCATGCGCATCAAGTGCGCTGGGGGTTCGACACCGGGCTCCTGGTGCGCCGGGACGTCGACGACCTCGTCGGCGACAGGGACGAGCGGTTCACCGCCGCCCAGGAGTCGGACTACTTCCGCCGCGTGCGTGAGACGGGGGCGCCGATCTGGTACGAACCTGCCGCGCGTATCAGGTCCGAAGCCAGCCCCGGCGTCCGCACGCCCGCGCTGGCGGCGCTGCTCGCCGCGAACCAGGTCCGCTTCACCCGCCGCTATCGGTCCTTCGGTTACGCGCTCGCCTTCCAGGCTGCCTTGGCCGTGACCGCCGCCCGGCACTGGACCGACCCCGCCCAGCGCACGATCGTGCGCGCCCTGCTGACGGGATCTGTCTGGAGGACGGCGCCGGCCGCTCCCCCAAAGCCGGTCGCGGTCACCACGACAGAGCCCGGCCCGTGGGGCAGGTCCGCCACGCCGGCCGGCACCATCATCATCCCCGCCCACAACGAGCGCGCGACGATCGGACGTACCCTCGCCCTGATCGCCCCGATGGCGGCCCTGAACCAGGCGGAGATCATCGTCGTCTGCAACGGCTGCTCCGACAGCACGGCGTCCGTCGCCCGCCGGTTCCCCGGCGTCGCGGTGTACGACATCGAGACAGCATCCAAGACCGCGGCCCTCAACGTCGGCGACGCCGCCGCCCACGCCTGGCCGCGTCTCTACCTGGACGCAGACGTGGCGATCGAACCCACCACGGTGCGCGCGATCTTCGACTCTCTCGGGACCGGGCGCATCCTGGCCGCACGCCCCGAGTACACCTATGACACCACAGGCGCGTCGGCCCTGGTCAAAAGCTACTACCGCGCGCGGCGAAGGATACCGACCAATCGCGACGCCGTCTGGGGCGCCGGTGCCTATGCCGTGAACGCGTCAGGGCACGGCAGATTCGACCGCTTCCCCGACGTCACGGCCGACGACTCGTACGTCGACAGCCTCTTCCGCTCCGACGAGAAGGTCGTCGTACCGACCGGCTCTCCCGTGCGGGTCTTCACACCCCGGACCGTCGCCAGCCTCGTCGCCGTTCTCGCCCGCCAGTATCGGGGGGTCTCGGAATTGGGGACCGAGTCCACGACCGCCGGAAGCATCAGGTCCCTCGTCGCATCCGTGCGCGGCCCGGCGAGCGCGGCCGACGTGGTCTGCTACGGGCTGCTCACGGTGCTCGGCCGGCTCAGGGCCCACCGTGTCGTCAGCCGAGGCCGGGCGGGCTGGGAACGCGACCTGTCCAGCCGAGCACTCCCTCCGGACCTCGCGGCGTGACCCTGACGACTTCGGCCAATCACCCCCTCTTTGGGGTCCGACGGTCTGCCTCGACCGGGATACTGTCTGCTCCGACGGGGACCCTGGTCCCGTCGATTGCATCATGGGTCTGGCTCGTAAAACCTGCCACATCCGATCCGAACCAAGGGGGTGAACGCGTGTACTCATCACGTCGACCCTGCCCGTTCCTGCCATGACCGCGTTGACGCCCGACCGGTCGCCGTCGCCCGCCCCCGGGCGCGACACCTTCGTCAGCGCTGACCAGCCGGCCGATGTCGCGGTCATCATCGTCACCTACAACAGCGAGGCAGACGTCGGGCCGCTCCTCGCCAGTCTGAGAGAGGCCACGCCGTCGGTTCGGATGTGCGTCGTCGTCGTCGACAACGATTCGACCGATGGCACCCTCGGTGTGCTTGCCGAGCACGCCGACATCACCGTGCGCTCCAGCGGCGGCAATCGCGGCTACGCCGGCGGAATCAACGTGGCGTTGAGGCTTGTCGGCCGTGCACGCAGCATTCTGGTGCTCAACCCGGACCTGGTGGTTCGACCGGGCAGTGTGCGCGAGATGCTCAACTGCTTGGAATCAACCGGCGCCGGCGTCGTCGTTCCCCGCCTGGTGGATTCCCTCGGCGTCCTCCAGGCGTCGCTCCGCCGCGAACCGACGGTGCTGCGGTCGTTCGGCGAAGCGCTGTTCGGCTCTCGGGCCCGGCGGAGGCCGGGCTGGCTCTCCGAGACCGTCTACGACCAGGAAAGCTACCGGCGCGCGCACGTCGTGGAGTGGGCCACCGGAGCCGCCCTGCTGATCGACCGGGCGCTCGCCGAGCGCCTCGGTGATTGGGATGAGCGGTACTTTCTCTATTCAGAGGAAACCGACTACTTCCGCCGCGCCCGGAACGCCGGCGCAACGGTGTGGTACGACCCGGCAGCGACCGTCGCTCACCGCCAGGGCGGCTCAGGTGTGTCCGCCGGGCAATCCGCGTTGATGTCCGTGAACCGGGTGCGCTACGCCGAACGGCACGGCACCCCCGCCGCCGCCGCGCTCGTGCACGTTGCGGTCACGCTCCATGCGGCCCTCCGGGCCCACCGGGCGGCCGATCGCTACGCCCTGGCCGTGCTGCTGGATCGTCGCCGGTGGAGGACCCTTCCTCATGCGACGAACACCGCCGCCTCTCCGATCGGGATGGGCGAATGACCGCCGCCGGCTTGCTGCGAGTTCTCCTGCGGCGCTGGTATGTCGTCGTGGCCGTTTTCGCCGTCCTGGGCGTCACGTTCGTCACCCTCGACGAGGCCGGCGGCGCTTACGTCTCGCAAACGAAGGTGGTCTTCGTGGTTCCCGATGCCGCAGCCGTCGGCGTCTTCGACGACCGACAGCGGGACACCCTGTTGGAATTCGTCGGGGCCATCGAGCAGGAGATCAACGACGGAAAGCTGCCCGACCGTCTCTCGCCGGACGCCCCACTCTTCGGTGCGGGAGTCTCCGAGGGGTATCAGGTCGTCATACCCAACACCGGCGGGCAGTGGGAGTACAGCTTCCCCGACCCGGTGTTGTCGGTACGGGTCGCCGGTCAGGATCCCGACAGGGTCAGAGTGACCCTCAACACTCTCCTCGACCGGATCGACGTTCTCACCGCCGACCGGCAGAGCACCCTGGACCCCCGGGATGCCATCAGCACTGAGCGGGTCCCGGCCGAGGCCACGGTCAGTCACGTCGGCGGATCCCGCAGAACACAGGCCAGGGCCCTGCTCGTACTCGGGCTGGTCGGGCTCGGCGTGGCCGCGACCGCGGCAACGCTCGTCGACCGGCTCGCCGGCCGGACTCCCAGACCCCGCCGCCAGGACGGGTCGGCCGGCCAAACCCTGCCGCCCACTATTTCACCGGGCACAACCGCCCAGCAAACGGAGCGTGTGACATGACATTGAAGAACTTCCTGCGAGGCCTCGGACGGCGCTGGTACGTCGTGCTGATCGGTCTGGTACTCACCGGCGTCGCTGCCGGCGTCGTGTATTCCGAGGTGCAACCCACCTACCAACGCAACGCGACCCTGCTCCTCATGCCCGCGGCCTCGAGCGTTCCCGAAGGAGAGAACCCCTACCTGTTCCTCGGCGGCCTCGGCCAAGCCAGTGACGTGTTGGTGAACACGATGGCCTCGCAGACCGTGCGTGAGTCGTTGTTGGATGGGCATCCGGCCGCGGACGCCACCGTCCAGCGCATCGCGACCAGCAGCGGTCCGCTCCTTTCCGTCACCGCCACCGGCAGCACCAACAGTGAGGTTGCCCTGGTGCTCGACCGCGCCCTCTCCGGCGTGCAGACAAACCTCAGCTCCCTGCAGACCCGAGCCGACGTTCCGGAGGTTGAGCGCATCACCGCGATGCCTCTCACCACAGACGAAACCAGTACGGTGATCCAGAAGAGCCGGCTGGAAGCCGTCGCCGCAACAGCTGCCGCCGGCTTCGCTCTCACCCTGCTCCTGGCCGGGTTGGTGGACGGGCTGCTGCTGTCCAGGGACAGGAGACGCCGGTTGGATCCGCCCGTTGCCGATTCCGCCGGCACGCCGGATGACGTTGAGCTCGAAGACGGCCGGGCAACCGAGGACTTCGACGACGACCTCGGCGCACCCCAGGGTCCGAGGCACCCGGACCTGTCCCGTTCCGGCGACCGCCGGGTGCTCGCCGGCGTCCCGGACGGCTTTGACGACAGCACGATCCCCGTCAAGCACGGCGCAGACGCACGCGCTCCCGAGCACGCCGAATGAGCAGGCCGGCGCCCGCGGCGACCCGCGCCGCCGCGACGGAGCGAGGTCCCCATCGGGGGATCGACGGACTGACTGTTCTCACCGTGTACGTGGTTCTGCTGTTCGCGGTTCCGTCCGGACTCACGATCACGGCCCTGGGGTCGGCGGGACGGCCCGCGACGCTCTGGGCCCTCGGCGCGGGACTCTGGTGGTGCTGGCATCAGCTGCAGCGTCAGTCCCCTCTGCCACCGGGCCCGCGACGCGTATCCGCGGCGTTGTTCGCCCTCCTCGCGGTGGCGGGCTTCAGCTACGCCTGTGCCATGCTTCGCGGGCTGCCCACCGACGAGGTCAGCCCGGCCGACAACGGGCTCCTGCGACTGCTGGCGTGGGCCGGGATCCTGCTCGTCGGCATCGACGGTCTCCCCAGCGTCGGCGAACTACGGGTCCTGCTGCGCAGGCTCGCGTGGGCGGGCGGCGCGATGGCGACCCTGGGCATCCTTCAGTTCCTGACGGGCAACCTTCTCCTGGAGTTCTGGCACTTCGTGCCGTTCACGATGTGGGAGGGCCCCACCTCGGACGCACTCGACCAGCGAGCCGGCTTCATCCGCGCGTCGGGAACGGCGATCCATCCGCTTGAGTACGGAGTCGTCCTGGCCATGGCTTTTCCGATCGCCCTCGCCCTGGCCGTCGAGAATCGCTCGGCGCATCGGCTGATCCCCTGGCTGCCTGTCGCCATGATCACTGTCGCGTCACTGCTCTCGGTCTCCCGGTCAACCCTGATCGGCCTCGCCGTGGGACTGATCATCATGCTGCCGACCCTCTCCCGCAGCGTCCGGATGCTCATTGTCACGGTGGGCGGCGCCCTGACCGTCGCGATCGGGGTGCTCGTCCCCGGGATGATCGGAACGATCCGCGGTCTGTTCACCGGACTGGGGTCGGACCCGAGCACCGCATCGCGAACGACCAGCTACGACATCGCCATCGACTACATGAGCCGGTTCCCGGTCGTCGGCAAGGGATTCGGCACCTTCATCGCGAAATATCACATCTTCGACAACCAGTACCTGCTCCTGGCGATCGAGTTGGGAATCCTGGGCGTCATCGCCTTCCTCATCCTGGTCGTCGCCGGCATCGTCAGTGCGGCGCAGGCCCGCCGCACGGCCACCGACAGCCTGGACCGGCAGCTGGCCCAGGCCCTCGTCGCGGCGCTCGTCGCGGGCAGTCTGCTGATGGCCTTCTTCGACGGTTTCGCGTTCTCGATGTCTGCGGGGATGCTCTTCCTCGTCCTCGGCCTGGCTGGGGGTGCGCGGCACCTGCTCGCTGCAGGGCCTCCCGTGCCCGGTCAGCCGGTGGCGACCCGATAGGACAGCTGGACTCCTCCGGGCAGTCGGCGGTTCAGCCCGCGGACACCCGCTACTCGCTGCCCGCCCCTGCCGTGAGGGGCACCCGGTAGATGTGGTAGCTGAATTCCTCGGCGAAGGCGTCGGTGAATCGTCCCTTGCCGTCGACCGCCAGGCTGCGATCTTCTCCCAGCACCTCGACGTTCTTGCCTTCGACCCCGGGCGGCAGGGTGAGAGTGCGCTCCCCCGGGCCGGCAGAGCCGTCGACCATCGCGAAGATGTAGGCCGACCCTGCATAGGTTTTGAGCATGGTGTCGAGCTTCGGACCGAAGGTGTACTCGTAGGACTGGGTGTTGAGCACCGGGGCGAGTGAGTGAATTTGAGCGTTCACCGACTTCACTGCGGCGACCTGAGCATTGCCACAAAAGCCCGGGCTGACCTGAGATTGGCGGAAAACGTTGCTGCTTTGGCACGTTCCACTGAGGCTCTGATTGAAATAGGCAATCCCTCGGGCTTCGTTGATGATCGAGTTCATCACCGCCCCCGTGAGCTGCCCCGGGGTGAGGTAGGACTTCGGCGCAGCATCCGGCGGACCGCCGTTCAGGTTCTCCACCCATTGCCAGAGTGGTTGCAGTTTTCCGTCTGCGGCGTCCTGGGCGCGGAGGGAGTTCATAGTGGCGCCGTAGCTCGACGCGGTGCGACAGGTCGCCTGCGCGACCGGGGTCAGATACACATCCCGATACGGGGTCTGGTCGCAGAAGGGGATGCTGTACCAGTACATGTCCACCGACACCACATCGGTGTATCCGTTCACGTATTGGCGCGCTGCCTCCTGCGGGAGGTCACTTGCGATCACCATCTGGGTGAAGTTCGCGTAGCGGAAGCGCCCGTCGTCGGGGAGGGCGTCGACCAACCCCTGGAGGTGCTTGTGGCCGTCTGCTGGGGTGAATCGGCCGTCGACCTCATCGTCAAGGAATTGGCCCACCCAATTGCCGCTGTCGGCGGTGAAGCCGTCGTTGAGCTTTCCGCCGATCCAGAACACACCGTTGTCGGCAAAGAGCCGGTACGGCGTGCCATCCCACATGCCGCTGTACGTGTTGATGCCGAGTGACTTGTCGTAGGCGACCTCGTCATCGGTGCTGAAGTTGCCGAACCAGGAGACGATAGGGAAAAACGTCGGGTCGTCCCAACCGGCCGCGTCGGCCTTGCTGAACTGTTTCCAGTAGGCCGGCCCTCCTTCCCAGGGAATCCGCGGAAGGGCCAGCGTGGTCCCGGTGTCGCTCGGGGGCACCGAGATCGGGTCGGGCGCAGCCGGGGTCGGGGTGGAGGACGATTCGGCCGGGGCCGAGGGACTAGCGGCCCGCGGGTGGTCTTCCGGCACCGTTTCACCCGGGGCGGCGGAGCGGAACCTGACGTCGACGTAATAGTTGGTGTCCTCGAACGACGCGGTCGGGAAGCCTCCGGACCCGTAGCGGAAGACGCCGCCGCCGGCCGGAACCGACAGCGCGCCGTTGGTATGCGGGTCGGCTAGCGCGCCGGCATCCGAGGCGTAGTGACCCCGTGGCGCGAAGTAGGAGGCGACATAGCTGTGGCCGCGGTGAACCGGCACCGGTTCGGCGAAGGTGGCTTCCTGCCATCCGCTGGAGGATTCTCGGGTGAATTCCACCCGAGTCAGCGGGTTCCCGTCACCGTCCCACAGAGTGCCCAGGTGTGGTCCGGAGTTGCCTGTGCCCTTGTAAAACCGGAGACCGGTCACCCAGCCATCCCGGGTGCTGGTGAAGCGGACGCCCACTTCCACCGACGCATCGTCCGATGCTGCGGCCACAGTGGGGGTCGGTGAACCGAAGATGTTGGCCTCTGCCCGTGCCTGTCCTGCGACGCCGGCCACCAGCGACAGTGCGGCCACAACGACCACGACGCCCGCTGCGACGATCACCGCCCACCGCCGGCGGCTCGCCGTGATGACGGTGGTCTGTTCCGATGGCATGTGCTGCTCCCTCGCGATGGCCGAACTGCCGGGTGCTCAGGTGAGCGCGCCGGATGCTGCGGGTCGTGATCGTGGCGTCGCGGGGACACCTGAGCTGCCCGCGGGGAGGACGAGGTCCAGGAGCCGCCCCGCCCGGACGTCCCAGCTGTGGGATGCCGCAAATTCGATCCGGCGTCGGCGGTCGGTCTCAGCCTCCGCGCCGCGTGCCGGATCGGAAACGATTCGCTGCACGTGCTCAGCGAAGTGCCGCGGATCAGTCCCGACGCTGATCAGGTCGGTGTTCAACCACTGGACTGCCGGCAGATCGGTCGACACCACCGGCAGCCCGTTGGCCAGGTATTCCAGGGTTTTCAAGGGAAAGCTGGCTCGGTTGAATGACGTGATGCGATACGGAGTCAGGCCGACCACCGCCCCCACGAGGTGACCGGGTAGTTCCGCAAACGGAACCTCCCCCAGCCAGGTCACCGTCTCTGCGGCGAGAAACGCGTCGAGGCGGACCGTGATCTGAGGATCACGCTCAGTACGCGGTCCGACGACCAGGATCGGCACCCCGGTCGCCAGCACCGCTTCGAGCACGTCGAAGTCCAATCGCTCATTGAGTTGTCCGACCAGGGCGGCAGCGGCTTCCGGGTCCCCGCGGTCGGGTTGACGCCGGCCGGCAGACACAACAGGTTCGCAGCCGTTGGGCAGGACCTCGACCGTGCGGTCGACGGCGAGACCGCTGACTGTTGCGGCGAGCTCCGGGGTGACCGCGGCGACGACGTCGGCCCGGGACACATTCCTTCGGAGGATCCGGGAAATACCAGACTGGGGCAGATCCAGCAGGGCAGCGCCGGCCACCCAGTCGTCGGTGAGGTAGAGCAGCCGACTACCCCGTACCCGTCTCGGGAACCGTGCCCGGGGAGTCGCCACCACGACAGCGGTCACGTCGGCGTTGAGCTTCTTGACCGCCCAGCGGACTGCCCAGGCGCCCAGGGCACCCGCGATGGAGAGCATTGCCCGCTTCGACGCGAACGGCACGGTGACGCTGCGCAGCCGAACGATGTTCGGGCCCTCGGAGACAAGCTGAGGCAACGGCCAGCGGTAGTTGCGGCGCAATGTCCTGTGCACCGCCACCGGAGGGTCAACCCAGAGGACCGGGATGCGTCGGGCCAGCGCCGCCGTGAGACGCCGGTCGGTTCCCGGAACGGCATCCCATTCGGCGCCGGCGATGTAGACGAGGTACGGCAGTGTCACGAGCCCGCTCCCGTCGTCACCGGCAGGCTTCCGGGCCGGACACTCGCCGGACGGGCGTTGAAGTCGTCGGTCTGCTCGGTTCCGATCAACCGGCGCACACGTTTCCCCGCGTAGTACCGGGCGTACCGGGTCAGGGCCGCAGCATCGTGCCGGACCTGCTGCCCGCGCGTGACCCGCAGCTGGAGTGCTGCGCGATAGATGGCCAGCTGGGTCACGGCTGCGGCCTCCACCGAGAACCGCCCGTGCACGGTTGCCAGGCCGAACGCGCCGACTTCCGCTCGAAGACCGGCGTCCTCGAGCAGTCGCCGGAGGATGCCCTCCAACCGGGCCGGACCCGTTTCGGCCGATTCTCCCACCCCGTACCACCCGGCCCAGAGGAATTCCGGCAGGGTATCCGGGGTGAGAAGCTCCCAGTATCCGCCCTCCCCCTGCACCACCAGCGGTTTCGCGAAGGCGAGCGCTTTCAACGCAGACCCGCCCATGCCGAGCATCACATCGGCTGACTCGTAGACGGGCCGGGGATCGGTCACCTCGCCCAGCAGGACCACGGTGCCGGCACCCGAGTCCGCGTTGACGTGCGCGGCACGGGCGACCACCTCCTCGCGGGCGGGCCCGTCCCCGGCGATGACGAGCCGAATGGCCGCGTGCCGGGCCAGGGCTCCGACGGTGTCGATCGCCGTGAGGATTCCCTCCAGCTTCAGCTGATGGGCGAACCTGGTCACCATGCCAACCGTGAACCGACCGTCGTCGCCGGCTCCGAAGACCCCGGCGGGCACCGCACCCGGATGATTCTCCGTCAGGTCGACCGGCGGCTCCAGCAGGCTGACCGAGGAGCGACCGAAGGCACGCTCGGCGGCGGCGATCGCCTCGGTCCCGACCGCGAGTGGCATGCTCTTCGGAAGGAACGGTGCGACAGCCATCGACATCACGGTGGACACCGCGACGGCGGATGGCTGCAGCCGGCTGGCGAGGACGCACTCCAGCGCCGGTGGCCACTCGTAACCGTGCAGCACATCGATCTTCCGTTCCACCACGAGGTCGGCGAGCGCACGGGCCACCCGGGGTGACGGGCGCCGGCCCGGTCGTGGAGCCGCGATGAATTCGAGACCCAGATCGGCGATTCGCTGCACAAGCGCACCCGGGGTGCCGAAGACAATAACCCGGTGACCACGGCGCTGCAGCGCGGCCGCAATCTCAATCGCGTTGAGCTGGCTCCCGCCGATCCCGAGGTCGTGCGGGTAGACGAGCACCCCGAGCGTCATGCGCGCCCCCCGGTCATGCGCCGGGCCAGCCAGCTGGACGGCCAGGCGAGGCCGGCCAGAACCCGGCCGAAGGTTCGGGAACGGCGAAGCGACGGCGGCACAAGCGGGAGAAGCAGCGGTGCGGTCAGCACCAGGTAGAGGATGCCGCCGGCCAACCCTCCGAGCAAAAACTTCGCCGGAGCCGCTGACACCAGCATCGCCACGGCCCACGCTGTCCCTCCGGCCGCGGTGCCGGCACACACCGGCCAGGCAATCGCCCGAACCATCACACCGAACGGTCGAGGGATCGTTCGTCGCAGCATCAGGAGATACAACGGGAGGATGACTCCCGCGCTCACCAGAATGTGGGCCAGTCCCACGCCCACCAGACCGCCGTATCGGACACCGACCGCCATGGCGGGCAGGAGCACCGCGAGAGCGGCGACCTGCACGAGGAGCAGACCGCCGGTGCGGCCGGTGGAGATGATGATGTTCGCCAGGAGGAGGCCCAACACGAAGATGACCCCGTAAACGGCGAGGACGACGAGGGCCGGTGCGGCTCCCGTCCACTGGGTTCCATAGATGGTGGTGAGCAACGGCTCGGCGAGGGCGAGGGTGAGTCCGCCGATCGCGCAGGCCACCAGGGCGACAGTTCGGCAGGCCTGAAGCAGGGCGCCGCGAAGGTCCCCGCCTTCATGACGCACTCGGGAGAACGCGGGTTGAACGATGCCGTTCAGAACGGATCCGATCACGGCGGTGGACCAGGCGGCGATGGTGAACGCCAGAGAGTAGAGCCCGGTGGCTTCAACGCCCAGGGTGCGGCCGACGAAGACGTAATCCACATTGAGCAACGCCTGGCTGAGCAGGTTGGCCAGTGCGAGCGGCAGTCCGAAGCGAATCAGCATTCCGATCTGATCCCGCCGAAATCCCGGCCAGTAGCGTTTTTTCACCTTCATGGTGAGGATCACCCCGGTGACCAGCTGCGCCGCGACCCGCGACCAGGCGAACGCCAACGCCCCATCACCGGCGAGTGCCACCAATAAGAGGACCGCGCTGCTCGGAACGAACGCGATCGCTGCCGCTCGAAAGATCACATCCTGCCGGAAGTCGCGTTGGATCAGCGCCCCCGGCACCACGAACGGCCCGATGAGTGCCACCGAGAGCGCCATCACCCGAAGCGGCCCTGCCGCATCCGGGGAGCCGAGGGCAGCAGCGAGAGGGTCGGCGAAAACGGCCATCGCGGTGCCCAGCACGAGGCTCGTGATGATCGAGACCGTGGCGATCGTCGGCGCGATGCGGTCGGGGTCGAGGTCGTTACGGAGCAGCGCCGAAGAGATGCCGAGTTCGGCGAGGCTGACGACGACCCCCTGCACGACCATGGCCAGGGCGAACACCCCGAACGCCTCCGGGGCCACGATCCGGGCGACGACCGCCATGATCGCGATGTTGGCGAAGCGCAGGAACAGGGTGCTGCCGGCCGACCAGAGCGCCCCCCTACGCACCTGATCGCCGAGGACCGAGCCGGGTGAGGCGTCGGTCACAGGCATGATTGCAGGGTGTCGACCACCCGATCCTGCTGCTCGTCGGTGAGGCCGGGGTAGATCGGCAGCGAGAGGATCTCCCCGCTCAGGCGTTCGGCGACGGGGAACGTGCCCTGCCCCCTGGCCACGTCAGCGAAGGCGGGGAGCTGATGCACCGGGACCGGGTAATGGATGCCCACGCCGATACCCGCGTCGCTCATGTCCTGATACGTCCGGTTCCGTTCCGGCACCCGCACCACGAATTGGTGGAACACGTGCTCGTTCCCTGGCGCGGTTCGGGGGGTGACCACTCCGGGAGCCCCGTCGAGCAGGGCGGTGTACCGGGCGGCAAGGCGTCGGCGTTCGGCGTTCCACCCGTCGAGCAGGGCGAGCTTGGCGGAAAGCACCACGGCCTGCAGGGTGTCGAGCCGGGAGTTGGTCCCCACGCTGAGGTGCTCGTACTTGTGCACTCCGCCGTGGTTACTGAGCGCACGCACCTCGGCGGCGATCGCGTCGGAGGATGTGATCACGGCACCTGCGTCACCGTAGGCGCCGAGGTTCTTGCCGGGGTAGAAGCTGGTGCCGGCCACGTCCCCCAGGGACCCGGCGCGCCGACCATGGGACCGCGCCCCCTGGGCCTGCGCCGCGTCTTCGACCAGGACGACGTCGGGGCCGACCAGCAGACGGAGTTCGTCGACCGGCGCGGCTTGACCGTAAAGGTGCACGGCGATGACCGCTCGGGTCTGGGCGGTCATCCGCTCGCCCACACTCACGGGGTCGAGGAGGAAATTCTCGTCGCAGTCGGCGAAGACCACCCGCGCACCGGCGCGCAGAACGGCTTCGGCGCTCGCCACGAAGGTGTTGGCGGGAACGATGACCTCGTCGCCTGCGCCGATGCCGCTGGCGCGCAGTGCGAGCTCGAGCGCGTCGGTGCCGTTACCGACACCGATCACGTGCCGGCTGGTGCAGTAGGCCGCGTATTCCCCTTCGAACCGGGCGACGTCGGGGCCCTGGATGAAGGAACTCGCCGCGATGACCCGGTCGAAGCCCTGCCGAACCACGTCGGCGATCTGCTGATGCTGCCCGGCCAGGTCGAGCATCGGGACTCGTTCGGTGGTCTTCACACTGCGCTCCTCTGATAGACGGACCGGGCGGGGACACCGGCCCAGGTTTCTCCGGCCGGCACGTCGGCGATGACAGCGGCGCCCATCCCGACGATCGCTCCGGCTCCGACGACGACGCCCTGCCGAACGGTGGCGTTCATGCCGAGGTAGGCACCCTCGTGCACTGTGACTCCCCCGGCGAGGGAGACTCCGGCAGTGAGAGTGGCAAAGTCACCGACGACCACGTCGTGCGTGAGGGTTGCCTGCGGCATGACCACGACATGACGGCCGACTCTGACGTCGGCAGTGAGCACGGTGTGCGCAAGCAGCACACTGCCCCGGCCGACAGTGCAGGAGGCGGGGACACGTGCCGAGGCGTCGATGACCGTGACATACCGCTCCGGTTGCACCTCCAGGGCGGCCAGCCGGTCAGCCACCCGGCGTCGCCCGGCGCCGGAGCCGACGCAGATCAGCAGCCCGGTCCGGTGCCTCGCAGCGCGTTCCAATCCGCCGATCACGTCGATTCCAGCCACGCGGCTGCCGTGCAGCTCCTCATCGTCGTCGAGAATTGCCACCCAGCGGAATTCACGCTGTTCCGCCGAGACGACCTCTCTCGCCAGGCCGCTGGCGGCGAGCAGGATGACGTCTCTCATGCGGCGCCCCGGCGACGGGTGGACGAGACCTGCACCACGGCATCGATCACACGGTCCTGTTCAGCATCCGCCAGCTCGTGATAGAGCGGCAGGATCAGCGTGTTGTCGTTCAGGCGCTCGGTGACCGGAAGCGGAACGTTGTGCTCGACCCAATCCCGGTAGGCCGGTTGGCGGTGTGCCGCCATGATGCCGCGGCGGGCCGAGATGTCCGCATGCGCCAGCGCCTCGACGAGGCCCTCTCGATCCGTGGGAAAATCCGGGAGCACTTCGACCCAGTAGGACTGGAAGTTCGAGGTTCCCCACTCCGGGTCGCTGACCACGCGCAGACCCGGCACTGCGGCCAGGGCGATGCTGTACCGCTCCGCCAGCTCCCGTCGCTTGCGCACGACTTCCGGCAAGCGTCCGAGTTGCACGATCCCGATCGCGGCCTGAAGGTCGGTCATCCGGTAGTTGAATCCGATCTCCCGGTATTCCTCGGCCGGTGAAAGCACACTTGCCTGGCGGCTGGCGGCCGAGAGGCTCATCGAGTGCTCCCGAAGCTGCCGGGCGCGGGTCGCCCACGCCGTTGTCGACGTGGTCAGCATCCCGCCCTCGCCGGTGGTGAGGAGCTTGCGCGGGTGGAAGGACCACGCGGCGATGTCAGCCCCGGCACCGACCGGGCGCCCCCGGTAGGTGGACCCGGCGCCGCAGGCCGCATCTTCGATGACGAAGATCCCGCGCAGTTCGCACACTGCACGGATCGCGGCGAGGTCAACCGGGATCCCGCCCTGGTCCACCACGATCACCGCTCGTGTGCGATCGGTGATGACCGCGGACACGGTCTCCGCGGTGAGGTTGCCCGTCGCCAGGTCCACGTCGGCGAAGACCGGGAGGGCGCCGACGTACGTAGGCGCGTTGGCGGTCGCGATGAACGAGAAGGAGGGGACGATCACCTCGTCCCCGGCCTGTACGCCCGCAACGACGAGTGCCAGGTGCAGGGCCGTGGTGCAGTTCGACGTCGCCACGGCGTGCTCGGCGCCCATGGCCGTCGCGAATTCCTCCTCGAACCGGGCCACCCGGGGTCCCTGCGCGACCCAGCCGGATTCGATCACTTCGGTGACCGCCTGGATCTCGTCGGCGCCGATCCACGGCTTCATGACATTGATGCGGCTCATGAGGTCACCAGCGTTCGGCCGGCGGCGATTTCCTCGCGGAGGGGTGCCCACCAGGCGACGAGTTCCCGGAACCCCTGATCGAGCCCGACCCGGGCTTCGAACCCGAGATCCCGCCGGGCTGCGGAGACATCAGCAAGTCGGCGCGCCACTCCGTTAACTGCCCGGTCGGGGCCGTGCTCAACCGGCAACGTCGAATCCATCGCTCGCAGGAGGTGCTCAGCCAGTTCGAGCAGGCTCGTCTCCACCCCGCTGGCGATGTTGTACACGCCGTCACGGCTGTCACTGGTCGCAGCGAGCAGGTTCGCCCTGGCGATGTCGGCGGTGAACACGAAGTCCATGGTTTGGCGGCCGTCCCCGAAGATCAGCGGTGCTTTCCCGTCGATGATGCGCTCCATCCACCGCACCAGGACTTCGGTATAGAGGCCGTGCACGTCCATCCTCGGACCGTAGACGTTGAAGTACCGCAGCGCCACGAAGTCGAGGCCGCGCATGGCTCTGAAGCTGCGCAGCATGCCCTCATTGAACGACTTCGCCGCACCGTAGAAGGTGTCGTTGTTGTGGTGGTGGTGGCGCTCCGAGGTGGGGAAGTGCTCCGCGAGTCCGTACACCGAAGCGCTGGACGCGGTGATGAGCTTCTCGATGCCCCGGTCGGCCGCCGCCTCGAAGACGTTGAAGGTGCCGTCGACGAGCACCTCGAGGGCCAGGCGCGGATCTTCGGCGCACTGAGTGATCCTGAGTGCTGCCTCGTGGAAGACCAGGTCCTTGCCCGCGACGATGTCATGGACCAGGTCACGGTCACGTAGGTCGCCCTCCACCAGAGTCACCCGGCCAGACGCCAGGGCCCCGGCGAGGTTGTCGCGCCGGCCCCTGACCAGGTTGTCGAGCACGTCAATGTGCGCCGCACCGGCATCAAGGAGCTGGTCGACGATAGCCGATCCGATGGTGCCGGCGCCGCCGGTGACAAGGACAGTCGCTCCGACCAGGGCGCTCATGACGCCTCACCGATCAGGCTCAGGTCATCGGCACTGGCACGGATGTCGGCAACGGGTGCGAGTTCGGCCGCCGCCAGGCTCCTGGTCGCCGCCTCCAGCACCGCCAGTACCCGCAGTCCCGACTCCCCGTCGGTCCTGGCGGGACGTTTCTCCCGGATGCTGCGGGCGAACTCCGTCGCCATCGCACCGAGGGCCTCGTGTTCGGGGAGGGCGGGCGACCACGTGTCACCCAACCGATAGGAGATCGTCGACTCCCGACGCGCCTCCCCGCCGACGGCCTGCAGCGACAGGTCGACGCCGCGGTCGTAGACGCTGACCCGTTGTTGCGGGTTCAAGTCGTCCCAGACCAGGGTTCGTTTGGTGCCGCCGATGATCATCTGGCGAATCTTGGTGGGGCTGAGCCAGTTCACGTGCACGTGGGCCATCGCCCCGTTCGCCAACGGCAGCGCGAGGTATCCCACGCACGCCTTACCCGCCCCCAGCGGATCAGCGCCGTGGGCCGACACCGACAGCGGCCGCAGCCCGCCGGGAAGCACGAAGTCGATGATAGACAGGTCGTGAGGGGCGAGGTCCCAGAAAACGTCGACGTCGGGCTGGATCAGGCCGAGGTTCACGCGCACCGAATCGATGAACAGGATGTCGCCGAGCGCTCCCTCCGCGACAAGCTCCCGGATCTTCAGGACGGCGGGCGTGTAGCAGTAGGTGTGGTCGGCCATGAGGACCAGTCCCCTGTCGGCGGCCACTCGAACCATGTCCCGGCCCTTGACCCCGGTGTCGGCGAGAGGTTTCTCCACCATCACGTGCTTGCCTGCGCTCAGGGCGGCCCTGGCGATGCCGTGGTGGGTGGAGGCCGGCGTGGCAATAGCCACGGCGTCGATGTCATCGGATTCCAGCAGGTCCTTGAGCGATGTCACCACGCGGGCGCCGCCGACACCGTCGGCGACCCGTTGGGCGCGGTCCCTGTCGAGGTCACAGATCGCGACCAGGTCCCATTCCGGGTTAGCTCGGAAGTTGCGGGCGAGGTTCGGCCCCCAGTATCCGGCGCCGACGACGGCGATTCGAAGTTTCGTGTTCACTGATACCCCCAGGGTGTTGTGGGCGTTCAGGACCGCTCGGGTGACGGGCCTGTCATGCGAGGCTTCACCGCGGGTTCGGTGAAACCGAATTCTCTAGCCGGATCGTGTGAAANCACCGCGGGTTCGGTGAAACCGAATTCTCTAGCCGGATCGTGTGAAAACCACGTCGACGAAGTAGTTCTCCGCCTGCCAGCTGTTGGTCGGGAAGCCGCCGGCGGGTCCGTAGAGGTACCGGCCGTTGGACGTCGTGCCGGCGGTCAGCGGACCGACGGTGCGCGGGGTGGCGAAGTAGTTCGGCGTCGCGGAGTACCGGCCGTTGGGTGCGAAGTAGGACACCACGTAGGTCTGGCCGGCGGTCAAGACCACGGGTGTCGCCAGCTGCGCGGTCTGCCAGCCTGACGCCGTCTCGTTGGTGAAGG